>NZ_AUJE01000016.1 GCF_000424065.1 Selenomonas ruminantium subsp. ruminantium ATCC 12561
ATGGTACATACATAACTTTGGTGGGAGAGCAGTTTATTTATCCGAAGCTGCGATTTAGCCTGTTGCCACAAACTCGTTGCTCCTGTAACAAGAACATCGATGTACTTGCTGCTTATCACAACGAAAATGACGGTTTGTACGGACATCACTCAGGGCGGAGGTGGTGATGCTTTTCGCCGTGGAACGACTGTCCGAACGCAGTGAGGACTGGCCCACAAACGACAGTTTCTAGAAATTGAGCTGACCATACGCGCCGCCGGTCTTGCCCGGCGCATGTGGCTAAAAAGCCCATATATTTCCTTGTGGGTCATTTAGTGCAACGGCGAAAAGTATTACCACCTCCGCCAAACTGAGCTGTAACAAATAAGTTCAATCTCGCAAAGACATCGATAAACTGCAATTTGCAAAAAGTGCGTTGACCATTTAACGTCAACGCACTTTCTGTTATTTGAAAAAATATTTTGTTCGCTTTAACGCGCCAGCGCCGCCCGCCGTTTGGCCCGCAGTTTATACCAGACCATCGGCGCAATCAGCATAGGCACGCCGGTTAAGAAGGCTGCCTGCAAATCCGGCATGAATACCATGATGCCCAGGCAGATAACCTGCGACCAAATGCCAAAGAGCGTCACATACGGGAAAAACGGAGTCTTATAACGAAGGCTTGCCTCCGTCCCCGCTGCAATCATCGCCTTGCGGCTGCGATACTGGCTCCAGCAGATGGAAATCCAGGCTATCGCCCCCGTGAAGCCCGATACCGCGAGCAGGTAAGTGTAAATCACCGAATCGGGATTAAACGCATAAAGCATAATCACTGCCCAGCAGGCACAAATGGAAATCCAGATGGCGTGTGAGGGCATGCCGTTTTTATTGAGATTGCCAAACGCCTTGGGCGCCATATCCATTTTGGCCAGCGCATGCATGGCCCGTGCCGCACCATAGAGCCCCGAATTGGAACAAGAGATGGCCGCCGTCAAAATGACGAAAGCAAAGAACGCACCAAAACCGGTCAGCCCGTAATGGTTAACTGCCGCCGCAAAGACGCTTTCCTCCAACGAGGCCTTATCCCAGGGCAGAATGGAAACCAATAGCGTAATCGGGATAATGTAAAGCGCGATAATCCGCCACGTTACATTGCGCACCGCAATCGGAATGCTCTTGGCCGGGTCTTTGCACTCACCAGCCGCCAGGCCAATGATTTCCGTACCCTGAAAGTTTACGAGAATAATCACCATCGTGAGCACAATCGACCAATAGCCATTCGGCGCAAAACCGCCGCTGCCCAAGAGCACGCTCGCGCCGATAACGCCCTGGTCGCCGATAACGCCCAGACAGATAAGCCCGGCCACGATACTGAACGCCACCAGCGCGATAATCTTTATAAGCGCCAGCCACGATTCACTCTCCCCGAATTTATCCACATGAAAGAGGTTAATACAGGTAACCAGCAGGCTGAACAACACCGCCCACCAAAGCTGGCTCACTGCCGGCAAAAAAGAATTCATGATGATGCCCGCAGCAATCATCTCGGACGGAACATACGCCACCCAGGTGAGCCAATATGCCCAGCCCACACCACAGGCCCAGGTTGGCGAAATATGTTCACGCGCATAGGTAACAAACGAACCGGAAATCGGTTTGTCCACCGCCAGCTCCGCCAGACACAACATGACGCACAGGACGATAATACCGCCCAAAAGATACGCCAATACCGCCGCCGGCCCTGCCTGCTCCAGCACATACCCCGTCCCCAGGAAATAGCCGCTGCCGATAACCCCGCCAAGAGAAATCAGCTGCAGGTGCCTGTTCTTGAGACCTCTGTTCATTTTTTCTTCATTCATGACCTTAATAACACAACCTTCCCAGCACCGCTGCTTTCTGTGATTTGTATAGCTGCTGCCATCCGCGGCGCTTCATGTAATAATAAGCTAAGAATACTACAAAACAGAGGGAATTACCATAAAAATTTTTGTCAAAACGCCCTTTTTTTCCATGTATACAATAGGTATACTAGAAAGAGAAAATTTTACGCAAAATCAGGAGGCCATATGCATAGCTACCGCACTATCGAAGAAATTGACGATAGCGTAGAAACCCTCTACGAAATCCAAAAATCCAAATTCATCACCCACCTACGCCATGTGGACAGCGAAGAAGAAGCCCGCGAATTCATCACCGCCATTAAAAAACGTTACTTCGACGCCCGCCACAACTGCTCCGCCTACGTCCTCGGCGAAAAAGCCGACAAGCAAAAATCCAACGACGACGGCGAACCGGGCGGCACGGCGGGCAATCCTATCCTCGAAGCCATCAAAAAAAACGGGCTGACCAACATTGTCGTGGTCGTCACCCGTTACTTTGGCGGTATTAAATTAGGGGCTGGCGGCCTTATCCGCGCTTACTCTCACGCAGCAGCCATCGGCATCGAAGCGGCCACCATTCTGGAAATGACGCCCTTTGCCCAGCTTGATGTTGCCATCAGCTACGAACACCTCGCCACCATCGAGCATTATATGCGGCAAAAGGAAATCCGCAGCAAAGAAGCGGACTACGCCGAAGGCGTAACCCTGCACCTCCTGATTTCCCCTGCCGAAACCGAAAAAATCAGCGAAGACATCACCAACCTGACCGCTGGCCGTGCGCAAATAAAAAGTGGCGATGAGCAGCTCATCGCCATTCCGGTCAAATAATCTTTTCCCCGTGATACAATTCTCCGCCGATATCCGGCTTCACACCATATTCAATCGCCCATTCGCACTTATACTTGATTGCCTGCGCATGAATGCTCTCCAACCGGTCCTGCGTGCGCACGACCTTCCCCGGCACACCAACCACCAGCGAATTAGGTGGAATCACATCATTTTCCTTCACCAAGGCTCCTGCGGCAATAATCGAGCCTTTGCCAATCTTTGCCCCCGTCAGAACCGTAGCACTCATGCCAATCAGCACATGGTCTTCAATCTCACAGCCATGCAGCACCGCTCCATGACCGACCGTTACATAATCGCCAATGATGCAGGGTTTATCATCTGCCACATGCAGACAGACCAAATCCTGCACATTCGAACATTCCCCGACAGAAATGTAATTCACATCTCCTCGGGCCACAACCCCCGGCCACAGACTGGAATATTTTCCCACCCGCACATCACCGGACAAAAAAACTTGAGGAGCCACGAAGGCTTCCTCATGAATCTGCGGACGCCTGCCCTTAAACACATCATCTTTTAACGTATACAAGAAAATCCCTCCCCGAGGGCCTTGGAGTCAACCATCCATTTGGCTCTTGGCCAATTCTAAAATATCTGCCTGATTCCTTGTCCTGTCTCCGGCAATCCGCGCTGCAATATCCTCTGGCGAACCTGCCTCAGGCACAGCTTCTGCTGCCGGCGGTTGTGGTGCTGCCGGCTTTTTCACATCTTTCATCGCCTCAGCCTCCAGTTCCTCCTGCGAAAGCTCACTGCCCGGCGTAGCCACATAATAAGGCTTCGTCTCCAGCATCTCCATATTCATTTTACGGTTGCCAAAATACACCCGATGTCCCGTCTGAATCGGCTCCGACATGGTATCTCCCCCCATCTGCACGTCTTACATCTTTAGACTCTTTCGACAAACAGAGGACTAAATCCTGCCTCAAAATCAGAAAATCCGCCCACGGACATTACCCGTGAACTTACCGATTTCCTCCATAAAATTCTTCCACGCATCCGGCATAGCATCGCCCCGCAGAACATAACAGCCCGTATCCTCCGAACCATCACGCCAGCTGAGTGTCCATTCCACCCGCGGCAGGAAATCATCCGTGACCCCGTCCTGCTGCACCTGCCACTCCGCCGCATGCTCAGCAATCCGCTCTAAGAGCAGCGGCACATTGCGCACCGAATCAAAGGCATGGCGTTCCGTCCCCAGCCCCTGCTTATGCCGCGTAAACACCAGAATATGCTTGCCCCGATTGATGATCAGCTTTTCCACAAGGCTGATTTTTTTTTGCTTCGGCAGATAGATATTCCCCCGCGGATTGTCAATCGTATCATGCAGGATCAGCGCCACCTGCTCCAGCTGCCGCACCCGGTTAATCTCCACACCGGGAATCTCATTCATCAGGTCGATAAACGCCGCCCAGCTGCCCGGATGCGCATTATCCCCCACAATCCGCCGCTGACCAAGTTTCGAATCCTTAAACGCCAACCGCCACAAACTATGCCGTTCCGGCGGCACCGGCGGCTGATAACTTGCCCGCCAGGAACCAAGATGCAGCTTTTCCAGCCGCCGCAGCCAGCGCCGTCCGCCATCTAACACCGCAAACTCGCCATCGCCTACACGATAAAAAAGCTGCCGCTCCCGTACAGAAAACTCTACCTTTAGATGCATATCCTCTATTTCAAAACAAAGCTGTTCCAGCAAAACTTCGTCCTCCAATCCATAGTATCACTTACATCATAGTAGAAAGCGCTGTAAGTTGCAATAGGTAGCAGGGATTTCATTTAAGCCCATCGATTCCAATCTTTCTTATTTTCACACTTACAGAATAAACTTGCTAACAAACTAAAAGACGATCTATCGGATAACCGATTATTACAATAGGACATAAGCTGCAGGTCACGATAATAGTCGTCCCCCTTGTTATTATCAACCAAATATAATTTTCTGGCGACTGACAATAACCCCAATTCTTCTGCATGTGCCTCACAATATGGCAAATCATCCGAAAATAATAGGTATAGCGAAGGACAAATATCCTTTTCTATCTTCCTGATCATATCACTAAAGTAACTCATTGGAGCTGCCCAACCATATTTAACCATATCACCGCGGCGGATATGTATTGCTGTTGATTCTCTGGAAGAATTTATTGCATCTAATAAATTCAAATTAACATCATCTATAATTGGAGGAAATTTCAAGATTTCGTCCAATTCATCGTTCATATTATTATAAAAAATCTCCGACAACCAATACCCATGCCAATAAACACATGCTTTTGGTGATAATGTCAACGATGTTCCCGGAATATAATCGTTAATCTTTCCAGAAAACTTTATATTTTTAACACCTTTTTCTCTAATAACTTCTAAGGAAAGACCTTCCCTCAACAATTGCTCTGGTATATATAATCCATCCTGCCGCTTGGCCGTCATATAGCGCCAAACATCAGGCGAAAACCTATCACTAAGCAGGGGAGCTTCTATACCGAATATTCGCTTTAATTCGTAGCCATGATGAGGAACATCTGTGCCATAAAATTTATTATCATCAAGGAAAAAATCTATATCCGGCAATAACCTCTGTAAAAAATAGAAAAACATATATTGGAAAACTTGATTCCCCAGTCCCCCATTTATATATACAATATGCATAAACACCTCCACATTATAACCGCAAATCTTTTAACTTCCTAATTCCCTTTCCACAGCTGCTAAAGCCAGTTCTACAACCTTATCCATATCCAGATATCTATACAGCGCCAACCGCCCGCCTAACAGCAATTTCTCCTCCCAGCCAGCCAATCCTGCATATCGATTATACAAATCCTGATTACGCTGATCGTTAACCGGATAATAAGCCTCCTGCCCCGGCTGCCATTCCTGTGGATATTCCCTAGTAATATAAGTTACTGGCTGCGTGCCAAACTCAAAATGCTTATGCTCGATAATTCTGGTATAAGGAACCTCCGGTGCCGTATAATTCATTACGGCCACTCCCTGATAATTTTCCTGTTCCAACCGCTCCATTTCAAATCGCAGCCCACGATAAGCCAACCTTCCTAGCCTATAACCAAAATATTCATCCAGAGATCCGGTATACATAACTTTTTCTGCCATACAATCATATTCACTCCGGACAGTGTTGTAGTCAACGCCCAGCTGCACTTGAATTCCTTCCAGCAGTTTCTCAATAATCTTATTATAACCACCGATAGGAATCCCCTGATAACGGGCATTAAAATAATTATTATCATAGGTATAACGCACAGGCAGACGTTTAATGATAAAAGCAGGTAAGTCCTTGCACTTGCGCCCCCATTGTTTTTCCGTATAGCCCTGAATCAATTTTTCATAAATATCCCGCCCCACCAAAGAAATCGCCTGTTCCTCCAGATTTAGCGGTTCACCTGCTATCTCCGTCCGCTGTGCAGAAATTTTCATCTTAGCCTCAGCAGGTGTCCGCACGCCCCACATTGCCCGAAAAGTATTCATATTAAAAGGCAGATTGTACAATTCCCCACGAAAATTTGCCATTGGTGAATTGATATACTGATTAAATTGCACAAAACGATTCAAATATGTCCATACCATTTGGTTATTCGTGTGAAAAATATGTGCACCATAAACATGTACATTAATCCCCTCGCGTTCCTCACAACGAATATTCCCGCCAACAGCCTGCCGCCTTTCCAAAACCAGACACTTTTTTCCCCGCTGTGACATTTCATGGGCAAACACCGCTCCAAAAAGCCCGGAACCAACAATCAGATAATCATATTTCATGATATAATCTTCCCCCATTAACGACAATCTATCCAGCAAAATATATTCTATTGTTGCGATAATATTCTGCAAACCAACGATAAATCCCTGCCACTCCATCGATGTCTGATAGTAACTTCCACCTAAATTGATTTATATCATATTTCCTTCAAGCCAATCTCCTTGAAAATACGCACATCAACTACCGAGAAAAAAATTTAAGATTTCGTCAACATATCCGATATACAATACGAGGAATATATGATTCAAGGAAGGATGTGTAAAGCATGATGGATATGCATATTAATGGAACAGGTGAATACCACTCCCCCTATGACCGGTACAGCAGCTATGACCCACACGACCACGCAACTGCTCCCTATGAGACGAACTCTCCAACCGAGGATACTGAAACCAAAAATGTCGGCAGTCGAAACTCCCCCCCTAGTGAATGTAAAACCTGTAAAAATCGCAAATACCAGGATGGATCCGATGAAATGGTTTCCTTCAAGGCAGCCGGTCATATCGACCCCAACAACGCTGCCTCCGTAGTCATGAGCCACGAACAGGAACACGTTTCCAATGCTTACCAAAAAGCAGACGCCAGCAACGGAGAAGTTGTCCGCGCCAGCGTTCGTCTCAAAACCGATGTCTGCCCCGAATGTGGTCGCACTTACATATCCGGCGGCGAAACCACCACCCAAATCCGCTACGTCAACGAAACCACCCCATACCAAAAAGACCTCAAAGAATCCGACAAAAACAAATACCAAGGAGCCCATGTAGATATTGATGCAGGCTAAAAGGAGGCATCTAACTCATGAATATATTAATGTGTGACACGCAATATACATTCTTTCTATACTATTTATTAATGCCTTATGAAAAGTTCAAAGAAACTTTTTTTATATTCGATTTTTGTTTTAGCCCCATTGTTGTTAAAAACCTAGAAGACAAAGGTTTTGCCTGCCACCAAAAAATTCTATATAATATTCCCGCAGAAAAACTTCCCATGGAACGAAAAAAAATAAAGAATACTTAACAAAATTAACAAATGAAATATACAAGCATTTTAATGGCGATGTTTGTATTTATGGACAGGATCACATCGACATTGCTACAATCATATGGGATGAAAAATTAAAAGATATTCCGTTTATCCTCTTAGAAGATGGTACAGGTAACTATGTAACTAGAAACAGCCTTGGTGAAAACCGTCGACATTGTATGGGACATAACAATCGTGTGGATAGTATATTTTTAACTGGCATTTGGCGAATTCCAAACGATTTAAAAAGAAAGGTACAAATTATCGACATTAGATACTTATGGGGGAATAAATCCGATATATAAAAAAATCTTCTCAAATTTCAACAAAAAAGACACTTACATCAAAGCACATCCAACAGGAGGAAACATAGACTATCAACGTGTATTCCCTGAAGCTTATGTGTTTTGTAATCCAATACCATTCGAGGTTTTATATCTGACAACAGGCTCTAATTTAAAAACCATCGCTTCAGTTTCCTCTACCGCATCAATGATTGCCGATGAGGAGGTAGACGTTCAATTTTATGATAAAAATGGTAATCGAATTAAATTAAAATATCCTTGTGATAATTTTGTATAGTAAAGAAAATACCAGCCTATGTATCTATTACACAAAATCATAGTCTTTTTACGAACATTACCTTACAATACATTTCTAAACGTTCATGCATAAGTGCAAATGCCTTCTCATACTCTGCCAACAAAAATCTATGTGTAATCAAGGGCTTTAAATTCAACCTGCCATCCTGCATAGCAAGCAACGTATCTTTCCACTCATTTTTCTTTTGACTAAAGCTGCTATTCCACGTTCCAACAATTGATAATTCCTTGCGAAGAATTCGCCAATACACGTCTTGAGATAATCGCATATCACCAACAGGATTCCCCATACTCACAATAGTACCATAGTTCTTAGTGTTGAGAATACATGTTTCCAATGCCCTTGATTCTCCCGTTCCCTCAATACAAGCATCAACACCACGACCGAAGGTGATTTCCTGTATCAACTCTTCCAAATTATCCTGTTTCACATTCACTGCTAACGAAAAACCTAACGTCCTAGCAAATTCAACTTTATCCTCCGTACGCCCAACCAACACAATATTTTTTACCCCTGCTGCTCTAGCCCATTGCGCCAATATCAAAGCAATTGGACCAATTCCATAAATGAGAATAGTACTCCCTGCTTCAACGCTGCACTTGTGAAAAGCGTGCAATGCCACAGCTGCTGGTTCACACATCGCGGCTTCTTCATAACTAATTCCTTCTGGCATAAAGCAAATATTATCCTGTTTAACTGCTAAATATTCTGTCATCGCTCCATTTCTACGCGAACCATAATAATCATATTGCGAACATTGTGCATAGTGCTCTTCCTGACACGCTTCACATTGTCCACAAGGCAGTAGCGGAATCACTGCAACTCCACGACCAATTATCGAATCATCTTCAGCCTCTACAATTTCCCCAGCAAACTCATGTCCAATAATTGTTGGAAAATGATATGTCCCTTTTATAAATACCCTTGGAATATCACTGCCACAAATTCCCACAGCCTGAATTTTCAAGAGGACTTCCCCTTTATGACGCATTGGCATAGGCACATCTTCATAACGCAAATCCGCAATAGCATGCAAATTTAAAGCTTTCATTTCAACCACTCATCCTTCTCTACAGCGATTAATGCCTTAAAAAGTTCTATATCTTCTGTATTTGTAAGCTTGATATTTCGCTCTGAACCTTTGGCAAAGTGAATATTCCAGCCCAAAGCACTTTGCATAGCAGAAATCGAGTCCATACGTATTCCTCTTGCATCTGCCGCTGCATACATTTCCCGCATACGTCTTCCTGACACAGCCTCAGGTGTTTGTCCCCGGACTAATCTACTGCGTTCCATTTCTCTCGATGTATATGCCTCATTTGTTTTCTCATACATAGTATCTGTGCAATTAAGAATAGACATAGAGTTACCATACGAACGACAAACTGCTATTGTGTCCGATAAAGACTCTGCTGTAACCAGCGGACGAACACTGTCATGAACGATAATCACATCATCATCATGTACATATTTTAAAGACTCCATTCCAATCCTTGTCGATTCAAAGCGTGTATCACCTCCAGATACTATTCCCATAAGTTTTGTAATATTATATTGCTTTGCATATCCTTGTAATATTTTTTCCCAACCATCAATACATACCACCTGTATACAATCTATTTCCGGATGATTCTGCACCACCAGCAAAGTGTATATAATCACAGGACAATTATTTACATGTATAAACTGTTTTGGAATTTCTTGTCCCATACGACGGCCAGTGCCTCCGGCCAAAATCAATGCAATATTCAAAACCTCATCTCCCGTATCGTCTGCAATATCTCACTATAAGGCTTATTCTTCCCAAACAATAGTGTCGTCCCCAATACAAATCCCTTAACGCCTTGCGGTGCAAATTGTTGAATCTTATCTACGCTGCACGCTCCATCCCAGTACACATCAAACTGCATTTCCTTACGCAACGCTAATAGATGAGCCAATTTCTCTCCTACATAAGGCAAATACATTTGTCCTGCATTTCCAGGATTAACAGCCATAACAAGAACAGACTTTACAATGCGCAACATTTCATAGACTGTTTCTACACTCGTTCCTGGATTAATAGCAATTCCCGGTATCATTCCAGCATTAATAATCTTTTGTAATGTCGTAGATGGATGATATTCTGCCTCAGGATGAATATAAATCGTGTCACCTTTTCGTAAATTTCTAATAAATATCTCTATCGTATTATTTGGATGCTCTACCATTAAATGCACATCTAGTGGCCTATCAGCAGCCGAACGAATATAACGCATATCATTAAGAGACATCGCATAGTTAGGCACATATCGACCATCCATAATATCAATATGAAATGAATCTATTCCTCCTTTTTCCAAATCTCTTACTTCTTTTTCCAAATTTCCATAATTGGCACACATCATCGATGCCATCAAATTGAAATATAATTTTTCCATTTACTATGCCACCCCAATTTGATGATATTCAATTCCATATTTTGCCAGACGATTCTTATCATATTGATTTCGCCCATCAAATATCAGCGGTTGTTTCAACAGTTTTACAATTTCTTCAAAATCAGGCTGACGAAATTCTTTCCATTCCGTTATCAAGATAAGCGCATCAGCGCCCTTCAATGCCTCATATTTGCTATCTGCATAAGAAACTTTTGGCATATCAACCAAATAATATGTTTGTGCCTCTACTATAGCTTTAGGATCATATGCTACAATATTTGCTCCCCGTCTTACTAATTCCTTAATGATATTAATAGCAGGCGATTCTCTCATATCATCGGTATCAGGCTTAAAACTAAGCCCCCACACCGCGAAGCATCGCTCAGATAAATTTTCGCCAAAAATTTGTACAATTTTTTCAGGAAGCACCATTTTTTGCCGTTCATTAACTAACTCTACAGCATTTAAAATATTTGGTTCATAGTCATACTCCATACTCGTTTGTATTAGTGCTTGAATATCCTTTGGAAAACAACTACCGCCATAACCACAACCAGGATAAATAAAACTATAACCTATACGAGTGTCACTGCCAATCCCCAAACGTACTTTATTCACATCTGCACCCACACGTTCACAAATCCCGGCAATTTCATTCATAAAACTTATTTTTGTAGCCAACATGGCATTTGCGGCATATTTAGTCATCTCTGCACTGGGAATATCCATAACAATAAAATTTTCTGTATTTTTTACATGTACTCTATAAAGAGCTTTCATAACCTCCTGTGCTTCATCATTATCCACACCAATAACCACCCGATCAGGTTTCATACAATCACTAACAGCAGCACCTTCTTTAAGAAATTCAGGATTAGAAATAACATCAAATGTCAAATTATTTTCTCTATGGTCTAACTCTTCCTGAATCCAAACTCTCACTTTCCTTGCAGTGCCTACTGGAACAGTAGATTTATCCACCACAAACATATGATGAACCATATATTTTCCAATATCCCTTGCTACATTTTCCACATAAGATAAATCTGCACTCCGATCTTTTCGCATCGGTGTCCCCACTGCAATAAAGCAAATATTTGTATGCTGCAGAGCTTCTTCTATGCTTGTAGTAAAGTGTAAATGTCCTCTAGCACAATTTTCTACGACCATTTCTTTTAAGCCAGGTTCGAAAATAGGAATATCACCATTTTTAAGCATAGAAATCTTTTTATCATCTATATCAACACACCATACCATATTCCCCATTTCTGCAAAACAGGTGCCAGTTACCAGTCCTACGTACCCAGTCCCTACAATTGTAATTTTCATAACATTTTCTCCCTAAATCACCTTACAGTATTTTACGAAAATATGCTATCGTTCGTTGTAATCCATCATCTAAACTAATTGATGGTTTCCAATCTAACATCTCCATTGCTAAATCAATTATTGGCTGACGTTGTACAGGATCATCACTAGGCAATTTAGCATGTACGATATGTGAATTGGACCCTGTTAAATTAATTATTTTTTTTGCTAAATTCATCATAGTAAACTCTTCAGGATTTCCTAGATTAACTGGTCCTAAAAAATCCTCAGTTTCCATCATCCGCACCATGCCATCAATAAGATCATCTACATAACAGAAACTTCTTGTTTGAGTCCCAGTTCCATATACCGTTAAAGCCTCACCTCGAATGGCTTGTACGATAAAATTAGATACGACACGTCCATCCGATGGATTCATACGCGGACCATATGTATTAAAAATACGAATCACGCGAATATCGACATCATACTGTCTATGATAATCAAAGAACAAAGTTTCTGCCATTCTTTTTCCTTCATCATAACATGAACGAATACCTATTGGATTTACCGAGCCCCAATAACTTTCAGGCTGTGGATGTATCTGTGGGTTTCCATAAACTTCTGAGGTACTTGCCTGCAGAATTCTTGCATTTGTTTTCCGTGCCAGCTCCAACATATTAATGGCTCCCAAAACCGATGTATTCGCCGTCTTGATGGGGTTGTATTGATAATGTATCGGACTTGCAGGACAAGCAAGATTATATATTTGATCCACCTCAAGCTGAATAGGTTCTGTCACATCATGTCGTATATACTCAAAATAAGGATTCACTAGAAGATGGCGAATATTATCCTTACTACCTGTAAATAAATTATCCAAACAAATAACATCATTCCCATCAGCCAGTAACCTGTCACACAAATGCGATCCTAGAAATCCAGCACCACCTGTCACTAAAATACGTTTCAATATCTTCACCTCTATTTATATAAAATATTGCAGGCTCTAACTTACAAATATTTTTTCAGCATGTACAATCCTAATTTTATGTTTATTATATAAAAAATAAAGTGTTATCAATCTTTCGGTACAAAATCCACCATATCGATTAAAATACGGATCATTAATATCACCAACACGTTGCTCCACTTCTCCAACAATTGGGAACATCCATTTACATAAATCATCTAAAACCATACGACTTAAAATACACATATTACTTGCGTAAAAAATACGACCTTGAAAAATTTCTTTTGCAGCTTCGTAATATTCCGGCGACATTTCCGCTAATACATCCATCATTGGTTTCCAAACGGTAGGGATATGTTTCAATAAATAATCTTGATATACAGAATGCTCACACAATGTTGGTAAAGGCAAAATAGCATCTATATTTCCAGTCTGTAGCAAAGACACTATTTTATCTAAATCGACCCAATGCCTGCGATAGTGGCATAAACCCAAATAATCAGCATCTGCATTCTTCCACATCCAATAAAAAGCCGTCATCTCACAATAGTGTGGATTTCGTATAGAAATATTATCCCCTGTTGAATCTAGAACATCTGCTATACGCTCATTCGTTAAAGCTGCACCTACTTGAATCGGTACGATGTAAGATGATTCGATATCATAATTGCGCGTTTTAATTGGTTTATCAAATATGCTTTTCGCCATATATATCTTTACTGTTTTCTGCAAAGGAATATCATTAATATGTATAAATTTTTCTTCTCTGCCTTTATAATATCGCGAAAAAAAAGCATATTTCATTTCGTTATCCATCTCTGCATTATACAGTTCTATATTTCTAAATCCACTATCAAGCAAATAACACCTTGCTTTATCATTGTACTTTTCAGAAAAAGCAATAATGACCTTAATATTTTTATCAAGCTCATGCAATCTAGAATCAAAAATATTAAAATTTATATTATTATATTCAGCTTGATCATTTTCTAAGGGAAAAGAAAATATCCTCATCTTGACATCAGGTTTTATACACTCTATATACGCTTTAATCCGCATAGCATAGTCCTGTTGTCCGAATATCAAAATCTCATCTTTTATAAACATACGTTCTCCCAATATAGCAGCAACAATCTAAAAACAAAACTAAAAAACTATCGGTGGGAAATTTAATGTGACTATTTTCGCTAAAGTTTTCTTTTTCAACATTTCAAAAACAACAGTTTGACTTTTTCCTGAAAGAGCCAATACAAATATGGCATCCGAATATTTTTTTACATTAGATAAGTAGATAACTGGTCGTCCTTCAAATTTCGGATATTTTATTTGATTGTCACTTACAACAAAAGCCCGAGGAACAATCCCTATATCCTTCATAATAAAAGAAATGTATTGTGCAACTATTCCCGTTCCGTAAACATATATATCACATGTACTTCCAGATATATCATTCAATTGTTTTTTTATTTCATAAAACGTGTTATCCAAAAAAGAAACACACGTATTATAATCATTCGTCACCGCCATATAAATCTCCTTAGGCATTATATTTTGCATACCGTTACATTCAGTTAATGTGTTTTTCAGTTCAGCGATATATTTTTTTATTTGTTCCTGAAATATCACACAATCAGCAAAGTACATTTCTAATATATGTCGCAAAAAAATTTGAAAATAAAAATTTATCATTTTTTGCTTGATATTTATCATAGGCGAATCTAATATAATACGCTCAAACACCCTCCATGATGATAAATTTAAATCACATCGTTTCTCCGTCATTCCATTCGCATTTACAAAATAATGATAGGAATATTTATTATCAAAATAAATATTCCTTGTATGTTTTAATACATTCCATATTCGATCAAGGTCTTCAAAAACAGTTACTGCTATATCCATATTTTGATTTTTAAAGAGATGACGTCTGTATACTTTCCCCCAAAGATACCAATGCATCCCTTCTTTATTAACCATTGCTATCATAGCTTGCTCTACGCTCATTTTTTCAGATAATCTAGACAAATATGGTCTACTTACTTTTTCGTCTACATTTCTCACTACGCATCCTACAGCAATATCTACATCATCATATTTTTCCAAATCTAGTACTAAACTCGGCAATAATTCTCTGTCTACCCAGTCATCACTGTCCACAAATGTTATATATTTTCCACCAGCCACAGCTAAAGCAGCATCTCTGGCTGCAACTAACCCTCTATGCCTTTGATGAATCACTCTAATCCAACTATATTGCTGTTCCAAACTATCACAAATATCACCAGATGAATCTGTGGAGCCATCATCAACCAAAATAACCTCATAATCAATAACAGGCATTTCAATCAGCGAGTATATACAACGTTTTAAAAATTTCTCTACATTATAAACTGGAACTAGAACACTTAATAACATATTTCATCACTCCATCAAAATGTGATGTTTAAATCAATGTAATAAAAGAAACGATGTAAATGCAAAGTCTTTATAATTTCTTGACTATACTTCGAGTTAGCACAGATTACAAACAGCGATTTATTTGCCTCCGTTGGCACCTCATCTATGGATAAAACTTTATGTCCGTACAATGTACGCTTAGATTCCCGTGAAATTACAAAACCATTAATATTTATCCCCATATCTGAAAGCCTACATAAACATTCTGTTGCTGCGTACCCTATTCCATATATATATATATACGGAAAAGATTTTATTTTTTTTATATCTTCTTTATCGAAAATTAAATCAAATGATTTTTTATATGCAGTAAATGTGTCAAATATAGCTCTTTCGAAATCACTTGTAAACTGTCTCCTAACACTTGGTATATCCTTACAACTCAATTCATATACGCTGCCAGCCACCATTTTTTTTTGAATTACTAAGAATTTTTCTGCCATTACGGAATAATCTATCATCATAAGCTTTAGCATAGATGCATATTGCACTACTCGTCCGATTAATAAATCAATCTTATATGTGCTGCTATTGGTCACAGAATTTTCATGAACACAATAATTATATACACACTGAGAATATACAGTTGCTTGATTAGCATAATACAATGCTCGAATAATAAAATCTCCGCCTTCGCCAATTACTATTTTTTTATAATATAGATTTCTTTCTTTTAAGTATGATCTTTTATAAATTACCGACCAGCAATAATAAAAAAATTCACTATTTGTCAAAAATATATCAAACAATTCTCTTCCTTGATATACATGATTATATTCAGCCATAATTCCTCGTGGAATATTTTTATTTGCCTTATCATCCATAAATATATAATTAGCTTTATAAAAGCACATATCTACTTCATTAGATAATACATAATTCAAGAGTCCTTCCAATGAATTTGGAGAAAGGAAATCATCTGCATCTAAATTCATAATATATTTACCTATAGCATTATCTAAACCGATATTTCTACTTAAAGCAGCACCAATATTTACTGGATTAGATATCAATTTAATACGTTTATCTGTAGAAATATATTGGCAAATAATTTCTCTAGAATTATCATTCGATGCATCATCTATACAAATTATTTGCCAAGAGCATCTTTTTTGCGCTATCACACTATCCAAACATCTTTTTATTGTTTTTTCTGCATTATATACTGGAATAATAACACTTACATCAATCATGATTTTTCCTCATTTCACAAACGGATATATAGCTCTTACTACAGCATCCCCCAAAGCAACCGTCCCTATCTCAGTATCATAATGTACATCATCCGAATGCGCTGATTCAGGTAAGGATAGCGCTACTTGATACAAATCATTAATGAGTACTTGTTTATCATTCCGATATTTTTTTTCAAAAAACATTTTAACTGCCGCTTGATTAAAATATTCTATATCAGAATTACACCTACACCCAAAATCCATCCCCGGCGTAAATCCCGGCTCTTTTACTGGCGTAGTTGTTGCAAAAATAATTTCAGTATTTGGAGATAAAAACCATACTCGTTCTACAATTCGTGACAATAAATTCAAATATGTATCCAAATCATTAAAAGTATTACTTTCATTAGATAGCCTCAGAACATCCCATAGTCCATTGTTAAAATGAACAACATCCGGAATAGCTCCATCCAATACAACTCTATACCAATCATGTAAATACCTTAAGGTAAACTGTGTGAATCTACAGTTATCATTTGGGAAAAAAACCATTGCTCTCCCCTTGAGTTTCTGTCGAACATAATCATCATAATTTTGTCTAATTGAATCACCTAGTAATAATACATTTATCATAAAACATCACCAATTTCATTTTTTATAAAATCAGCATATTCATAAAAGTGCTTATCTATATCCTCCCAGCTATTTTTTGCATCATTCAAGGAACGCAGCTCACTAATTACATCTTTTATATCGATTTTATCATCATACACTCTAATATTATTAAATTCCTTTAACCATATATACGAACCAGTAATTTTTTTAGATATATTATCAAAAGCTAAACAAGGAGTTCCTGTAATAGCAGAAAAAATCATTCCATGTAATCGGTCGGTAAAGACAATTTCAGCACCTGAAAACTCATCCAATATCTTTTCTACTTGCGCATTACGTTCAACCATATTCACATTGCATTTTACTACAGTATCAATTTGTTTCCAAGATAACTTTAAGTCTTGCAGCACTGAGATAATTTCTGATTCACATTGATATTCATTTACAGCCTCTTTATCTTTTCTAAAACAGAGTAATGCACCTCTCCTATCCTTTGATTTATTAAATCTTATATTCAAAGCCATATCAGGCACCAATGAAATTTTGTTATTCAAAGAAAATAAATCTTTTGCTAACTCATAAGATATTTTTTCTCGAAATGCTAAATGCAGATTCTTGTGCGATAAAAAACACCTTGACTCTTGAACCATTTCCTGTTTACCAAAAGAGTTATTCTCATAAAAAAGCGTTTGTGGTAAAATAAACATCGTATTGTGGGGATATGTTGAAATTATATGACGTACAATATCATCAAATCTAGGCCATAATGTCCCTAAATATCCCCCACCGCTAATCAACAAAATATCATCTTGTTGTATAACATTTTTTATTTTTAAATTATCAAGTATATATTCCTCACAGGAAATTTGAATGAATTCAACATCAGGAAAATATTTATGAAAAAAAATACGTTCCCCCACGGCTATTGCATGGTCGCCTAAATTAGAGTAATCAGGGCTATTAAACAATATGAATGCTGCTTTGCGATTTTGTGCAAACAATTTCTCATAATCCGGCCATACATTATGATATATGAAATTATTATTATATAATTTTTGTTTCATTGCTCTAGCATATAACGGCTTAATCCAATGTTTCCCTTCGTTATCTACTCGATCTCTCATATCCAAATAGGAATTGCATTTTAACTCAGGTATTGCTCCCCAGGCTATAAAAGCATGCCCATTAAAACAATACCTCATCGCACACTTATCCCCTACCGGCGCCACTGGTATAGGGCTCCCCTTGCATGATAAGAAGGGATATAGCTTTTTTTGTCTATAACAAGTCTGTAGATTACCACTTTGCAAACTAATATTAAATGTCCAGTCACCGGCGTAACAAAAATATGATATACGTTGATTATATAGCTTTTTTTTCAATGAAAACATCATTGAATCAAACTGCCCCCAAATTGCTTCATAGTCATCTATTGTCAAGTCTGATAAAAGATCAAAATCATCTCTCGTGGAATCTCTTGCAAAAGAAATATGAGGCATGGCGCCATTTGCTTTATCCTGAAATATATTTTTAATTTTAGGAATATATGGTATTAAACGATCATTAGGAGTAATTTCTATTGTATAAGAACAGGGGGATTCTGCTATCAATTTTACATTACGCCAAAAGACATCCTCAAGATGTCTTTTTTGCAATTCAAAGTAATGATATGATAACTTAAAAAACATTCTTTCAAGGTATTTCTTATCCAAAGACAATATTTCTTTTATCTTCCTGGTTGTAGTTCCGTTCGTTACTAACGATACATAATGACCTTCTGCCAATAGTTCAGAAACTAATTGTGTAATATCTCTAGAAAGCAATGTTTCACCACTGGCGCATATGTTAACAAAACAAGCGCCACCACAACGCGATAAAGATAAAGCATGCCTTATTTGAATCGGCGAAAAATCAGATGTCTTTCGCCCTTCTTGATAACCATCACGACGCCAAACATAACAATATTCACAATGAAAATTACATGTAGTTGTATCTCGTAATTGCAAATCAATAAAGCGATGAATTTTTTCTTTTTGAATTCTCTCTGGCCATTGAACATCATAAGAATATTTATCAGTAAAGCATTCACAGAGAATATCTTTTACGAGACAATACTCAACGCCTATGCTCTTACATTGATTTATTATTTCAATAACAGCTTTTTCTGAAACAGAGACAATCACTACTAAAGGATTATGATAATTTACTAATTCTTTTGGACTAATAACCGTTCTATTATCACCTAATGGACATTTCCCCCAGCGATCAGGATTATTATCAACAAATCCAATTATTGATACACATCTATCCAAACGATCTACATAAGGAAAAAAATTAATCCCCATACCAAATAAGAATATATTTCTATCTTCGTATTTTATAGCCATTCTAGACACCTTCGTTTCATCTAATAAACACAATTCTCAATCGGTATATGGTATTGTATAGCTGTATCAATATCAACAATGCTTACACCATCAATCTTATTTGCTTTCAAAGCCTCTTTCACAGCATCATAAAAATAATAATTTGTTAGTATTATAGTATCAAAAGTGACTTGTTGATCCTCTATAGGCTGAATAGTTAATCCACCTACTTTTCTACCGTTTAAATCAGAATTTCCATCTACGATACAAACAATATTCAACTCATATAATTTAGCACTATCAAAAAACTTCTTTCCTCTTTTCCCGAATCCCCATAAGCAAAACTTTTTACCTACTTTTTTTGTTTCTGTTATAATTTTTTTTAAATCCATTGTTTCAATATCAAGTGACAATGCCAAATCCCAATCATTTTTTCGAATCAAACTTTCCCATTTCATAAAATCAAAATCAGACAAAAAATCTTTCCTGCTCAAATTATTCATGCCGATATTCTCCCAACCATCATTTAGCATGAAACTTTTGAAACTTTTTCTACTATATTCATCACTCCCAGTCGCATACATACTGTAAAGCAACGAGCACAAAGATATATGATAAAACGATTCCCGATACATTGCAAACATATTATCTTGAATTAATCTTTTATAAATCGCCAACAAAGCTTGATAAGTGCAATAAGGATTTTTCCCACGACTCTGAGAAATTTGTCCAGCTCTATTTATACGCCTTATAACCAATTTTTCGTTTAAATATACTATTCTTTTAGCTAACAATACGCTTATATGACCAAAATAAACATCATTTGAGTTTTGTATATTTTGATACAAAATTCTATTTTTTTTAATCATTTCACGTTTATACATTCTACGCCACGGAGCTACTGGTAATATGTCGAATATATACTTCGAAAATTCACACGGAGAAAAAGGGGTATCTATTTTATTTCTAAAGTAATTTGATGTTCTACTAATATAACATAGTTGATTTGTATTACTATCATACTCAAAGGCATCCCAACAGACTAAATCAGCATCATTTTTTCGAATTGATTCCAAGCCTTTTTTTAGCATTTCAGGATAAAAAAAATCATCAGAATCTAAAAAAATTAAATATTCGCCTTTTGCTTCTTTTATTCCTAAATTCCTACAATATCCAGCGCCTTTATTTTCTTTATTTTTTTTACAATGAATCATTGGATATTCAGCATTATATTCTTGTAAGATATTCCATGATTCATCGTTAGAACCATCATCAATACAAATCACCTCAAAGTTTTGATAACTTTGTTTCAAGATACTATCTAGACATTGCCGAAGATACGGCGCAGTATTATAAACCGGAATAACTATACTTATACTGGGATTTCTGTTCATTTTGACTAACCTCATCTAATTAACATTAAACGACACATTCTTGAATTGTTAGTCCAAACTTTATAAAACATTCAATATCAATTATCTTTTTACTAATATATCCATAACGATTCAATTCTTCCCTAACATCTGTATAAAAAGTACTATTAGTCAAAATTACAGCATCAAAATCGTTTTTTTGGTTACATAATTTATGAATATCAACATTGTTCACACAACAACCATCCAATTTATCATCATTATCTATAATCCCATTAAGTTTAAAGCCATACTGAATTGCTGCATCTACAAATTTTCTTCCTCTTTTTCCATACCCCCATAAACAAACTTGATAGTTTAGTTCAGTGAGATGCAAAAACAACTGTTCATCAAACATAATATCAATATCAGGACCAAACATGTCACTCCAATTATTATCTACAGCTAAAGGTTTCCACTTAAAGTATTCAATTGGAGAAAGAAAGTCCTCCTTTTGTAAATCATACATATCACATTTTTTCCAACCTTCTTCATTTAGAAACTGAGAAAATTCATTTCTCGTTTCACTATTACATCCTGATGCAGATAACGCATGCACTACAGTCCCTAAAAACGAGGAACGAAAAGCATTTTTATATGTACTATATAATCCTCTTTTGTGCATTTCTTCAAATAAAGCATACATAGCTTGGTATGCACATAAAGGCTTATTACCACGATTATCCGATATTTGACCCACTCTATTAATCCGATGATACACAAAATAATTGTCCAAAAAAATTATTTTGTCTGCTAAAAGAGGTATCATGCGACCAAAAAAGACATCATTTGAATTTGCAAGATTTTGGAAGCAAATATTTGCATTTAACACGAATTCTCTCTTATATAGTTTTGTCCAAGGGGCTTCCTTTAAAAGGGAAAACACATAATCTGCAATGTCTCTTGCCTTAAATACATCCGACATAACTCTATTAAAAGGCGCTAATTTTCTTCTAACATGTGCAAAGCTGCCTGTTTTTACATCTGTAGATACATATTCCCAATAAATTAAATCGGCATCTGTTTTCTTTCCAATAGAATACGCAGTTTCCAACATATCTTCCGCAAAATAATCATCTGAATCCAAAATAGCAAGGTATTCTCCTTTAGACATTTTTATGCCTAAGTTGCGACAATATGCAGCCCCCATATTTTTAGTATTTTGAACTAAAACCATTCT
This sequence comes from Selenomonas ruminantium subsp. ruminantium ATCC 12561, assembly GCF_000424065.1. Lineage (GTDB taxonomy): Bacteria > Bacillota > Negativicutes > Selenomonadales > Selenomonadaceae > Selenomonas_A > Selenomonas_A ruminantium. The sequence continues at coordinate 22,022 of NZ_AUJE01000016.1, forward strand.
ATTATCGTCTTTAGCTAATTCTTTTAATATCTCTATAGAACCATCGTTTGAGTTATCATCTATACAAACAATCTCTATATCTGTTAATGTTTGATTCTGTATACTCAATATACAATCGCTTAAATATGGTTTCACATTATATACTGGCAGTATTACAGATATTTGAGGATGATATGTTTTTTGATACATAAGACCTTCCTTAAACGACACTTGAAAATTATATACAGCTATATATGATTTTTATTGAAGAAGTCGCTTTTGTTTTTCTCTACAAATAGCAGCAAAAGCTTCTGCCTCATCTCTATTGATAAATTTAGGTATGTATATATTAGATGAACAACCACATGAAATAGCTGGACATTTAACTACATGTATAAAATCTCCATGTAAATATGGATTCTCTCGAAAAATATTGTATTTTGACTTATCAGCCCAACAAACCATACCTTTTACATTTCCATCGGGGTCGATTCTAAGTAAGTGTGAACCTGATAAACAAAACATTTCCTTAAAATTATTCTTTAATTTTTCATCCCAATTCACGATTTCTCTTTCATCTTCTTTTTCTACATCATAAAAAATATTATATTTGTAAGGATCTTTATGTGATATAGTTGATACAGATTTTGTCAACAAATAAAACTCTTCATTCGCTTTTTTGCACCATAAAAATTGTTTCTCTAAATATCTTGTATCATATGGAAATTTTTCTCTTTCACATTTATCAGTAGGTCTTAGCATTACAACACTCATAGAAAACGAATATTTTTTGCGTAAATCCAACATAATTCTAAAGCAATCTTCAACACTCTCTTGTTTTTCCGGATGGTACATCAGAGCAAAATGTAGCGATATTTTATTCGATAATAATTTAACTAGTTCAATAATATGATCCATATTTACATATTCCAAATGAAGTGAGACCTGTGCTTTTATGTTTACATAAGATGATATCGATGCAAGCTTATCATATAAATCATTATTATTTGAGCCATTAGTAATAATAAGTATTTTATTCAGCCTTTCTTTTAACATTTCATTTGAAAGTTGTAAAATATCAAAAAAATGGGGATGAATAGTAGGTTCACCACCAGCTAATGTTAGATCATATGAAGGACGATTTAAATCTGAAATATATTTTATTGCTTGTTTAATTTCTTCTAATGTTGAAAATTTATTTTTATCGATTTTCTTTTTTTTACCAAAACAATATGAGCAACGATAATTACACATTTCTGATAAGCTCCAATTCACCCTTATTGGCATATCATAAAATGTTTCAAAAGCCCCCTGTCTAAATATCTTATCAGACATTATTATCCCTCCCTATCCATAATTTCATTTATCATCTTTGATAAAATCCATCACAAAGCTTATTTAAATAATATTTTTTATAAAAATCATCTCTATCGTAGATATCCCCGCACCATAAAACCTTATCTTGCGAAATCCCCATATTAAGAATTTGTTTTTTTGCCACCTGTGCAATACTACTATCTTTTATAGCTATGATGACTCTATCATACTTCCATTCCTTTAATTTCGAAACAGGTTCCACGCCCCCCCCTTCTAACTGTCTATCGACCATACCCACTAATGACCAATATCCATCAATAGCTATCTTCCTATAAAATTCCTGTCCGACCTTACCTGCTCCATAAATTACTATTTTCGTTCCACATGGTAATAAATGATAAGGTACTACGAATGATGTCGTTTTTTGTGCGCCGCCATTGAATAATAGTTTTTCTAATACATATCTGTCCGATACTGGAATCTCTTTTATTTTTCGTTGTTCCTCATCCGAAGATAAGTTTTGATACATTTTTTTTATACGTTTTTCTAGCTGCGAAACTATTTTCAAAATATCTTCTTGAATTTCGTCTGGAAAATCATGACATTTCCAAAAATCTATCATTCTCCTCCACTCTAGAAACAATTTATATATATGTAAGTAGAACTTATGTTCCTGCTGCATCAATGAATCCGGATGAATTCGTCTAACGAGTAAAGGTTCTGCAACATGTTCTATTCGATTTGCGAGCAAAAATGTTTCAAATGTATAGCTTGTATCTTCATTTACAGTACGTACATTAAAAATCATATTATTTTTATGTATTAACTCACTCCTAATACATTGCAAGTATACAACGCTAAAGTAATCTCTATTTTTTACCATTTGCGAAAACATTTGATATCCTTTTTCATATAAGCCATATGCTTTTTTCCGTCTATATGCACTTTTATAATAATCTAAGTGTTTCATCTCATTTTTTGACTTTTCAATTTTACTTGTTCCATCAAATAAAAATAAATCTAGGTCTTTTTTCTCCATATGATCTATCATAATGGATAATGCATTATTTTTTAACAAATAATCATCACTATCCATAAAGAAAATATATTTACCTCTAGCTTTATTTACTCCATAATTTCTTGCAGATCCAGCTCCACCGCCACCATTTTCCTTATGAAAAATTCTTATCTGCGAATACTTTTTTTCATATTTTTGCAGAATTGACCATGACTGATCCATTGAGCCATCATCAATACAAAGGAGCTCATAATTGGTAAAATCTTGACTAATTACACTATCTAAGCATTCATTTAAATATTTTTCACTATTATAAATCGGTATAACAATTGAAAGCAATGGTATATATTCAGCCATTTCAATTCACCCCCAGTCATTCTAAAAGCCATTGATTTTGCCGCAAAAATTTCGCCCCCATACGTATAGGCAACCAAAACCAATTATCATCATCATTAGCTTTTTTGGCAATCTCAACATATCGTCTCTGTAATTCTTCGTCTAAAGAATCGTATTTGTAAGTTCCTTTAATTCTTCCATACATTTCCAAAGCAACATCAAGAATTTCCTCAGGAGTATTTTTTACAGGAACAATACCATACTCATGATATAATTTCCAAAGAATACTCATATCATACTTATCTTCTTGTGTACTCAATCTTTCAAATTTCATTATTTCCTTTAAACTAAGATACTTATTACGCTTTTGATCCCATAATTTTTTCATAATAAGCAAATCACGTTCAAAAAACAAAGGCGGATTAGGATCCAGAAAATGCATCCCCACTTGAGGGCAATTTAACATTACAATCGGTTTATTGAATAGCGCTGGAAAAGATTGCACCCCCGATGCATCTCCTATTTCAAATTCACAATTATCATTAATATATGCATCCATAAATGGTGAACGAAATTTATTTGCATAATCAATACATCCGCTATAATCTGCATAGCTGTCTACATCATAACCTATACGTACGCTTTTAATACCCAAATCTTGAAATTCATTGCACAATAATTCAAAATCCGAAATATTCGAATTACGGAATTCATTCATCCATTCTATCCATAAGTCCTTTTTATTCATTACATCGCGTGAATATGCCGCATCTCGTGAATTTATGCATATATACGGTGAGGATACATGCCACCTATTCAATATGTTTTTCCCCGCCGCCTTTTCTTTATCTGAAAAGTTTATATAACATTTTCCATATATGCCAATATCACCATTCTTTATTTTAATTAATTGTTTCTCTTTAAAATCACGCCGAAAATTATAATCAAGTTTATCTATAAACATAGATGGATATTTACTTAAAAAATATTTCCAAAAATCAATATTATTGTTATTTAAAGTTTCATACCATGTCCCCTTAAATGATTCAATTATAAATTGATTGGGATGAATGAATTTTCTTTCATACATCCGTCCATCTAACAATGAACATTGTGGAAACAAAAGAATATAAACATCATCGTCTTTACACATATCACTGTATTTACAAAAAGCTTCTGCAAGGCCAGCAATGTTGTATGCTTCCACAAATCTTATCTCGATAATCGAAAAGGTTTTTCTGATTTTTTTTATTTTCCTATCATATCTTCTGCGCACTTGATCTGATAATTTATTTTTTAGTGAACCATTATATAAAATCCATCCACGTGCTCTCCAACCGCTTTTGACATTTTCTCTATAAATCAATTTATTCGTATAATCATCGATAAAAACCACATTTTTTACATTTTCATTAGTTAGTAATTCTCTTATTTCATTATGATAATTTGGACTTACACTAACCACGATTAAAGTTTTAGAATATTTTTTTATATCTTTTACAGCAATTAACGGTCTATTATCAATTGTTTCAATATCACTTTTGGGACTAGATACACAGTAAGCAGCTATTTCTATCTTATTCCATTTCAAAAAAACCGTTAGGTCTTTTGCTCTTACTCCAGCTCCATAACAAACAACATTTTTTGCCTGTTTACAAATGGCAAGTAATTCTTTAATTTCCATGTAATTGTCATCCCTTATTGGCTAATAACTGACCAAATAGATTCACCCACGTTTTTTTTACATTCAGATAATGACTCATTTGGTTTGTGATGAAGTAAATACCAGTAAACCTGTGTAGATAAATCATATTGTTCTTTCATTTTTTGACATCCAATTGATTTTATTGCACATTTCCAATTATAATCATCGATTATAAATTCCATTTTTTTAAATTTCTTTTCTAATGAATCGAATTCATACACCGAATGATTGTGATAGGAATAAATTCCGACACACTGTCCTTTTGTATATTGCAATTCATATTGTGATTTGTATATAGAATGGTTTATGAAATCAAACCATCTACGATTTGACTCTATTGGAATAGGAAAACGTTCAATAAGTAAATTGTCCGTATCAAAGTAATATACATAATTATCATGCGAGGAAAAAAAGAGCAATATTCTGTTTATAACTCTGCTTTGGATAAAAACCGAACCTTCTTTTCCTGATATTATTTCCACTTTATTTTCTATATGTAAAGTATTAGTTTCACCTATTTCCCATATATATATATCCCCTGATGTATACCCTGTCATATATAATGTATTATCTATAAGTGCAATAGTACCTATCCCCTCATTCATATGTGGGACCATATACACATCACATTTCATCAAATCCATGTTCCACCTAAAAATTTTATTTTCATTAATTTTTGCGGTATAACATATATGAGTTTTTTGGGAATTAACCGCCACGTCATATCCACAAGGAATGGATTTCTGTGGAGGATACAAAAAAGATTGTTTGCCATCTTCTAAGCTTATTCTTGACATAATTCCATATTTCGATATAAATGCATATAATATACCTTTATCAACCCATGCAAATATTATTTCAGGGCAATCCATCATTTTATCATCTGTAACAATTATATTCCATTTATCAGAATCAAAATCATAGCATAATATGTCTTTTCCATTAGCTGGCAAACAATAAATGATATTATTATTCTTTATACAATATGGATGTGCGCGAAACAGCTTTTCAATCTGAGGTATCTTACTTAAATATTTCAATTCTCTCGTTTTATAATTTACAGAAAAAAGATGTTCTCCTTCGCCAAAATCATATGAAATAAAATAACCTGTAAATCCATCTATGCAAATATTATCTGTTCTAAAGAATTCATCGATAGCGTTATACATTACAACCACCGCCTTAGTTCAACCAGTAGTCTATATGATTCAATCTCCAAATTTATTCTCTAACTGTAACATAAATTCTTTTATCAATAGGATATTTATCTACTATTCGCATATCTATTTTTTCTTTCATTTCTTTCAATTCACATAAAGAACTTGCATTCACATTAAATACAATAGCGGAATGATAAAAGTACAAACATCCTGGATTAATTATACATTTAGAAAATATTTTTTACCTCTTGAGCTATCCTCATATTATCACAAACAACAATCCAATCTTTAGGATACTTTGTGTAGAAATCTAAATTTATATTTTTTCATTAGTAAGCATAAATTCTTTTGGATATATATCTCAAACTTCGCACATCTGAAACAAGCCCTAGTCTAAAATCTTCTTAGCTATATCTATTACATATATCAGCTCATCATCGGTCAACTTACTATGTATCGGAAGTGATATTTCCCGTGCATAAAAATCCTCACTATTTGGACAGCATACATCACGATACCCATTCTTTTGATAGTAACTATTTTTATAGACAGGAGGATAAGAAACACCAACACCTATGCCACATTCTCTGAACTTCTCATAAATCTGACGATGTTTGTCTTTTTCTACCAAAATTGGATAAAGAAAATAGCTGCTTTTTACACAATCAAGCTGCTTGGGCAAAACAATATTATTTAAGCCTGCCAATTCACAATCGTATATTTTCGCTATCTCCCTCCGCCTAGCAACAAATCTACGCACCTTGTTCAATTGGCTTATCCCCAAAGCACACTGAACATCAGACAAGCGATAATTATATCCAAGTGATGCTTGGTCAAACGCCCATCGTCCCTCTCGTTGCATGATTTCTTCATCTTTGACTATCCCATAACCCTTAAATAGCTTAACTTTTCTATATATTTCTGGATCATTTGTGGTCACCATACCTCCTTCACATGTTGTCATCTGTTTAATCGGATGGAAACTGAATGTTGTAATATCAGACAAGCTCCCTATTTTTTCCCCTTTATATAATGCCTCTATCCCATGGGCTGCGTCTTCTATCACTTTCAGATTATATTGATCGGCTATTTCCTGAATTTCATCCATAGCACACGGCTGTCCAGCATAATGCACTGGTATTATAGCTCGTGTTTTTTTATTTATATGCTTTTCTATTTCTTTTGGATCTATATTATAAGTTACAGGGTCAATATCCGCAAATACCGGCCTACCGCCTGCATAAAAAACTGCATTTGCAGATGATACCCATGTATTAGCTGTAGTTATAATCTCATCCCCAGGTTGTAGATCCAATGCCGCACAAGCTGCATGAAGTGCAGCTGTACCGCTGGAAACAGCCACAGCATACTTTGCACCAACATGTTCAGCAAACTTATTGGCAAACTCATCTGCCAATGGTCCTCCGGTTAAAAATTCATTCTTCATAGCCGATACAACCGCATCAATATCATCTTGTTCTATACATTGCGTACTATAAGGTATCACTCTAATACATCCCCAATCTTTAAATTAAATTAAATTTTCTTCACAAAATCATTGATCTTATTTTCTAATATACGCATGAAACTTTTCACATCATCACGATTTGCTCCACTAGGTGCCCATTCAGGGTATATATTGGATGTTGGCAAAAAAGGCCCTAATTTAACTTCATAATCTATAGCTGTATCCGTGAGTGGAATTGTCATATGATAAATATCACTATTTATTCTATATGACAAATACTCACCATTCCGGCTCAAAATGAACGTATCTAATATTTCCCCATCGTTTGAAAATAAAATAATTCTTTCTTCTCCATCAATTATTGTATGTGACTCTGGTATTCCAACATGCTTATCAGGACGTATATAATCTCCCCTAGTCCTACAAATCATCATATCCTGTAACAAATTCTTACTGTTATCCTGTAAACATAGTCTGTATCTTTTTTTATTATTATTCTTTTGAGCAATTCTTTTAAAGTCTTCTATTTGCGAGCAATGTACCTTAATCACATCGCCCTGTGAAAAATCGACTAAGTGATCCATTGTTTTCCCTTCTTACTCATTCAGATTTTTCTTTTCAAAAGCTATATACTGTTGTGACCTTCCGAACGCTTGGAAAAATTGAGGATACTTCGATATATCAAACTGATTCAAAGAAATATCTCTCAATGATAATTGTATCTGCTGAAACACTGTAAAAAAATGGTTATCAGCTTTCTTGATCATCGGTGAAATTTTACATAACATATCTTCAATAGCCACGATATATTTTTCATCTCTTGTTTCCTCGTATTTAAACTCTACATCTCTTATATCGTCAAAAAAACAAACAAGCTTGTTGACCGTTTCTTCCTGGCTCTCCGTTTCTCGCATGCCGGCCATAAGAAGTGACATCCTTTTTACTGAAAATTGCTTTTTGTATTCCAGCACAGTATCATGCCAAACATCTTGATACCAAGAATAATCCGTAAATAGATTGGGTGAAGAACCCAAGACGTAAAATTCTTTTTTTAGTAAATCCAAAGCCTTATTCAAATCAAAACTGTATTTGTTATTTATCGATGACCACATTATACAATCAAGAACCCAATCTCTTGCCGGCCGAGAACAACCTTTCAATGTTTTTAGCTGCGGTTCAAAAAACTTTGTAAGAAATTCTACCTTTTCTTCAAAATCTTCAATATCTTTTGCTAGAACCTGTGCCATCAGGCGTTTCATAATTTCTACAAAATACCCCACAGAATCAGCACAAGTAACCACTATTATCCCTCCCGGCCTACACATGGAAGATAGTTTCCTTATGATCTCTTCCTGATTATTCATATCATCAAGAAACCCTTCTGCAATCACGATATCATATTGTTTATTTTCCGCAAAATCTTCCACGACACAAGGATAAATATTGTATTTATCCGATGGAATTTTTCTCGACTGATATAGCCATTTTAAATCTTGTTGTCCTTTTGTTGTCGGTTCGATAAAATCAATGTGCTTTATCCCCCCCCTGCCAATCATAAATAGCGCTAATGCATTCCAACCTCCACCAGGCCCTATTTCACAAACCTCTGCCTCATGAAAAGCCAGGCTGGGTATACCACATTGACACCACATTGACGATATAGCTTTGCCCGCTTCCTGCAATGGAATTCAAAATCGGACAAATCTTTACTAACTGGAGACATATGATATTTTTCATAATATTCGACTACTAGATTTTCCTTCATAATCACCAATCCTCGCGTTCTTCCTCAAAAACTACTATCTTGGAAATCATCAAATATTTTTCTTGTTCCGATACTGCAGGTAAATTCATTACAAAATCTATAAATTGTTCCCGATCCTTATGATCATTCAACAAAAAATATCGTATATCTGTATACTCAAAAGGCAAAGCATAATTTTCATATCCAGCCAATGCATTAGAAAGTTCATTTATTATTTTTCCATCTTCCATAATTGGAGGAAATTTGTGATAATCTGTAGGTTCAATTCTTGGAATAAATCTCCACTCTTTTTCATCATGAAAAACACAATTAATTAAAACATCTTCTCCATCATTATCCTTCCGCTTCATTGGTCCGCGAATCGGCTTTATATACCTTACAATATTCAATGAGGAATCTTCAAATTCTTTCTGCCTAATGCAACTTAATAATTTTTGTTGTTCTACCTTATGAATATATGAATACAATTCAGATTTATCGTTCACATATATAATTGGTTGTATGCCATTTTCTTCTCCCCATGGTTTTGTTAATCCAATCGCATAATTTCCATATATTTCTTTATGCGTTGATATATTTCCTAACTTAATATCACAGAAACATCTCATAGGAAGAGTAATTTGTTTCACATCAGAAATATCTAAATACTCGATATTTTCTTCGCAATACCTAGCTGGTATATATTTTTTTTTTAGCAAATCCATTAAATACTCAATCTTTTTCATAAAATTGAACAAGACATTTGCACTTTGTTGAAAACCTTCTTGAGTTGAAAATTTTGTACCCTCATCCATTAATCCACTCCTCCTATCCATGATTGCTATATGATATCGAAATATCGTATTTTTTAATCCAATATCCGACAACTAGCATGGACTTCTCCGCTTCTTCCACCTAAATCAACAACCACATACCAATGAGCGCTCATATTCGTAACAAGCGTACAACTACCTGGTTGCATATTTCCACCTATATATTGAAATGAATGCCCTCTTTTATATTTACTAAAATTATTCGCATCTACCAAAATCACATTAGCGGTTTTATCTATATTTACTTCCACTTTCCTATTTGATCCAATGTATCCTAAATCATAATACAAAAATTTCATTCCAAACTCACCTCTAACTTACATCAAATACGAAATTTTATTTGGGCGAGAGATATGCTCATCACTTGAAGATATAAGATACATCTTCGAGCACATTATAACAAAAATCCACTAGAATTCTGATGCTTTCTCTTTCATAGCCAAATTACCTTTGCAATTTCATACAAATAACCTAAAATCCCGCGGAAAATTTAACCTACGGGCATAATTCATTAAATTTTCTTGAAATATAAGGGTTCGTGCCCGTTGCGCTCCTCCTTTTTGTAGGTTAAAATATAATTAACCTACAAAAAGGAGGAGCGCAAACATGGCATGCATTTCACGTCAAAACGTCGGCAAGTACACCTATCTATATGAATCCGTGTCTTTCCGTGACCAGAATGGTCGTCCACGCAACAAAAAGGTTTCCATTGGTAAGATAGATCCTGTCACAGGCATGCCTGTCTTCAAGAAAGAATACCTTGAGCGTATGGCTGCTGCTGGAACGCCAATTGAGCAAGAAGCACCCTCCATTCCACGAGAATCCTTAGAGATAGCAAGGAATATCCTGGCTTCCAATAAACGTTACGGCAGTATGTGCCTTTTTTTGAAACTGGCAAACAGCATTAACCTGTTACCGCTGTTGCAGAATGCTTTCTCTGTGCAGTTTCGTGAGATTTTCACGCTGGCCTGCTTCCTGATTGAGTCACAGGAGCCTTTGCTTTACTGTGAGGAATGGCTGTCGCAGACGGAATCCATGCCTTTGCTGAATTCCACACTGTCATCCCAACGGATTAGCGAACTCTTTACCGCCATGACTGAAAATCAGCGGGATGAGTTCTACAGTTCCTGGATTGAGCAAGCTCAAGAAAATGAGTACATCGCATTGGATATCACTTCCATATCGTCGTATTCGCAGTTGTTGGAATCCAGCGAGTGGGGTTACAACCGCGACCATGAGGACTTACCGCAGATTAATTTGTGCATGTTGTTTGGTGAGGGCTCACGGCTTCCAATCTACCAGACCAGCTATCGTGGCAGTCTGAAAGATGTCACAACACTTCGGACTACCCTGGAAGAAGTCACTTCCCTGGTTCCTGGATGTGCCATCCGCATTGTCATGGATAAGGGATTTTACAGTCGTAAGAACATCGATGAGATGTTGAATCCGGACAGGCCTGTTCATTTCCTGGTTTCAGTGCCATTTACCTGTGCCTTTGCCAAGAAGCAGGTTGAGAGTGTACAAAAAGATATTCATGACTTAGACTATACAATTCCAACGCCGGATGGCGGCATTCAAGGGATCCACAAAGTCCGTACCTGGCATACAGACAAGCGCAATGCCAAGCTACATGTGCACATCTACTTGAATTCCGTAAGACAGGTTACGGAGCGGACCAAGCTCTACACCTATATAACGGAGCTAAAGCGGGAAGCATTGAAAAATCCAGATAATCCGCAATATGCTGCTGAATTCAAGAAGTATCTCATCATCCGGAACTCTTCCAAATCATCCGAAGGGCTGACTGTCAATGTCCGGAAAGATGTAATTGCGAAGAAGATGCAGACTTGCGGGTGGATGGTCTTACTAAGTGACAGCGTGGACAACGCAGAAGAAGCCTTGACCATTTACAGAGCAAAAGATGTTGTCGAGAAAAGCTTCTCCCGACTGAAGAACACACTAGATTTAAATCGTCTGCGTGTCCATAACGATGAGCGAATGGAAAACAAGCTGTTCATCAGCTTTATTGCCTTGCTGCTCATCAGTGAGCTTCACCAGCGGATGCTGCGTGGCGGTCTTTACAAGACCTACACCATGCATGAACTGCTCTTGAAGGTACGCAAGCTCCGCGTAGCCCGGTTGAATGGTAAGCGTATCGTTCAGCCAATTAGCAAGGAACAACATGAGATATTCAAGGCCTTAGGATTTGAGGATCCCGTAGGTTAAAAAATCTCGGGATTTTAGGAAATAAATCACTCAAAAAAGATAAATCCATAATCCCCTGTATATCCCCACTCTTTATACAGCCATTCCCATTCATCCACAGCATAGTAGCTGGCACAAGTCAGTTGCCAATAAAGCAGATTCATTTCTTCCTTATCATTACGGTATGACTCCACCATAATGTAGCTATCTTTTTTACTAACACGCTCTATTTCCTGCACTGCTTTTTTCAAATCATATACTTTTAAGTTATGCAGCGTTGCCAGTGATATTACTAAATCAAACGAACTATCCTCAAATGGAAGATTTTGTGCTTCACCATACTGTAGTTGGTCACGCACTTCTTCTTTGGCATGTTCCAAGGCATAATGAGAAATATCTATCCCCTTTACGCTTATTCCTGGTACCACCTGGGTAAATTCATATAATAGATGCGCCATACCACAGCCCACATCTAAAATACAACTACCTGCTGTCAGGTTATATTGTTTTACCATTTTCTCGGCTACACTTCGCCAACGACCATCATAGCGATAGCCTCCGTAGCCGTATTTTCTATCTCCGTCCCAATAGTCATAGCCATATTGTTTGGCAACAATGGCACATTCCGCCTTATCAGCACTATTGACTCGACCGATATAATCTCGTTTTGTTGCTTTATGCAAATCCGATATAAAATCTATATATGCCATAAAATCAACATCCTTTTTGAAAAAGAACTTTGCTCACTTCTGCAACAATCTGCTCAATGCCAATCCCATTTAACGTCTTCACTTCACCATAGCTGCCATACCCCTCTGAAAATCCTTTTAATCCCAACCTTTGAAATTTAGCCGGCTTTCCGTATTCGGCAATCACTTCTGCTACAGCACTGCCTAAGCCACCGATAATGCTATGGTCTTCCACTGTCAAAATTGCACCGGTTTCTTCGACTGCATTTTTTATGATTTCCTGGTCAATTGGCTTGATAGTATGGATATTAATAACTCTTGCCTGAATTCCCTGTGTTGCAAGCTTTTCTGCTGCTTCCAGCACATCATACAAAATACTGCCCGTACCGATCAGTGTTATATCTGTTCCTTCTCTTAGGACTACACCTTTCCCAATGGTAAACGTGTAGTCTTTGTTATAAATTTCCGGTTCTCGATTTGTTCCCAATCGCAAGTATACCGGACCTTGATGTTTATAAACTGCTAAAGTCGCTTTTTTTACTTCCATTGGACTTGCAGGACATACCAAGGTGAGATTAGGCATTGCACGCAGACCGCCCATATCTTCTGTTGCATGATGTGTTGGACCTAATGCACTGTATACCTCACCTGCTCCAGTGCCGACAATTTTCACATTTTGTTTCTGCAGGCAAATATCATTACGAATAAATTCGAAGGCTCGATAAGCTAAAAATGCTCCTATCGTATAGGCAAAAGGTATCTTTCCACAGGAAGCCATGCCAGCTGCCATCCCCAGCATATTGGCTTCAGAAATTCCCATATTCAGATATTGCTGGGAAAAATCCTGACGATATTTATCATATACGATTGCACCATTATCTGAAATCAATGCATATACGCGCTTATCCTTTTTAGCTAGTTCATATAATGTATCCAGATACGCTGTCCTCATACTTATGCCTCACTTTGTTGCAAATCATCATCAACTAGTCCCAGTTCTTTCATAAGAATTGGCAGCTCCTGTTCATTAGGCATGCGGTAATGCCAAAGTGGCATGCCTTCCATAAAAGATACACCCTTGCCTTTGATGGTATGTGCAACCACCAAAGTAGGCTTTCCTTTTTTTCGTGCCAATAGTGCATTTCTTATCTCGTTGTGATTATGCCCATCGATTTCCAACACATTCCAACCAAATGCTTTCCATTTTTCTCCTAATGGCTGCATACGAACAATATTCTCCAATTTATCCATTGCCTGCAACTTGTTGTGGTCAATAATCACAGTTAGGTTATCCAATTCCAGTGTAGTTGCTGAAAGCGCCCCCTCCCAAATAGAACCTTCCTGACATTCTCCATCTCCCAAAACAACATAAGTATGAGCTGATTTTTCATCCACTTTATTCGCATAAGCGATACCTATCGCAAAGGACAAACCATGTCCCAAAGCACCAGTGGATGCTTCCACGCCTGGAATATCATACAATTTCGGGTGTCCACCAAATTTTGACCCCGGTTTCCCCACATGCCAAAGTTCTTCTTCCGGAAAATAGCCCGCCATAGCTAGTGCTGCATATAAAGCATAGCAGGCATGCCCTTTACTCATTATAAAACGATCACGCTCTGCCCAGTCTGGTCTCTGTGCATCATATTTCATTACATCGCCAAAATATAAGACACTTAGAATATCTGTAACAGAAAATGCTGCCCCCAAATGTCCACCGCCGGCATGATATGCTATTTGGAACTCTTTTTTACGCATTTCTTTAGCTTGCTTTTCTGTATACATGCTTTGTCCCTTCTCTGCTTACAAAAAATTTACATGAGCTCTATCCATGGAAAAGAACTGATTCAACAGGATATTTCGATCATCATAGACACAATGTTCCCGACAAATATTATGTGCATTAAACTGCCTAAATTTTTGTGTTGTTTCTCTTGAATACCACAAATCCTTGAACCGCTGCTTTCCTAAGTCACCAATACAACCATTGGAAAGATAAGCTTTATCGTGACAATAGTAAACCTTTGCATTTGCAGCGATAACACATACCATTTCCTTGATATAGCATTGTGTATAAGCACGATCAAAAATCATGGTTCCGTTTTTTACGCGCTGAAAGTCGCTTGTATACAAATCAACAATGCGAAAATGTTCATCATCAAGCTCTGCCTTTGCTTTTCGTAAATCTTCCATGACGCGTTCTTTGAACGGTTCATGATATTTTTCTGTTTCATTGCTGAACAACGGGGCAAATTTTATATGATTAGCTCCTAGAGATTTCATAAGTTCAGCCATCTCTCTTACATAGGAGAAATTTTCTTTTCCAACCACAAAATTTATGCCCAGTTCACAGTTATTATCTTTTTGCTTGGCAAAAGCCTCAATCTTGTTACATAATTTATCAAACGTACCTGCTGGCACACCACGCAATCGGGAATAAAGTGCATCCCTGCTGGCATCTACCGAAAGCCGCACCCATTTTGCATGGGATAAAAGCTCTGCATTTTGCCCTTGCAACAGCGTTCCATTCGTAATGATGGACAAATCAATGCCTGCATCCAAAATCTTTTGCATCGTCTCAGCAATGTATGGATATGCTAATGGTTCTCCCCCACCACTAAACGTAACAGCGCGAACGCCCATCTCCTGCATATCTTTACATATTTCCAACATCTTATCGTGTGGAATGTAATCTGCAGGATTATATTCATCCAGCGTGAGATAAGGATTTTTATAATGACAGTAATAACAATTCTGATTACATACATTAGTAGGCTTAATTCGGATGTATATAGGCGCTACGCGTTCTCCCTTTTCAATTTTTTTCAGTAATTCTGCATGATGAAATATTTTCAAATTGCTATAAGGCGATGCCTTGATATCCATATCCATTGCTCCTCAGATAAAATTTACATGTGCGCCAGGATTCTTCAACACATGCAGGTATTTGTTGATTTCGTCTAATCGACAGTTTTTCCGGCAATGCGCATGAATGAACTTACAGTCAAAAGCAGCTCTTATCTTCTTTGCCCGTTCCGACTCCCATATCTCAGGAAAAGTCTGCTCATGAATATTGCCATAAATAAAATCGTCCTGCCCCATGAATACAATACAGGGGAATAAATTCCCTGCTGCATCCATATAGGTCATAAAGTTCAAGCCTTCGCAATCGGAATAGGGCTTTTCCATATTCAGATTGTCAATTGATTGGGAACGGAAATAGATTTTGAAATTTTCTGTTTCATATTCTTTTACTTCCCGTCCAATTTCCTCAGCCTCAGAGTAATCCACGGTGATTTTAGCCTTGCTGGAAGGGTGTTGGGAAAAAGGTTTTACCGTAAAGTAGTCAAAGCCCATTTCCCTCACCATCCGGGCAAGCTGTACGATTTCGGATTTATTTTCCGGCAGCAGCAATAACTGCGCCCCCAAAGTTGTGGACAATTTTTGCTGCCGCTTAACCATAGCCACATCTGCCATATTTTGTAAAGCACGTTTTAAGTCGCCTTTTCTGCACTGATGAATTTTTTCATAGGTTTCATCTGTTGCCCCAGCTATGCTAAATCTTATCCAGGACAAAGCTGACATACAATCCACAGCTTTTTCTTTCGTGAACAGGACACCATTCGTAGACATAGCTGCATCAATGCCGTATTTCTTTGTTCGCTGAATGATTTCTGGCGCATCCGGATGAGTTAGCGGTTCTCCCTCTCCGGCATAAATAATGCTTTTCAAGCCTTTTTTTCCCATAAGTTCCAAATTAGCAAGAAAAATATCTTTAGGCAAAAGCTTTGGCTTGTATTCCATATAGTCTACAGCGCAGAAAATACAACGGTGATTGCAGGCGCCAGAAAGCCCCACTTCCATCTCTATAGGATATATCTGTTTGCCTGAAAGCCAATCAGCTACTCTCTGCGGATGATAGAGGAGTTTATGTGAATCCATACGTATATCTTCCATTGCATCCTCCTCAAACATTCATCAATGTATTAGCATATTTCAACACATTTACTTTCTCGACAGCATCCTTGTTCCCCACGATATTTGCTCCTAATGCTCCGGCAATATTGCCCATAAGCAGGCTTACTTCTTTAGGAACGCGCACAGCCGCATAAATACCAGCTATCGCATAGAATGCATCACCTGCTCCCACGGTATCCTTTACCAGCAGTGTAAATGCGGGACAGGATTGGAATTCCCCGTTTTGATAGCAGCAGGCTCCATCCGAACCTCTTGTCAGCCATCCCTCTGTTCCCAGATGCTCATTCAACTTTCGCAAGGCCCTTTCCTCGTTCTCAGCCAGTTCGGGATATGCTAATCGCAATTCTCGTTCATCTAAGCTAAAAGCATCTGCATGGTGATACTTGGTGATAAGATTCATCCCATAATTTGATGAGTTTGTCTGGCAGTTCAGTACAAGAAAATTCGCCTTTTCCTGCAGTAACTCTGCCATTTCTTCATCAATAAGCCCATGACCAAAATCACAAAGAAATACCACATCATACTCAGGCAGCTTTTCTTTTAAGGCATTCATCAGCTTGATTCGAGATTCCCCAGCTAATTTTCGTCCCTTGGCTATATTATTCACAGCAAAGAGTTTCCGATACTCTTCCCGTTTAGCGTTCCGCACCAAATAACGCTGTTTTACAATTGTAGGCTGTTCCGCACTAGTAATAATCTGCAATTGCATTTGCTCCGCTAAATCTTTATGCAGCCGATCCTGTATGGCATGTTCATTACCTATCATGGAAAGCAATGTTACATTCGGTGTAAAGCTTGCCAAATGCCTTGCTATTGCAGCAGCGCCGCCTAAATATTCCTCACTGGACTCAATACGAGCTGAATAACCCATATCCTTACTCATAAGTCCTTGAACATCACAGTAGGTATATTTATCAATGATTATTTCCCCTATAACCAAAACCTTCAAGTTCTCAACCTGTTCTGACCATTGCAGGATATCTTCCATCCCATATCTTTTCTTGAATTCCTGCATATAGGTACAAACTTCTTCTGAAAGACCTGAAAGCCCTCTATTAATCAATTTTGTCGAGCTGAAAACCTGGCCACCTGTGAAACGCAGCCTGCCTCCATGGCTCTCCACCAGTTCCCGTTCTTCCCGTATCTTTCCAGTCATATCCGCAGATTCATCTGCGTATTCACTGCCTTTGACATAAAAATCCGGTTCTACAACTTCAACAATGTCATCCACGGTATATCCTTCAGATAGCAGCACATAATCCACACATTCTAAAGCTGCCAAAAATTTAAGCCGCATATCATCGTTAAAGTAGGGACGACCAGGCCCTTTACGAACATATTTTGCTGATGTAATGGATACGACTAGCACATCTCCCATTTTTTTTGCCTGTTCCAAATGGATGATATGTCCCGGATGTACCAAATCAAAAACGCCATGACATAGTACAATCTTTTTATTTTCCTTTTTCAAAGCAGGGCGAATCACCGCTTGAAAATCTGCCTTGCTTACAACCTTTCCCATGAAACCACACCTCAATATCAGCAAAATGTCCGTTATCACTTACCCTAAATACTTAAACCAATCTTTAGTCGCATCCTTTATCGTCTCCGGTGTCCACACAGGGGCTTTGCGCCAATAATCAATATTATCTAAAATATGCTGCACACCTTCCTCCAAGGTTACTTTTGGATGCCAGTGCAACATTTGATTGATTTTCTGCGTGTCAGCCCAAGTACAATCCGGCTCTCCGGGACGTTTCGGAATATGCACGACTTCCGCATCTTTACCGCCCAAAAGTTCTACCAAACGATTAACCGAATAAGTATGTTCGCTGCCTACATTAAATCGTTCTCCCACGACATCCGATTGTGCTGCAGTATAAAACGCATCCACAATATCTGTAACGTAGGTAAAATCTCGGGTCTGCTCCCCTGTTCCCACTATGGTATAAGGCTTCCCTGCCAGCTTTTGCCCTAAAAATACACCAAAAACTGCACCATAAGTACCAGACGTACGCGAACGTGGGCCATAAACATTGAACAAGCAAAGCGAAACCACCGGCAATTTGTAGACTTTGCTCCAATGCAATGCCAATTCTTCACCCAAACGCTTGGTCAAAGCATAGGGATATTCAGGACGAATATCTGCCAGCTCATCTGTCGGAAATTTATCCGGAATACCATAGCAAGAGGAAGACGCTGTATAGAGAAATTTTTTCACACCTGCTTTATGCGCTGCTTGTAATACGGAAAACGTACCATCCACATTGGAATGGAAATAATCTTCCGGACGTTGAATGGACGGAACAATATCTGCCAAAGCCGCCATATGAAACACCCAGTCAACATCTTGAAATAGCGGCATAATTTTTTCATGATTGCAGATATCTTCCTGCACAATAGTAAGTCTTTCATTATCTTTATGATGCGCAAGGTTTTCCAACCGCCCTGTACTACAATTGTCGATAACGCATACTTCGTGCCCTTCGGCCAGCAATCGATCCACCATATGTGAACCGATGAATCCACAACCTCCTGTTACCAACGATTTCATATGATTCCCCACCTTCTTTAAAATTTTGCTCCATCCCGCTCCAAAATCGTGTCTACCACCTGCTGAAGGATGATGGTATGAATGGATTCAACTATCCCATATTTATTACAAGGAACATAGACATTGATGTCACCTTTCTGTTTTGCCTTGTTATCCGAGTCAAACCCCGTAAATGTAATGACAAAACCTTTTTTCTCCTTTACCGTATCAATAGCACTGATAATATTGGAAGAGTTTCCTGAACTGCTAATCGCTACAAGCAAATCTCCCTGTTTCGCCCAAAAAGCCAACGGACGAGAAAAAATATTTTCATAACCATAATCGTTGCTCATACATGTCATCACGGCATTGTCATAGAGACTATAGGTATTCATGCCACCGTTTTTCATAAAATCTGCAGTCATATGACTAGCAATGGCAGCGCTGCCACCATTGCCAATAAAAAAAATCTGGCTGCCAGCCTGTTTATATTTGGTAAACGCATTTACCAAAAGCTGCACACCATCTTCATATGAAGAACATGTTTGACAACCTTGCAAAAACTCTGTAGCACGAAGTTTTTCTATCAATCGCTGAATATATGATTTCATTTCACACCTGCTTATACGCTTTCTTCAAACAGCGGTTCTCGTAATTCAACATTTTGCAACATTAACATTACGGGCTTGCCAGCGGATTGAAACAATTCCACTAAACTGCTTTCCCCCCCATAATATCCATCGCTAACTGCTATGGCTCGATGCAAATCTGGAGAATCATCATATATTCCCCAACCTTCACTTCGATAGCGCTCTATCATCTTTTGATACCGTGCACCAATTTCTGGTACCTTTGATTTGATTGTAGCTTCAAACAGTGGATGTGGTCTCCATAGCAACGCTATTTCATCTTGCCGTTCGTAGAATGTCTGGAACACCCACTCCATCTTGTCCAGCAAAATCTCCTTGTACTCCAATAAACCAGCCAAGCTCACATTATACAGGATAACTTTTTTCCTTGTACCATCCTTTTTCTCGATTATGCGTCGCCAACTTTCTGGTAAACGAATATCCTCTCTTTTGGTCGATAATACCTTATCAAATTTAGGCGATCCTAGGCCCAGGATACGTTTTTCCCAATATAATCGATCCTTATTGGTATATTTCACCAGAAGCCGTATATATGCCTCACGCATATTTTCAGACTGTACAATGGTAAGATGGGCATTTCTCACGCCCTCTCCATGAAAAAGAAAATGGGCAATTCCTTCGAGGGATTCTTCATCATCTAAATCCGGCTCTTCCAGCACAAAATATGGAATATATACTAACTTGTCCGTATACTCTTTCAAATAGCGTGAATAATATTTCGTAGCAACAGATGTCACAAAATTATAATTGTCATACGGATTTTGTATCACAATCACATCCGGATGCATCTCCTCGAGATCAACATTCCTGTAATCCACCACGGATACATATTGGGGAAATTCTGCAGCCTCACAGTGCCATTCCCGCACTCCGCCCTCTGGGTCTCTGTCGCAATATGGTATCACCACCACATAAGGAACTACGTTTTCCGAATCATCCACTGCCGCCTGCCATACGGACTCCATGGAATCCCACATACTGGCCTTATATGGTAAAAAAACGATTTCTTTCTTGAAATGCTCCTCCCTGCGGGTCTCCATCACAATATGTTCCAGCAGATCCTTGCATAGCCTCACAATCTCTTCAGTATCTCTCCCAGCTTCTCCTGAGATTATCTGCTTGACAGCCATGATCAGGCCGTCATAAACCTCACCATATTGAGCATAGTTGCTCCCCGTCATTCCCTGCTGACAAAGATCCCTGGCCTCTTCCAGATTGTGAAGAACGGGATGCAATTTCTGCGGATGCGCGGTGGCTGCCATATTCATGGTTACATATGCGGATTTCAGCTTAGATAAGATTCTGCTTTTGATAGCCATGGGAATCGCCTCCCGGAACATTACACGAAAAATCTTTTAATTGTCTCAAAAATAAATCCTTTTTAAAGTTATATTCTACATGAATATCACATTTCCTTCCTGCACAAGCAAGATGTTATATTCTAAATATTATGTCATATTGTTTTATAAGCTTTGCTAAACAAATTATGCCCCAACTATAAATCCAGAGCATAGATAGTGTATTCACAAAAACATGACAACTGTCAAGCGGAGGTTGGTAAATCACAGCTGTTCAAAAAAACTTGACAAGTGTTCATATTACGTGTAATATAAAATTACCTATTTCAAATAGGCAACTCAATATGCTAAACAGGTCCTTGGCTGTACGCGCTCTTACAATACAAGAGTTGCAGACCCCCTGGACCTCTTTTATTTACATTAAGGAGATCATACATGATAAGAACAGCAATATTGGTAGATGGCGGCTTTTACCGCAAACGTGCCAAACATCAATGGGGCGTAAAAACATCAGAAGAGCGCGCCTCCGAGCTTAGTGCCTATTGCATGGCACACATTAAGAAAAAAGACGGGAAGCAGGAACGCCAGCTTTATAGAATATTTTATTACGATTGCGCCCCATCAAAGCGCAGCGTATACCATCCTTTGACAAGAGAAAACATCGATCTAGATAAATCCGATACCTATACATGGACACTGGCCTTTCTTGAAGAAATGAAGCGGCGCAGAAAATTTGCTATTCGCCTCGGTGTGCTGGCCGAAAAGCCTAATTATAATCTCAGGCCCTCTGTCACCAAGGATTTGCTGAACAATAAGCGCACCCTTAAATCCCTGACAGAAAGGGACTTTGAATTTCATGCCCAACAAAAAGGGGTTGATATGCGTATCGGCATAGATATCGCGTCACTCGTCTATAAACACCAAGTTGACCAAATAATACTGATAGCCGGAGACAGCGACTTCGTACCTGCTGCAAAACTGGCCAGACGGGAAGGAATTGATTTCATCCTTGATCCCATGGGGGCTGACATAAAGGCCGACCTATTCGAACACATTGACGGTTTAGAAACACCATGGAAACATAATTCCGCCAATCGTTCACAAAGTCAATTTGAAAAATAGTGCCTTTTCTCTCTATATATTAAAGGAGATTCACGATGCGTAAACATTACTTCCGTTGTTCACACACGCAATCTTGGGAAAGCACCGAAATCGAGGCCATTCAAAAAAAATTATTCATGGAAATGGAAAATTTCGTAGGTGATATTCGTGGAGAAACCGATATCCCAGGGTTAAGGATTGATTTCAACGTTGGATTGCGCATGGATATCCCAGAGGGAGATTTCCATGTGCGCATCAGCAATGCGGATAGTCTGGAAATTTACTTCGAAGACAATTTGTCCGCTGTCCGTCTTGTATCTCTGGAAAAATATGCTATCCCTTGGCAGATTGATGTATGGGAAACCGGCAAGCATATTTTTTCCCACACATTCAATCCACTAGGGCAAAATATAGTTTTTCACTGCAGCAGTCAGGCAATTGGCGACACCCTGGCTTTTTTGCCATATGCCCGCCTCTATCGTAAAACCTACAACTGCCAAGTATACTGCTGGGTCGATAAAAGCCTGAAAGAATTCATATCCTTTCTCTATCCTGATATACCTCAAGTAACATCTATTGATGATGATGTGTATGCCGCCTATTATTTGGGTACGTGGACAGCCGGCCCTTATGGGGCACCGTTTAATGGTTATCTCTATCCGCTCTGGATGGCTGCGGGGCCATTGGTCGGTCTTAACGGCCTGGCGCCAAAAGTTTTCAAGACCTTCAATACGCCACCGCCAATAAAAGAGCCCTACATATGCATCGGTGTGCAGGCCTCCACGCCCCGCAAGGGCTGGCTGTATCCCAACGGCTGGAATATATTGGTACATGAGCTCAAGAAAAAGGGATATCGCGTATTGTGTATAGACCGTCATACTCTGACCCGTGCAGATGATATTGAAATCATATGTCCTCAGGAAGCAGAAGATCTAACCGGCGATATCCCTTTAATGGAGCGGGCAAAACTACTTAGCCATGCCCAATGCTTTATCGGCCTTTCCAGCGGTCTTGCCTGGGTTGCTGAGGCCGTTGGCTGCCCTGTCGTAATAATAAGCGGTATAACAGAAGAGTTTTATGAATTTCCTACGCCTTACAGAGTGATAAACCGACTTGTATGTCATGGTTGTTTCAATGACAGCAAAATAAATTTTATGCATGATGATATATGTCCTTATCATCATGGCACTGAACGTGAGTTAGAATGTTCCAAAAATATCACCCCCGCTGCTGTTTTAAGCGTCGTCAACAAAGCTGCGAATCACCAGCACACACCCTATGCAGGATAGCATAGTCTCGCCCATTCGCTCGGTAATCCATATTCATGATTTGTTCAGCTAAATCTATAATGAGTGATATACATGGTGTTTCTACGCCTATAGTTTTCCCTGCACTCTCAAAAGCCACTAATCCTGTGGGCACATCTTCCTCAATATATCTGTGGTGCATAGAACGCGGTGCATCTATTTTCCGATAGGCTTCATTATCACGCAAACATTGATAAAGATTTGCGCCCTTCGCTCCATAAGTTCTCCTCAACCAATCGCTAACGCTTTCTATAGGATGTCCTAATGCCTTTGCTACTGCCAAACGCTCCACATCTATTTTTTCTATAAATGAAGCAATCGTAGGAGTTATTCCTTCATAATAATATTTAAAATCCACCTTTTCATTTTCCACCCATCCTATATTGAACAGCAACGGAGCACAATGGAGTACCATTCCTACGTTATTTAATGTAACTGCCAAATAATCATCTACAGGATGAAAATGTGAACGCAAAACCTCTGGCATACGCTGCCAAGCCTCTACAGCCTTGTTTTTTTGAAAAGTTGTCATCTGCACATCTTTTTTTAGTGCATAAAGCACTACTTGATTACTGCTATCTCTGCGGCAAGTATATACAATGGTCTGAGTTTCCACAATAAGTGGAAGTTCCTTACAGCCATTTCGTTGTAGTTCAAGCGCAAATTCCCATGCACCAAATGTTCTTCCAGGATTAAGCACCACTAAATATCTAGAGCTCATATAAGGTGCCAATAATTTCGCCACATCACGATGTGCTGAAGATGGAACTGTGACCATTATCTGTTCTGCAATCACATCCTGGATATCCGTAGAAACTTTAGCAATCCGCGCATTCTTCTCATATAGGCCACTACACTTTATCTCGCCTGAATTCAAAATTTCTGCTATATGTGATGACGTACGATTCCACAAGCCCACCTCACAGCCAGAAAGAGAAAGATGTGCTGCCATAGTCAGCCCCTGATGACCAGCACCGATCACACAAACTCGACTTTTCATAAGCAAAGTCACTCCTTTCAACCAATCCGGCATCTATACTGATGATTACGCAACAGTTTTTGCAATCGTTCCTGCTCAGTCATTGTGTTTCCGTTCTCATCACAAGCCAGACACATTCCTTTTTCTAATTTTGTCCGCAAAATACCGCGAAATTTTTCATTTTTCTTAATATGTACCGCATCTATAAATCCTTTTTTTATGCAATCAGCCAGCACTTCAGGATTTGTTAGTGGATTATCGTATTCGGAATACATCTCCTCGATAAATGATAACAAAATCTTCGCTTCAGATATCAGCTCATTTTTTCTCTCTAATACCCGATCATCTTGCTCCATAGAAAATTTTTCTCCTAATGTTTGCCTTATTACCCCTCTGACTATTTTGCAGCTTTCAATTACTTCATCCGCATTTGCTGCATGATCAGCCTCACAAAATCCTACTACATGTACTATTTGGGGCTTTACAGCCATCTGCATAAATGTAGATGCTGCCAGCTGTCCTTTAGCTACATTGGCATCTGCATTAAAAAGTGCCAATCCCGCTCTGGTTTCCCTATATACATGAAAATCCTTATCTACTAAAGATTCTACCAATTCAATCATAGCCAATATTTTAGCAAAATCCATCGAAAAAGATAGCCCTTGAGGATTATTAAACATATATTGTGCTATGTAGTGCTTAACCCCCATGTGTTTAGCATTTAATGCACTTATATATGCCATTGCCACAGGAATTACATCATGAGCATCACGCAACCCCCAATGGTGAGGTTCATTAATCTCCACGGGAACCCCCTTTTGAGCATGCCATCGTATCAATGCCTGTGCTTCACACAAAGAAGTTTCCAGTTTACGCGTCCCCCGGCCATCCATTTCATTGTACCAACAAAGAGGCACAGCTGCCCATGCATTATTTATGGTTTCCAAAAGCAACTTAGCACAGTCAAATACATCCTCAGTGCCGCTATAGCAGCGCATCAAAGGATAGTTTCCCTTTTGTGATGCCGTTTTCAATGCCTTTAAATCGTCCACTGTACGAATTGGCACACCGCCAGCTCCATCAAACTCTGGCTTCATTCGCTCTGGATGAAAAAAGAATTGTTGTGCATTTTGATCTGGTCCCAAAGATATAACATCCAGCACTCCAGCTTCCGCAATCTTGCCTATTCCTTGTATTGTCTCTTCCAATAAAGGCCGACCAAAATGATGACGAATTAAAGGGTATGGTGCTATTTCATGAATACGTTCCAGTAGATTGTCCTGATAAACTCTTTTACTCTCAACTACTCCCATACCTCGCAAATATCGCAACGAATCAGACACATCGTCATATCCATCGGAAACAAAGCTAAAATACCCCTCACGTCTTGCTAAATCAGCTACAGGTTTTGTTCCACCAAAACACCATTCAGGATTGTATGAAAGCCTTTCGCGACGTTTTCTCACCTCAAGCAGCAATGCTTCAGCGCTCCTTAAAGTCAGGCGGTAGCCAATCGCTACAATATCCGGCCGCAATTCTTCAATTTTTGCGAAAAGAACTTCGATATCAACGGCTCCGCCCAAAAATATCGTTTGATATCCCTCTTCACGAGCCAAATCAAGAAAATGTATAGGCCCTGCCACATGAACACAGTTGCCAATTTCAGCTCCTAAAATCATTTTACCCAATTTATTTTTTCTCATGAATATATCTCCCGTAACATGACATTTCTTCCATGTTCATCATACACCTCAGCTTGTTGTAAAAATTTTTTTTCTTTCTCCAGTAGGAGATTCATATTCCGCGCCTTAACAAGTACTCCTGCTACGCGGTCACTACTTGTTTCAGCTTTTTCTATATACGATCCCATTTTTTTATACTGGAATAAATCATCTATGATTCCATCTTTCCATAATTGATTTAGATTCATACCTGAAAAAATGCCCTTATTCATATAAACATAATTTACATGAATAACATCATCTCGTAATGATGGCAATGGACAAACAACCTTTTTTCCTATGGACATATCCAAATATAATTGTACAATATCTATTCCTGACATCTCTTCAATCAATCTATACTTTGTCCCACCGCCCATACGAGCACTAAATTCTAACACAAAAATATTATCATCTTGCACTACCATTTGCAAAAGAAGAGGCATATCAGCTAGGTCAAATGCTGTTGCAATAGAAGCTGCAATATCAAGAATACGTGTAATAACCTCATTAGATAAATCCAATGGATATTCACTCTGTATAATGGTAAAACCATCTTTACCTGAAATTTTATTTGTCTTACTCAATCCAAGCAGTATAGGATTTTTCCCATTTAACCAAACATCAACAGATATTTCCTGTCCATCCAGATATTCTTCTACTAATACCATCCCTTTGCGGCTTAAAGAAAAAGCATTTCTTACAGCAATTAGATAATTATCGCTTCGATTCACTTTACGTACACCTTTAGAACTATTGCAATCAACTGGCTTCACTACAACAGGCCAAGACAATGGTTGTTTTAAATCTGAAGTCATAGAACCATCAATAAAAAAAGCCTTCGCTGTCGGGATTCCATTTAACAGCATACGTTTTTTCATCTCTACTTTATTGGTTACATTCAAAGCCTGGTCATATGAAAGATAACTATACAAACCCAATTTTTCTGAAACATACGCCATAGTCAACAATGCTTGATCCGTACAAGCCGTTAATACTTTATCTACATGTTGTTGTCTAGCTAAATTTAATATAGCATCACAATCTAACGTGCTAACTTGATAAAATTTATCTGCCGCCTTAGCTGCCATAGGTTCGTCATTATAGTCAGCTAAAAGTACTTCCCACCCCATTGTCTTCAATGCTTTTATAAAAGCTATCTGATCATAACCTCCAGCCAAAAACAGACATTTCATACTAACCACCTTCCACCTCTATAAAATGTAAGTCATAAAGCTGCAATATTTGACAACTCGTTTTAACATGGCGTTGGATGAAAACTTATTTTTTATTTACCACGTAATTCCTGCATCCATTCGTCCTTGAAAATATTCACGACAATAATTCAAAAACTTTTGAACATTATTTTGATTATGCACATTAAAACCTTTTATTCTTTCTTCTAATTTCTTATATGTATTACGGGCAAACTCCAGTTCATCAGGTGTAGTTCCATAAGCTACTCCCCAGCCTTTTTCCCCTTCACTTAGATAGTCTTCACGTTTTTTCCCTGGTTCAGGAATTACTATAGATATACAGCCACAAATAGCTGCTATTGTTGTATAAAAAGTCTGCGTGTCGAATGAATAGCAATATTTGCATTTATTCATTATTTTGACTTTTTCTTCGTCTGATAAGTTATCTAGAATTATGCCAGGAACCGTTGAAGGTAAATCTTTACGACTACATCCCTTGCGAACAATATAGCAGTTTCCTTCCCGATGTCCATAGTTCCATCTCTTATACAGATCATAATTAAAATGATGAAGCTGTACTTCGCGCCCCATTGGATTCAACTGATAATCATTAAATATTTGTCGATAGCAGATAAACATATCATCTTTATCGTATGGCTGCGCACCTACATAATCACCCTTGAATTGATAAAAGCTAAGAAACCACCTTACCACATGCTTGGCACCTAACGGATTACCAAAAATAACTTCGGGATAAACTACTATAGTATCATCATCAACATAAGGCCATGTGGTAAACACGCAACCTTTAACCGCTCCATCTTGACGATCTAGTTTTTGCCTTGGTATTTTATTTGTAAACGGTAAATATTGTTTCAGGCATTCCTGCCTTGTGGCAGGATAATTGACATCTATACGCGTTAAAAAAATCTTGGCATCATAACCTAAATCAGCTAACATTCGGCACAATAGATGCAAAACAATAGGCCCTCCCCATTTTTGTGGTGGTGATACGATTAAAAAACGTGGTCGGCGGCTCTGTTTCTTCATGTTCATCCCTCTTTATTACCTAATTGCAATTTACTTTTAATGATATCACAAATTCTATCTACATCTGCCAAAGCCAAATCTGCATAAAGTGGCAATGTCAACACCCGTTTTGAAAAATATAATGCCACGGGCGTATCGCCTTCAGTGAAACGTTGACGATAGCACTCAAATTGACTAGTCAGTGGATAGAAATATTTTCTAGAGTATATCTCATGGGCAGCCAGTGTCATATAAATTTCATTTCTCGTCACACCTAAAACTTGCTCGTCGAAAACTACTGGAAAATAGGCATAGTTATATTTCACATCCGGCTGTACAACTGGGAGTTTTATACCTGAAATATCCTGCAGACATTCACGATATCTATCCACTACACGCTTGCGTTTTGCAATTTCTTCATCAATATGCCGCAAGTTGCATATTCCCATAGCAGCACAAAACTCATTCATCTTAGCATTAGCACCTACACCATCTACTTCGGTTTCGCTGCGAATACCAAAATTTTTCAAGCGAAATAAAGATAAACCAAACTCATTTAAACGGTCAGAATAGCAAACCGCCCCGCCCTCAATGGAATTGAATACTTTCGTTGCGTGAAAACTGTAACAGCTAACATCGCCAAATGCAGCTACGCTATTTCCTCGATAAGTCTCTCCAAAAGTATGTGCAGCATCATACAAAACAACCAGACCATATTTATCTGCAATACGTTGAATTTCTTCTACCTGACAAATATTGCCATATACATGTACAGGTACTATTGCTGATGTTCGATCTGTAATTAGCCGCTCCAATTTTTCTGTATCTATTGTATAATCATCCGGCCGAATGTCGCAAAATACAGGTGTCAAACCATTACGGACAATGGCATGTGTTGTTGAAGCAAAGGTAAACGGAGTTGTAATTACCTCACCTGTTAATTTCAAAGCTTGTAATGCTAATTCCAAAGCCATATGCCCATTCACCATCAAATGCATATGTTCTACGCCCAGGTATTCCTGAAGCCGATGACGAAACTTTTCATGTTTCGCTCCCATATTCGTCATCCAATGCGTTTCCCAAATGTCTTTTATCTCTTCAATGTACTCTGACAATTCAGGCATTGACGAACGTGTCACGTAAATCTTCTGTTTAGACAATATTCCCGCCTTCTTTCTCAATCGATTATAAATATTATTGTATTCCGGCTTATTTTAATTCATTTTCAGATTTTGAACAACAATACCCAGCCGTCAACATGAGTGAATCTTTTTAAGTAACACGAAATCGGTAGAACACATTTCTGCTGCCATTTTTCCAGCTTTTTCTATACGTCCTAAACCGATTTGTACCATAACCATATTACGCAGCGTTTTTTCGTCTGCACTATCTATATCCAATGCAGACAACAACAAAGTTTCCGCATCATGCAGCTGACCTTTCAAATAAAAACTACCAGCAAATTTATTAAGCATTACTAATTTATATTCTAGAGACTGCTTCTCCATCATAATTTTATGACAAATATTTATCGCATCTGTTTTCGTATCCTTTGTATCATTAATTGTATTCTTGCATATCGTTTTTTCGTCTGGACAATCGATATTACCTATAAGCTTAGCTATCTCAGGATAATCTACTCCTATACTCTGAGCTTTCTGACCAGCATATCCCTCACCTACACAAGTTATCTCTTCAAGAACATCTTTATCTAAAGTATTTCCTCCATGTTTCAATACATATTCATATAATGCGATTGCATCATCCACACGATCATTTAATAAAAGTAAACGTGCCAATAAGATTCGTACTTTTAAATGTTGCGGATTATAAGTCAATGTATTGTTAATCCAATCCGCAGCTCTGTCGTAATCTCCCATCATGAAGTAACTATACGCGCCAGCATACATAGCTTCAGCATCATATACTTCATCATTTATTAATTCAGCCAATTTCTCAAGCACAAGATTATACTCTTCATCCTTCAAATATTGAGCAATCATTGTTAATATTGAATTCTCTCCTTTAGGCATTCCTTCTTGCTGTACTTTTTTTTTGTGAGATTCGATATTATTACTCCTTATCTCCATTTTTATCTCCTTATGTTAAATCAGCTTATATATCCTATAATTCGACATTATTTTCTCTTCCCCTTCTTATTAACAGCAGTTTTATATCAACCACCATTTAGTATTTATCTCTATCCGCTATGGATGGGTGTCACTATCCACCAGTATACTGCAAATGTTGATTAACAATATAAGCACTGATATCTAATAGTTCCGTATCCGCTGGAATTATGCCATAATCAAGACCTTTGGTATCAATCTGTCCAAATCGTGCTATATAAAGCTTATCTGCTATAGCAATATCTCCGCCATTTTCCTTTTGTATATTTATTGCTTCTGTTATCACAGGCTTTTTATCTAATCTGACCAAAGGACGTGCCAATATGAACTTATCTCTATTAGCATAAGGTTGATATGGAGCAAATAAACCTGTTGCTATGGCATATGTTTGTTTAGCCGGAAGCTTCTCTATAATTTGACGAACATAATTCATCGATTCCTGTGGCAGGATAAAATCTGTTGCCTTCAATTTTAAAATATAATCAACGTCTGCATCAAAATCATGGATATTCAATGATTTTTTGTGGAGGATTAGAGGCAATCCTTCATTCTCCAACTTATGCAGGATGTTTTGAACACTTTCTGTTGCAAAGCGTTCGTCAATAATGATCGCATCCGTAAATGTAAGTGTGTGACGAATAAAACTTTCAACCACATCGCTCTCATCAGCCACTGTAACCACAGCAATAATCTTCTTATTTGCTTCAGGAATACATTTCTGATAACATGAATTCCCCGTCCAGAATTTCCACCAGCCTGATTCTATTTCTGCGATTAATGTTTTCATTTCAACGTAATCATACTTGCACAAATGAGGTATCAACGTAACCAGCAAATTCCATAGAATGGGACTAAAATTGTTGTCATTTATCCCTCTATTAATACCTATTGATAATTTACGTAAATAGAGTTCCTTCCATAATTTGTTATATTTGTCCTCATATTCTACAGCCCTCCACATACAAACTAACTCCTCCATGTTATGATACCAGCCCGAATGGCCCTCCTTGTATCGCAACAACCAGTCATCCAACAATGACAATGCTTTATTCAATGTCCCATTACGATACGCGCCCCACAGGATACGCATATTTACAGTTGACCTTGTCGCCAGGTAAAGTTTCATGCGAGGGTATGCTTCCTTGCCAGAATGGGGAATTTTACTGAAATCAAAACCATAGCTTTCAATAATCTCTTGCCAAAAATCATAATCCAAATTATACCAGTCATGACAGCCAAACGGGCGCCATCCTTGCTGCATTCGCTTATGTGCATGGGCAACATTTGCCTGAACGGCGAATTCGGCGGCAATTTTTAGCGGAGCCGTCTTAAAAAACAATGTTTTCTGCCTACCGCAATACCCCCAAAACAAATCCTCCCACTGCATGAATAAATTTACGAAAGGACTGCCTTTCATGATATCATTCCACTGTCGAAGCATGCGAATTGCAGAAGCTATTTTTCGCAAAGATAAGCCGCCATTACCCGTTTGGGCATCAATCGCATGCCAGACTGGATTGAAGCGCGATACCGGTGCACCAATATAATCATAGTCCATGGCGCAGAATTCTTTTAATCTATCACTGAAGACAAACGCATCAGTCTGATAGATCAACAGATATTTATATTGAGTGAAACGCTGATAAAACTCCACATTCAACATCAAGGCACTGTAACTGGTAACATTGTTAAAAAAATAATCTGGGAACCGTTCAATCCCAACCCCTGCTGCATATTCCTGATAATCAAACTCCAAAGATGCAGGCGCCACAAATACACGTGGATATTTGCCCAAAACATGATTCAATTGTTTTAATGAGGCTTTCTCAAATGGAGATAACTCTTTTTTATACACGGGGATGCATATAATCACTTCCTGATCAGGCGCTATTCCCGTTGCACGTGCAATCTCTGTTTTTTCCGCCCCTCCCCATTTCTCTTTCGATATACAGGCTGCATAACATGCAGCTATTTTTGCTGCATCCTGACGGCCTTTCATCATAGCTATTCTGGCATAACGGGCGTAGATAATCCCCATGCTTTCTGCATTGAAATATCCATAATCATTTTTTTCCCGTTCTGTAAATTCATATTTATCGATGCATTGCGAGAGCATTCTGTATGCTTCACCATAGCGGCCCATACTGCTGAGAATAATCCCCTGTTCCCCATAGAACTCTGGCATATCCGGGAATTTCTTTATTGCCTGTTCTGCCACAAGAGTCATTTCCTCAGCCGGATATTTACGTTGCCGCATGGATTCCAATAAAATATGATAATAATTAGCCTCTTCACGATAATGACGCACTGGAGAAGCAATCGCTTTTTTTATATAATCAATAGCCTTTTCATATTCCTGCAGGCCAAAGTAGGATTCTGCAATATAGTAGTAATAAGCATCCCGCTCACCATTCTGTTCTACATCTGCCAGCAACAGTTGCAGATTCCGCTGAGATTTTCTTTCCATATTGTCAGGGTGATATCCCGTATGGATAAAAATCATATTTTCTGCGAAAATATAATCTATATCCCCATCCTTTTTTTTGAGTTGTTCATGTATCACTCCTTGATAATATATATCCGGACGATTGCGAAATATACGTGGCACATGTATCGGCGGATTCTTCATTTGATGAGCCTCATATCTTGGAACTATCACCGCATCTTTTTGTGGATATTTCGCATCAACCTCCTGTAAATAATCCCGAATGGATAGCGAACAATCATAATATTCATCAGCATCCAGAAATATTATCCAATCCCCTGTTGCCTTACTGAGCGTAAAATTTCTAGCTAAGGAAAAATCATTCTGCCATGTGAAATAATCTATTTGGGCTCCATATTTTTGGGCAATGGCTATGGTATTATCCGTGGAGCCCGTATCAACCACAATCAACTCATCATATATCCCTTGCAAGCTCAAAATAGATTTTCCGAGATTTTGTTCTTCGTCTTTAACTATGTAACAAGCTGAGATTCGCATTTTTTTACTCCTTCATCCAGCATAATCAGTCCAACACGCCCTCATTTAATAAACATGCGATGAATTCCTGCATTTTCTGGCTGGCTGCTTCCTTACTTGTCTCAATAAGAGCCTTTTGCGCTATCTTTGTCATTTCATCCTTGGAATAATTAAGTTTCCTGCCTGATTCCAGCCAATAGCGATACAGTTTATAAAAACCAGCCACCGTAGTAATCCCTAATTCCTGTTCACGATGAATCGCACGGCTGGCGTAATAAGCTGCCTGCTCATAATCTTCAAGACCGAAATAGCAGTCTGCCAAATATCTGGCACTTAGCGGCTGTTCCCCATGTTTTTCGATTTCCTGATGCAGCATAGCAAGATACCGCTTATGTTTCTCCTGCATGATATTGCGACGATACCCCGTATGATGAAGCGTGAACTTATCATGTGCTGTTATCGTTTTTAGTGGCCGTATTGTATTCTCTTCTTCAAAAACGTAAAGCATCTCATGTACACAGCCCATAAAACGGAAGTTTTTCTTATTACGCCAAACCCGCAAACTCAATGCCCTATCGATAATTTCTGCCTGCTCGGTTCCTGTATCCGGATTGATATTTATGAGGGGCAAAAGCATTCCTTCACAGGTTGGAAAGGCATCTGCCCTGTTTAGATAAGCATCCAAACCTTCGGCATTTACAAAATATTCATCTGCATCCAAAAATATGATCCATTCTCCCGCAGCCTGCTCTAATGCATAGTTGCGGTGAAAGGCAAAGTTTTCCTGCCAGTTCTGCTCGAAGATACGCGCTCCATAGCTCTTGGCAATTTCCATCGTCCTATCCGTGGACCCTGTATCCACCACAATGATTTCATCTACTGCATCTGCCACGGAAGCTAAAGACTTGCTCAGATTTTGTTCTTCATTTTTTACAATATAGCAGGCCGATATCCGCACCATAAGATCCACTCCTGAAATAATCAATGAAAATGTTTTGCTGCGTAGGCAAAAGCCTGCACAATCTCCTGCGGGTCAATCTGCGCAATGCAATGGGGATAGTCTTCTTTGCATCCGCCATAGGCAACCGTATGCAGGCAGTCCCCCTGCGCCTTGTCCGGCTGCAGGACCACTGCTTTGGCCTGCCAGGGAGCAAAACGGGTACTCTCGCTGAATACGCCTGCAGGCGCCTCTGCCCGCATCTGCGCTTCACGAAACAGTGTAATCAGTGGTGTATGTGCCGCTGCCGCCATATGCATAACCCCGGTAACATTGCCCATATAGCAGTAAGCTCCTGCAATCAGGGCGGCGGTTTCCCGCAAGGAAGTTTTTCCCGCTAAATTGAACAAACTTCCCTCTGGCATCTGTGCGGTCAAAAAATCTCCATCTTCCTTTTCGCCCGGACCGCCGCAGATTACAAAGGGCAGCTGATAACGATCATATATTTCCCTCATAGCCAACAGCCATTTATCTAATGGATATTTCCGATTAGCAGCTCCAGCGCCGATTCCTAAAACAATATACGATGATAAACCGCCTGTAAGCTTTGCTGCGTTGTAATAATCTGTATTATCCAACCACAATTCCGTTTCTGTATCCGTAATATTTTTTCCCATAGCTTTCAATACATACAAAGCCCGCTCTGCCTCGTGTGTAAGTTCTGTCGGTGTCATAACCGGCTGGGTCAACAGAAATTCCCATTGGTCAATCAGACGAAAATTTTCATTATAAGCCATTATCGATTTATCGCTGATGCCAACACGCTGTCGTGCACCTGACAAGTAGGCCAGCAAATTCATGGGACGCTTATCGTCACTCCATTGTACACAGAGACTTAGATTAAAACTCTGTGGCAAAAGATGCTGACAAGCAAATTCTACAAAGCGTGGGAAATAGTCCGTTACCGATTCATGCGGTGCATACTCAAGCTTCCAAATCTTATTTACATAAGGACAATTCTCCAGCAGCGGATATACCAACGGCGTTGCCAGCATGGCAATATAGCTTCGGGGATAATTTTTTCTCAATTCCCGCACAAAGGCCGAATAAAGCACATTATCGCCAATAGCATTCAGACTGATAATCAGTATTTTCTCTATATCATGAGGCGCTTCCCGATAACCATAAGCCTGAAACTTTTCCTCTAAATTTGCATACATGTCATGTGGCGAGAAACGCTGACTAAGTATAACTTTGCGGGCAAATTTTCTTAGAACGGCTTCCATTTTTCCACCTCATTATTGCGTATGTCCTTCTGCTAATTCCTGATAATACGCCTCCAGGCAGCGAGTATATTTCACCGGCGATAATGCATCGCTTTTTTTCATCATCTGCCGCAAATTTTTATGCAATAAATTCAATAATTCAATATTGCCAGCCAAGGAAATGACACGTTCTATATAGCTTTCCTTGTCAGAAGCTGCCAGTTCTTCCAGTCCTAAACTGCTCAATATACTATAACCGAAGCGCGTATTGCGCCGCTCTCCATATAGTGACACTACCGGACACCCCATGTAAAGTGCATCTAAGGTCGTACTCCCCCCGGTATAAGGATAGGTATCCAATATAATATCTACATCCAAATACCGCTCCATATAATGCTCGTCCCCGGCTTCCAGCACCACCCTTTCCATGGGAAATCCCATCTTTTTCAACCTTTGGGCAGCAGCCTTGCGCAAGGAGGAGCTTTCAAACGGGATACTTTTGAGGAGCAGCCTAGCCTGAGGCAGTTTTTCTAAAATTATACGCCACAACTGTAGAATATCATCATTCAGCTTGCGGTATTCCTGAAAAGAGGCCAACTGTATATAGCCTTTATTTATAGCAGGCGTTCCTAATGATTCCGGTACATCATTCCGTCCCACATAAGAAAACTGTGCGGGCATATATAGCGGTTTCTCTACAAAATATTCATCATGCATGCCGGGGGGGTCTACAATTCTGTCCGTCAGATAAAAGTCCACTGCCTTGAATCCTGCCGTGCAAAGGCTGCCAAGTCCGGAAATTTGTATTTCTGCAGGCCGATAAGCTAGGATAGGCAGGCCGCTGCCACAAGAATGACTAGCCAGATCTACCAGAATATCAATATTGGCCGCTCTGATCTTCTGTGCCGCTTCTTCCAGCGGCAAGCCCGACAAGATATGCCATTCACCAGCTCGTTCTTTTAATGATTCCGTGTAACCATCACTTTTTTCATTCAACTGAAACCCGACCACAGTAAACTGCTCCCGCTCATAGCAGGCGAAAAGACCGTAATAAATGGGAAACATGGCATGACGACGAAAATCCGGAGACAGATAGCCAATCCGCAGCTTAGTTCTTCGCATTTTTTTTGACACAGTTGATGCCAATGGCTTTATCTTCCCAATCTGCTGCACATAATACTGCTGCCGCTGCCAGATTTCAGCAGAGCTGTAAGGTAAATAGTGACTCGCCAACAAATACGAACTGATTGTATCCAGCTGCTCTGCCAGTCCCACATCACAACGACTAGCCTTAAGATACTCCTGCTCGCATTCCTTAAGATAGCACATAGAAGCAGCACTATCAGCACAGGCGATATGCACCTGCCATTGCAATGCAGCGTCCATATTCTCCGTGCCTTGTTCCAACAAATTGACTGCTTCATGTGCTGCCTGATAGCGTAAGACAAAATCTCCCAGCCGTCCAGCCCGTTCACTTAGATAAAGCAATTGTTTTATCTGCTGTGAGGATGCCTTCGCAGCTAGGTGGATTTTATCCACGGGACGATTCTCCAGCATTTTCTCATAGGCTTGTTCCATGCGCTGAACGTATTTGGCCGGCGATAAGGCATCACTTTGCCACATCATCTGGCGCAGATTTTTATGTAATATGTCCAATAATTCAACATCATGAGCCAGTACTACTGCGCGGTTGATATAGGCTTCTATGCTGTCCACAGCCAATTCCGCTAAACCTGCACTATGTAAAATACTATATCCGAAACGAGTATTGCGCCGTTCTCCATAAAGACTCACCACCGGGCATCCCATATAAAGCGCATCCAGCGTTGTACTGCCGCCGGTATAGGGATAGGTGTCTAAAACGATATCGAAGTTCAGATACCGCTCCATATAATCATGCGTAGCCCCTTCCCAATCTACCCGCTCCAAAGGAAATCCCAGTGTCTTAAGCCTGTTTTTTGCT
This sequence comes from Selenomonas ruminantium subsp. ruminantium ATCC 12561, assembly GCF_000424065.1. Classification (GTDB taxonomy): domain Bacteria; phylum Bacillota; class Negativicutes; order Selenomonadales; family Selenomonadaceae; genus Selenomonas_A; species Selenomonas_A ruminantium. The sequence continues at coordinate 59,524 of NZ_AUJE01000016.1, forward strand.
TCTTCCAGCAGGCTTTTGCTGTAAAAAGAAACACTTTTCAACATGAGTCTTGCGTTGGGAACCTGTTTCAGTATCTCTTTCCATGCCAGCAGCATCTCATCATTCAGTTTGCGATAATTTTGTACCACCGCAAACTGGATGTACCCTTTTTCCTTGCCGGGCGTACCGGCCGAAGCCGGCAAATCGTCTGCTCCGGCATAGGAAAACTGTGCCGGCATATATAATGGCTTTTCCACAAAATAACGGTCATGCAGACCTAGCGGATCCACAATTTCATCCGTAATATAATAATCCACCGCCGAAATTCCCGCTGTACACAGGCTTCCCAAACCAGAAATCTGTACTCTGGCCGGCCGATAAGCTAAAATGGGCAGACCTGTATTGCTGGAATGACTAGCCAAATCCACCAGAATATCAATGGCATCTGCCCTTATCTTCCGGGCCGCTTCCTGCCTGGATAAGTCATGGATATCGTAATATTCATCCGCCAAAGAACGAATCATGTCCGTATGTCCATCGCTATCACTGTTCAGCTGATAGGCAATGACCGTAAAACGTTCCTTGTCATAACAGGCAAAGAAACCATAATAGATTGGAAACATCGCATGACGCCGAAAATCCGGAGACAAATAGCCTACCCGTATTTTCCCCTGAGGCTTTCGGGGCGGCAATGCAGGCAAAGGCGTGATATTTTCCGCTATCATCTGCGCATATACTTGCTGTCTCTGCCATATCTCTGCTGTGGTATAAGGCTTGTAATGGCAAATCAGCAAATAGGCACTATAGGTGTTCAGCTTTTTGTCTATGTCGGTCACACAAGCTAATGCAGCCAGATATTCCTGTTCCGCTTCATCATAAATCCCTAAATCTACAGCAGCATGCGCCAGCGAATTATGCATATTCAGCAGCCAAAAATCAGGCAGTTCTTCCCTGTTCCCCTTGAGCATATCCACAGCTTCCCGGCTGGCACGATAACGCTGGACAAAATCCCAGCTGCTGTCTGCCGCCTCACTGAGAAAGCACAGATATTGCAAGCGGTAAGGAATCTGCTTATCTTTTACCGCCTGCTGCAAATAATTCTGCGCTGCAGCCGCATACTTTTTTTTGTCTAGGGAAAGATAGGCCTCTCCCAGACAGCCATATATCTGTGTCCGGATATTTGCCTTGTATGAATCTTGAAGAGCCTTTTCTCCGCAGGCAATCAATTCCGCCCAGGCATGTATTTTTTTATATGCCTCCAGTTTCTGAATAATGGGTGCCATTGTCTCTAGCATTCCTAATCCTCTGCTCTCATATTGTGCTATTTTGCTAATTTCTGTATTCTTATTTGGGATTGCCAAATTTTCGTAAAGAAGTTCCAATTCCTTCATATACGAACTGCCATCCATCAGAGGCGACATCTGCATACGTCTCTGCAGCGTACCACGATAATGTTGCAAACGCTGCGTATCTGTTGCTAACCTTACACAAATATCGATGTATTCGGCATAAGTATAAGCACATAATTCCTCCAGCTGCATATTCTTCATTATGGAATAGCCAAAACGGCTGTTATGTGTTTGTCCGACCAAAGTTACTACCGGTACGCCGGCAAACAGTGCATCACAGGTAGTTGTGCCGCCGGGGTACGGAAACGTATCCAGGGCAATATCAATCTTTTCATAAGCAGAAAGATAGTCTTTGCTATGCCCCTCCCAATGCACCCTTCTTATGTCAATTCCTGCCGCTTCCATACGTTTTTGTGCCGTTTCCCGCCCTAAAGACGAATCAAACGTCTTTCCTTTGAGAAACAATCTGGCATCAGGCAGCAGCTGCATAACAGCCGCCCAAGCCCTCAGCATCTTGTCCGTAATCTTGGCAAATTTATTCAGCGTCCCCAAGGTTATATAACCATTTGCTAAAAACGGCAGCGGTGAAACTTTCGGCGATTTATTTATCCAAAAGCAACATAAATGCGTATGAGGCAAACGCAATAATTTTTCTGTGAAGTATTCGTCATTTTCACCAGGCGGATCAACATGTATATCCGTCAAAAAATAATCCACGGCCTCCATTCCTGTGCTGTCAAACCAACCCACACCGCATATTTGTATCGGCGCTGGCTTATAGGCCAGAATCTCCAAACAATTATTGGCCGTATGACCGGATGGTTCAAAGAGTATATCAATCTCATCATGATGAATCAAAGCAGCAGCTTCCTGTGCCGATAGTGAGCAGATATTACGCCAGACAGTCACATTCTCGGCCAGCGTACGGCTGATATCATCCTCTGCTGTTTTAGCATAGGCATATACCTCAAAGCGGGCTTTATCATAAGCTGTCAGCATAACATAGGTAAAAACAGCTACTACTGAATAACAGAAATCTGCCGATACATATCCAACCCGTATTTTTTTATGGCTATACGGCTGCTTATAAACGTAAGGTTTAATATCCGCCAGTAAATCATTATACCTCTTGATGGCCTGAAACATTTCTGTCTGTGGCATTTCCAGATAATGCAGGTAAAACAGCATGGTACTGTATTCCAGCAAGGCCCCGGGATTATCCGGCAATCTGCTCGAAGCCAGTTCATAGGCGGCGGCCTTATCAGCATTTCCCAGTTCGGCCTCTACAATCGCCAACACGTTATATAGCAGTGCTTTTTGCCAGGATGGCAATGGAGCCGCCAGTCCTGCCTGACCACTGGTTAACACCTGCTTATAATCCTTTTGCAGATAGGCCAGTTGAGCACGGAAAACATGCCAATAGGGCTGCGGCTTGAAGTGTTTCTCCATAAAAGCCAAAGCCTTACCAGCCTCCTCAACCTGGCCGCCATCAATAAATACCGCTGTGATTGTTTCCCATAAGCTGCGGTTGCGGGGAAGTAATTCGGCAATCTGTTTGGCAATGACAGCAGCTGCCGGCATATCATTTACTGCTTTATAAGCCGCCAGCTTTTTTTCTAAGCTGCGACATTCATTCCTATTTTGCTGCATTACATCCCCTCCTATCTCATTGCCCCATTTCTAATACGATCAGTTATTCAACCAGTGCTTGCAAAAGCACAAAATCAACTTCCGGCATTTCAGCCGCATAAGCTAAAGCTTTGTCCACATCTCCCTGCACCTTTGACAGAACCGCCAGATTGGCTAAGGTTTTCGTATAATAGCTGTCAATTTCCAATGCCTTTTCCAGCAGCAATTGTGCATTAGCAAAATCCCTTGCGATAAAATAACCGCCAGCAAATTTATTTAACAGTTTGACTTTTTCAGTCAACGAAGCATCCTTAGCAAACACTTGTTTTATAATATCTTCTGCAGCAGCAGTGTCATTATTGCCTTGTTCCACTGTTTCTGCCTTATCTTCCATAGGCTTTAGATTGCTATCGTTTATGGGCACCGGCTGCGGCTCTTTTTCGTTCCACAATTCTGCTACCAGCGGGTAATTTTCCACTAGCCATTCCCTATCTGTACGCCAGGTGTAATCCGCCCCTTCTTTTATGTCCTCCCGCTCTGCATCTGTCAACCGCTGCGGATAATTTTGCAGGACAAATGTATATAACGCCATCGCATCATCTATACGTTCTTCTAACAGGCATATTTTTGCCAGCAGCAGACGTGCTCCTATATGTTCCGGTGCAAAGTGCAGGGTATTATCGATCCATGCGATTCCCCGTTCATAATCGCCAATCAGGAAGTACGCCTGTGCCCCCTGAAAAATCACCTCCGGATCATAGCACTGTTTTTCAATCAGTTCCGCTAACGTGCTTAATGCATCTGCATATTGCATATCGTCCATCTGCTGAGTCAGTTGAGCTTTCAATTCTTGTATCTGCTGATTTTCCAGCTTGCTTTTTTGCTGATTTTTCTTTTTATTCATTTTTTTACTATTCTTCCCCATGGCAATACCTCCCGTTGTCCATAATTATTCATTATTGTTATTTCGTGACAGAATATTTTTTTCCTGCTCCAAACAGTATGTCTGAGCACGCAGCAAGGATTTTTGCAAAAGGGGTACATGAGGGAACTCTTGGACAGCTTTAGTCAGTACCTTCAAACCAGCTTGGACCTCGCCCCTTTCCACCATGCTTTCTCCCTGCATCATCAGACTGTACGGCAAAAGTTCATACACCGGACTTACCGGCGACATGTTCTCCGTTGCTTCCAACCCAGCTTCTACATAGCTGAGGGCCTTCTGCCGTTCCCCCTGTTCCCACAAGTAATGACCCATTAACTGCAGAAAATAGGCGCGATCTCCTGCCTGCAGGGCCTCCTGAATCATTTCTGTTATCTTTTCCGCAGGAAGTCCGGCAGAGTAGGCAGCCTTGACGCGTATTTTATGGATATAACTGATCAATCCTGCCAGCTTATCGGAAAACTGCAGACATTTTTCACTCATGGCCAGGGCTTTTTCATATTCCCCCAGGCCATAATAACAATCCATTAAATAACGATAATCCATGGGCTGCATTTCATAATCGGAGCGTTCCTGCCTTTTCAGGAGCATTTGCAAATTGCGTTTCAACTTCCCCTTGATCAGGCTGGCTGAATAGCCAGTATGATAAAACAGCAGCCGGTCATCCTGCAACAATTCCATCCCCTCCGGAATCTGCAGGGTTTCATGAATACTCCCTTGATAAGTACATCCCCTACGGAATATCCTGCACTGCACACTGACCTCAATAAATTGATCCGTCTCACTCTCCACATCAATATCCACACGAGGAGCGCACAGGCCGGCGACCTGTGGTTTGCTGTTCAGCTGCGAAATAATCAGCCGCAGTTTCTTCAGAAGTGAATCCGGAAAATATTCATCTGCATCCAGGAAAATCACCACATCTCCCCTTATCTGTTTTAAGGCAAAATTTCTGGCAGCTGCAAAATCATCCCGCCATACATAAGAAACAACCCTGGCACCGCTATTTTGAGCAATCGTCACGCTTTCATCCACCGAACCGGTGTCAACCACTACGAGTTCATCCGCGACATATTTCATATTCGCTAACCAGCGTGGCAAATTCTTTGCTTCATTTTTCACCATACAAAGGGCTGAAATATACAAAGGTATCACTCCTTCTGCATCTGCAGCCACTGTCCATCTTTGACCGTGATCATCCAGCCGCCAATAGATAAGTGCTTTTCTATTTGCTCTATGATCTCCTGAATTTTATCCCCATATTTTTGGATATCCTCCGCAATAATGATCAGCTGATATTCTCCCTCCAAAATATCGATAAACTGCCCCAGGTCTTCTGCATATAGCAAGGGATAAGAGCCTCCTATCTCTAAATCCGGTTTATGGCTTGTCGTGCCCTTAATATCGCCCTGGCGGCATAACGATCCTAAAATATATAAATCCATGGTGCTGCCGGCTTCATATTCAATGATCCGCATCGGCTCATCCGAAAACTTTAAACTTGGCAGTATCGTCCTATAACGATGATAAAAATCTTTTCTTAAATTCCATTTTTGACAAAAATAATCATCATTACGCTGCATATACTGGTCATATTGAGTTCTTTCCTTTCCCAGCATACCGTTCGTAAGTTTATAAAAAGTCTTACTGCCAAAATGATGAATGAATGTATCCCTGCATAACAGAATTTCATAGCCAGCTCTGCGAATCCGCATGCTATAATCATCATCCTCGAAGTTCCCCGGTGAATATGCCTCATCCATACCACCAATCTGCTCATAAACTTCACGTTTGAACAACATACAAAAACCAACCAGCATCATCCATTTATGCCATTTACGCGGATCGCTTTTGTTATAAGCTGCAGCAAAGCTCTGCATAGCCCTCATTGCAACAGGATCATTTTCATTAGGATAGGGGATTTCTATTTTCTGTAGATTGGAACAGCTATTGGTGACAGGACCTACGGCGCCAATTCCCGGCTCTGCATATAATGCCTGCCGTAAATTTGTGAGCCAATTTGTCGTTACCACCGTATCATTGTTCAGCAGGAGGATTTCCTGACCTCTGGCAATTTCCATTCCCTGATTGCATCCTTTTGGGAACCCTGCATTTTCTTTATTAGCTATCAGCCTTACATCGTTCTGCTGTTGCAGCCATTCCACCGAGCCATCCTGGGAGCCATTATCCACCACAATAATTTCATAGCTTCCCTTTTCCGTATATTGCCGAATGCTTTCAATCAATTGTTTCGTATAGATCAATAAATCCTTATTCAGAATAACAATACTGGTCAGAAGGGAATGTGCTGATTTCATGGAACCCACCTTATCATCTTTTACGCATGAATCATTACAATAGGCCGCTCGCAAATATTGCGAGGCATTCCTTGCCGCACCTAAGAAATCATCCTTCTCCATAGCAGTATAATAATCTGCATACTTCTCAATCTTTTTCATATAATCATTTATCAGGGATGGCATATTTCCTACCGTCAAATTCCGTATATCTTCGGCAGAAGTCAAGGGTTTTTCATAGAGTTCTTTTGCTTTTAGCAAGGCTTTCCGAGCTTTTGCGCCTTCCATTTTTGACAATAAATGCTGTCCATAAAAAAAATAAACTTCTGGCAGATCCGGATATGCTTCTGCAGCCTTTTCCAATTCTTTTCCATAATCGGCCAATCCTGAAAGCCGCATTGCATTCAATAGTTTGCATACGATAGAATTGGTCTGTCCCATCAAACCGGTCTCCTGGCGATGTTTCAGCGCCAAAAGGCCATAATGGATTGCCTTTTGGTAATCTTCCAACCCCATATAGCAATCCTGTAAATACCCATATTGGCGGGGATGTTCTCCGCCTTGCTCCTGAATCTCCCTTAAAAGAATTTGCAAATTACGCTGCAATTTTTCTTTGATAATCGTTCTGCTATAACCTGTATGAATAAATTGCAAATCCTTTAACAGGATAAATTCCCGATCCTTGCCATCTATTGCATAGTTTTGCAAGGATTCATGAACTTTTCCTGCAAATCTTAGTTGTTTTTCCCGACGAAAAACACGCATCTGCCAGGCCTGAGACAGTATGCTTCCTCCCTGCTCAACATCAATATTCAAGAACGGCGTAATAAAACCTGCGATTTTTTTTTGCCGATTATATTTTTGCAACACAGTTCTTAGTTTTTTTTGCGATGGTTCATCAAAATATTCATCTGCGTCCAGCATAACCACCCAATCACCAGAAGCTTTATCCAAAGCAAAATTTTTGGCAGCTGAGAAATCGCTGCACCAGGGGAATTCATAAACAACAGCCCCTTCCTCCCGGGCAAGTTCTCTTGTTTCATCTGTTGAACCTGTATCCACAACAATAATCTCATCGGCAAATATTCTCACGCTATTTACCCAGTGGCGAATATTTTTAGCTTCATTCCTGGCGATGGTACAAGCAGATATCCTAAACATAGTTTACCTCCTGGCTAAATTCCTCCTGGGCAATCTTTTTGTCCAGCCAAGCTGCAATTTCGTCACGAACCCCCACCGAAAATCCATTGCTAAAAGACAAAAGTTTTTCCAGCAAAGCCGGCTGATTTTGTGCTAATAAAATATCCAATACATCCAAATATTCACGGCTGCAGCTATCATCTATCCCTGCTTGTTCACCATGATAACGCTTCAGAATGCGCACAAAGGCAGGCGGGAGGATTTCCTCGAACTCAGATTTTACCTGTCTATATTCTTCATCTTTCATCCTGACTAATGGCAGCAGGAACATGCGCATAAGTTCTGCCATCTCCGCTAAATCAACCGGATTCATTTTGCTACACCACACTTCCATTCGTTTTTGTGCCAGTTCTGCCTGTTCTGCCGTAAACAACATAGGCTCAATCCCGTGATATTCCTGATAATTCTGCAAGGCTATGGTCATTTCTTCCACGGCGCGTTTATAATCCGTCAATGCTGCCCAGCACTCTGCCAGATCCGCACGAAATTCCGGACTTTCCGGATAATCATGAACCGCCCGCTGACATAACTGCAATCTTTTTTTTAAATCATCTCCATCTTCCAGCGATAATTGCAAAAGAATGCGATACGAACGGCTGGCATATGTAGTATTACGTCTTCCCTGATCCACATCCAGATATGCATAATAACGGGCTTTTTCCTTTTCCCCTAAGCCTAAATAGGCATCAGCCAGATACATATACAAACGCCCGGGATTATTCGTCGTGGATAGTTCCCGCAGCAATAAGCGGAGATTCCGCTCAGCTTTAGACAGCGACAACGAATTGCTATAGCCCGTATGCATCAGCTTCAAGTCTGTCGGTGGAATTATATATAATTCTTCTACAGGCCTTCCCTCTTCGACCAGTTCTTCATGAATAATCCCTTCATAACGATAGCAGGGATTGTGAAAAAATATGCGCAGCATCAGGGTATCTGCTAAAATCTCATTGTTATTATCCTTATCAATATCGTAACGATGAATCAATAATCCCCCCCGTTTTCCTATTTCATGATATCTCTTTATTAAGAGACGTAAATTAGAAGCTGTATCCTCTGTAAAATATTCATCTGCATCGATAAACACAATCCAATCACCGCTGGCTTTTTCCAGCGCAAAATTACGGGGCGCAGAAAAATCATCCTGCCAGGGAAATTCATATACCCTCGCACCATATTGCTTGGCTATTTCTTTGCTATTATCCTGGGAGCCAGTATCGATAACGATTATTTCATCCACGCTCTCATATAAACTCATTAAGGATTTTTGCAAATTATCAGCTTCATCTTTTACGATATAACAGGCAGATATTCTCATATTTCCCCCTTGCTTTCCATGCTTTCAATACGATACTTCCCGAAAAACATATATCTACTGAAATAATTCGCCATACAATAAAAAAAACCTCCCCCGAAGGGGAGGTTCTTGGCAATATCGTTATATTGCGAAAGCTGTCGATTACTGGAGGAGGCTGAGAACCGAGCTGCTGCTCTGGTTTGCCTGAGCCAGCATGGACTGAGCGGCCTGCAGAAGAACATTGTTCTTCGTGTAGTTCGTCATTTCTTTCGCCATGTCAGCATCGCGAATCGTGGACTCGGAAGCCTGAACATTTTCAGAAGCCGTGGTCAAGTTGGTGCTCGTGTAGTTCAAGCGGGACTCGATGGAACCGATTGTGGTCTGCTGGTCGAGAGCCTTGGAAACTGCATTGTCCAAAACGTTGATAGCCGCATTGGCTTTTTCCTGCGTGGAAATGTTGAGCTTCGTGCCATCGGAACCTTTCAGGCCCAAAGCCTCGGAACGCATATCACCGAGACCAACCTTGATGCTCTGATTAGCCTTTGCGCCCACCTGGAAGGTCAGGGCATTATCTGCGGATTCATTCTGAGCCTTAATCTTTTCACTGAATGCATCCAGCGAAGCATTAGCAGACTTCTTCACATTGCCTTCATCATCCGTGATGCGGATGCTGAAGCCAGCAATCTGACCGGAAATACCGCTAACCTTGGACTGCAGGCTGATTGCGGACGTGCCATCTGCCGTGTAAACGGTCTTACCGGAAGCAGCCGTACCAATAATAGAATTACTTGTAGTAGTAAATCCAAAGCTTGCACCAGCGTCACCAGCCAAAGTTCCTGCGTTATAGACTTTAGTGGTCAAAGTTTCCATCGACGAGCTTCCTACCTTAAAGGTCGTGGAATAGGTCTTGCCCTGATGGGTATAGGATACGGTAACCTTATCCGTGGATGCGATTTCCAAACTTTCACCATTAGCATTCTGCAATGCAGTCAGTGCAGAGCTGGAGGTCGTTGCCGTATTCAGGGACTGATTGGTCATAACCGTGCAGGTTGCATCACCAACCGTATTCTTGGAACCATCAACGAGATACTTGCCGTTGTAAGTAACGTTAGCATTGTCGTCGATCTGGTCGATGCTCTGGTTCAGTTCTTTCTGAATCGTAGCACGGTCGTCATCGGTGTTGGTATCGTTGGCTGCATTGATAACTTTCTCTTTCAGAGTCTTCAGGATATCAACGGTGGAACTTACTGCACCTTCAGCAACCTTCAGCATGCTGTTGCCTGCCTGGGTGTTGGCATTAGCCTGATCCAAGGAACGGATCTGAACGCGCATACGCTCGGATATTGCGTAACCGGAAGCATCGTCAGCTGCGCTGTTAATCTTCATACCAGAAGATACTTTTTCCAGGCTCTTAGAGAGTGCGCTGGAGTTCTTGTTCAGAGTGTTCAGAGTCGAAATTGCCGACATGTTGTTCTTTACTACCATTGCCATGATGTTTTTCCTCCTTGAATGTAGAAAAAATTAATATTTGGTAACAGCCATCCCTGACTGTCGTAAGCTATATAATGAGCAAATCGCCACATGGATGCATGGCTGCTAGCTGACCATAAATCCGTCCTTGTATTGATTTGCTTATTATCTCTGCCTTACACTATATATATCGGAGCTTTTTGGAATTCCTTAAGTGTTTTTTTCGATTTTTTAATATTTTTTATTGAGTATGCTGCCCAAGCCACTTACGCCCTGCAAATCATAGGCATGAACCGAGGCATTCTGCTTACGGGATTTATTGAGCCAGGCCCTGGCCTTATAGATGATCTGCATATCCAAAGGCTTTATTTTGGCCACCAGGGCCTGACACTCCTCGGTCTTGCGGTAATCTTCCGTCTCGGGAAGAGCCTTCATCCGCTCCACCACCGTATTGCGCTGTTTTTCCAGTTCCAGAAACTGGTCGATATCATTCTGGTCGATGAATTTCAACAGTTCCTGCGTAAGCATATAGTACATATCCCAGTTGGCTTTCGCCTGCTCTAAAGGTGTTTTTCCGTTAGCCGACATAGCTGTCACCTTGCGCATTCTGCAACGAGCCATTGTCCTGACGGGCTTTTTTCATGGCCTGTGCCCAGGCATCACGCAACTCCCGGATGATATCTATAGCTTCCTGAATCAGTGCAGGATTGCTCTGCATATTGCCATCCACCAGACATCTGTAGGTATAATTATACAATGGCAGCAGCTGATGGGATATCTCATAATCCATATTGAGCGTTACGCGAAATTCTGAAATGATTTGCTGCGCCTTTTGGAGCGAAGTGTTGGCCTGTTCGTACTGCTTTGCCTCCACGGCTTCCTTGCCCTCGTTCATAAACTTCAGACAGCCATTGTATAGCATGAGGGTAAGCGCCTCTGGCGTGGCTGTCATGATTTGCTGACGCTTGTAGGCTTCTGCTGCATTATTTACCATATTCCTGCCTCCCTAAAGGTTTTGCTTATTGCCCTGTGATATAGCCCGATTGATAGGCCAGCCGCTGAATAGCCGTTTCCATCGCATCGTATTTCTTATATAGCAGGGACTCATAGGCCGACATCATAACCTTGAAATTCGACATCTTGGTCTTCATATCCCGAATGAGGTTTCCCAGTGTGCTGCCATCATCTTCGGTAGACGTACCGGCATAATCTTTCATCTCTTTCAGCACATCCATGACCTTGTCACCAATACGCTGGGCAACACCTTCACTATTGTAATCGGTATAGCTCTTGCCATTTTTATCTACCTTTTCTCCCGAAGAAGTCAGAAGCTGATAGACACAGTCCGGATCAGCAGCCAATGCCTTTTTCAGCTTTTCCTCATCTAGTGTCAGATGACCACGGTCGGTCGAAGAAGAAACTCCGATAGACATCATGGTATTGTAATTGCTGTCTACCGATTCCACCGGGGTATAGATTGCCTCGCGCATCTGGGAAATCATCTTGCCAATGGTCTGATTGTGATTCAGCAAGCCGGATTTCGCCTTCTCATTCCACTTGTCAATCTGCTCTTTGGTCATGGCTTTTTCCTGATTCTGCGTAAGCACATCATAATCCTTGTACTTTTCCTCATAGTATTTATCATTCAGGGCATCGAGCATCTTATTATAATCTTCGACAAATTTCTTGACGTTTTCAATGATTTTATCCGTATCCTGCGTAACCGTCAAAGTAGCCGTACTACCTGCCGCCGATACCGACTGGAAGGAATACGTCACATTGGATACCGTTATCTTATTGTTGCTCAGTTTGTCATAGATACGGCCATCAATCGTCACACTTGCATCTTTACCAGCCACTTCTTTTGCTGTATTTTCCGTGAAATCAACAGCCTGCTCCGACATGGAACCGCCATCGACTTCATGCAGCTTCAGGTTATCCATCAGTTTTTCGGCTGCAGGATTTAACGGCTTGATGCTGATCTTATTTTCCGAACCGCTGCTCTTGTTATAGAGTGTAAAGGCATCATTCGTAGCATCGTAGGATGCAGACAGGTTCAAGGTTTCGCCATCATCGTCTTTCAATTTTTTGAACGCCGATGCCAGATCATTTAAGGTCTGATGATTCGTATAAATCTGCTCATACGTCAGCTTCAAGGTTGCGGTCTTATCGCCATCACTGACCTCCATGGTAATGGCCTCGCCCGGATTATTCAGCGCCCCCGCTCCCAAAACATCTTCCAAATAGATGCTCTTGTTGCCTGCGCTGCCGCCGCTGCGGGTTATCCCCTCAGAGCCCGTAAGCAGATACGCATTGGATGCCAGGGAATTAACCTTTACCGTATGTGACATCTGGGCAGCATCCGCATTGGCTGTAGCCGTAACGACTGACGAATTCGTTGACGATACCGTCTGTGGATTTGATGTAGAAGACATCCGATAACTGGACATCGTCACCGAGTTGAACTTGTTGAGATCGGAATACATATTGGCATATGCTTCCTTCGTCCACTCGTTTCGGACTTCCTTTTTGTACATCTTATCATATTCATTCTGTTTGTTCATCATGCCCATGCGGACCATGGAATCGACATCAATCCCTGAGCCGGACAGGCCATAAATTCCCATACCACTCATGATTCACACCTCCTCATACATTCTTATCGAGGAAGGCACCCAGCCATTCCCTGGTTTTTGCCATCTGGTCAAGCATTTCTTCTGGTGGCACTTCCTTGAGCACTTCTTGGGTTTTCTTATCCAGCATACGCACAGACATCATATTGACTTCTTTATGATACTGAAACTCCAAATTGCAATTGATTTTACTCATGAGCTCATTGAGTTTTTGGGTCATATAGCTGACGGAACGCTCATCCATCGCTTCTTTTTCTTCTTTTGCTTCTTCTGCTGCCTTTGCGTCCCGCACCTGCTGGAGTTTTTCCTCATCAGTCAGCTTTTCGTACCGGTTATACTGTGCGGTGCTTTGCGTATCCTGAGCGGGCTGCACCGAATCCGTATTCTGCTGTTCGGTCATCTTAGACGCCGGACTGCTGCCCACTCGCTCTGCAGCGCCAGCCACAATCGATGCCGACACAATGTCCTGAATCCTACCTACCATGTTAATCCCTCCGTAGATTTCCACCAGATTCCTTGCTTATGAATTATTCTTTCGGCAGGCCGGCACTTAAATCCAAATCCATTGGAACCGGGGCAGCCGCATTTTTGTTTTCTTCCTGTATCGCACGATAGATTTCGCCACGATAGATTTTTATATCACGCGGTGCATCAATAGCAATGCGGACATTGTCTCCCTGCACTTCTACCACATTGATTACGATATTGTCGCCAATCATGATTTGCTGACGGGGCTTTCTGGTTAATACGAGCATTATTGTTCCTCCTTATTTTTCGGAAACAATCTATGCTTGGTTGTATAGCTGCTTCGGTCAAGTACAATCTGGCGGGCCTGCATATTCGCGGTATTTATGACTACAGGTGCCATAAGATTGGCTGTCATATCCTGAACCTGACCGCCATTCACCGTAATCAGCGTATAGATGAGCATGTCTTCCTGCTTATACAAATTGAGTTTTCCCTGATTCTCATCGTCCAGTTCAAACGCATAATCGGGGAAGAACACAAAAGGCACCGTCATTAAAAACGCTAAATCGGGTGTAGTCAATGACTGCAAGAACACATACGGGCTCTCTTCATCATAAGGAACAATCACAAATTCATGTTCGTCTTCAAAGGCGGGTATACCATCGGCAAAATGTACAACTTTGTCTTCTGCTACTTCCACTTCACCAAATCTTAAGGTGTTGACTTTTCTCATCTCTTATGCCTCCACTTTCCGCTTGATCTAATCATGCGTAAATATCGTACTTGCCTTCGGTTACCCAACGTTCTACATTCGCCTTTTGCTGCATATAGGTTTCCACTTTGCCGGGAGTAAAATTCGTCTCAGCAAAAATCTTTTGGGGTTCAAATTCTGCCGTAACATCGCCTAAGTCCGGCTCACCTGCTGCCTCCACAGGATGATAGGTAATTACCGGATCGGGAATCAGTTCGGCAACAATCCGCCTCTGTTTGCTGATCTCCTGGCTAAGCTTGCTGTCATAGCGCTGCACCACCGGATTCCGGCCACGCTTGCCACTGTTCTCTACATTATCCCAGGCTTCCTGTGTCCAGCGGGAAGTTGTTTTCGCCAGATCCGAAAAGCCCTGCTGACCATATTTACGGGCAAAATCGGTATGATTATCGTTTCCATAAGCATGGCGGCTGGGATATTGATCAATATCCACAGAAGGCTGCGTCCAATGTCTGTTGGAGCGCGCCTGTTGGTCATTGGTATGCAGTTTGGCCGGCGTGGAGTGGGCCTCCAGCTTGCCAAGCTGCGTATGCATGCCAATCATGGGCTGGGTAAACCGCATATTAAGCCTTAACATATTGCTCAGCATAGATTATTTCCCCCTTTCCTTGGGAAATTCCTGCTAATCCTTTAAGTTTTTGGAACCAATACGATTCCTTAATCAACATTTTAACATGTTTTTCTTAAAATTTCCCTAAAATTTACAGATAATCCGCCAGACTCTGAGGAAGAATCCGCGCCCCTAAAGAAAGACTCATATTGTAGATGGTTTGTTCCTGCATAAGCTGTACGGCCAATTTAGCCACATCGGTAGCCGATGTGTTGGTAATATCGTTGGTAATCAACTCATTTTGGGTAGTCAGCATAGTCGTGACCGAATTATAAAGCTGCGTGCGAGCCCCCAGTTTCGTTTCCGCCTTGACCGTTTGTGCATGCGCTTCATCGGCAATGGTCACGCCATCCGTTTCCAGCCATCTATGGTCATCCGCTAAAACCTTGGCCTGCACAGTAAGCATTTCATTCAACATTGCTGTTCCGGAAGGTGAATTTCCCGAGGCTGGATCATCAAAAATATCCATGCCAAAAATTTCCACAGCCGTGGCATTTACGGTGTCCGCTGAAGGCTCCGTTGTGCCGTTTTTCTTTACCATGGATACATACTTATTATCGCCTGTAAAGGACACCACCTGCTGGCTGACCGTATCAAAGCTAAACGTCAGAGAATTACCGCCTACCTTAGCCGATAAGGTCGCTGTACTGTCGATGATTTCCCCCGTATTCTTGAAATAATATGCTACCGAAAACGAAGATGCATTGGTAATCTGTCCAGCTGCATCCGTAGTTGGGTCCACCGTTGCTTTGGAATTAGCCGCCAATCTGTCCTTAAAACCGTTATCGACAAAATCCTTGGTATACAGATAACCATCTCTCGTATTTAAATAGTACGTTACCCCATCACTGCCAGTCAGGGATAACATCTGGCGCAGCGTGCCAGTCTCCTCTATACCATTGTTCCCCGCAAAAAAAGTTTGCTGTGTTTCATCCAAAGTCTTAGTCAGGCCGCGCTGTATCGCATCTTCAGACATGTTAAATGGTTTGGTTAAGTCCGTCTGCCCGCCAAACACATAACTGTCCCCCTGCATGGTATTGCCTAAGGATACCATTTCCTGAATTTCTGCCATCATTTCTTTGCCAATAGCAGCCATATCGGTAACATTATTCGTATCATTAGCTGCGGCAATGGTTTTTTCCTTGAATGTCGTCTGAATATCCACCATATTGACCAAAGCAGCATCTGAGGTTTTCATCCAGGCCAAGCCAGTATTGACGTTATTGGTATACTGTTCATTTTCATTCAGCGAAGTATCATAACGGATGAACTTCGCATAGTCCACCGGATTATCGGACGGCCGATGCAATTTGCTGCCATCGCCCTGCTCCAGCAAGGCAGACTGCCGGGTGTTGGCATCATTTAACTGTTTCTGATAACCGTAGACCATATGATTGCTGCTTACACGAATAGACATATTTTTTCACCTCATCTTATTGCATTAATCGTTAACGGCCAACCGTGCCCGTACTGTTAATCAGCCTGTCCAGCATTTCATCCATGGTGGTCAAACATCTCGAGCAGGCGCTATAGCCCTTCTGGAAGGTAATCATGTTCGTAAGCTCCTCATTCCAGTCTACGCCTGATGTAGAGGAACGCCAGCTGACAATCTGGGTGATGAGATCATCCTGTGCACTTTCCTTTTTATCGATAGCATTGGCATCCGTCCCCAATTGGCTCATGACAGACTGGTAATAGGCATTCAGGGAAATATCGTTAATAGAACGGTCGTTCATATTCACCACTGTACCATTATAAGAAACGTTAGCCGTTGTACTTACATTATCTGCCGCCAGATTGAACAACGAACTTATGTTTACGGCATTCGTACCATCTTTGGAACCATCCGCCTTGACACTGTACGAATTCAGATAAGCACCCGTGCCGCTGGTATCCTGCTCCACCGTCAGCTTGCGCGCTGCCACCAGACTTGTTCCTCCGGTCTCGGTCAGTTTACTGTTAATGCGCATGACATCCAGGATATTGATTCCCTTTAGATTAACCGGTCCGGTTGATACCACCGTACCAGTGATCAGTACCTCCGGCGTATCGGTAAGTGCTGTTGGTGTGGACAGGGAGCGCGTAATGCTGCTGCTGGTATATTCCGTAGCCACCACACATTTATTGTTCGCATCCCAGGTATAAACCGTATTATTGTCGCCAAAGAAGTTAATCCCATAAGTAGGCCCTGTATAGGTTGTGTTATTGTCATATGGGCCGATATTCCCATCCGAACCATCAATTCCTGCACCCTGCTGATGCATCGTATTGAAGGTCGTCATCATAAAGGCTGCCATATCCGCCAGGCTGTCTATATAACCTTTATCCTCGGCAATGGTGTCTATTTCTGCCTTCAATGCACCGTTTTGCGGTACAAAGGCGACACCGGATTCCTTGATCAGGATACTATAATCATTCACCCCGTAATCACTATTGACATAGGGATCGGACATTTCCAAAGTTAAATGATTTATCCCATTAACCAATGAAATACCATTGGACACAATGGTGTACATGCCCTTGTCATCCTCGTACATGTTAAGGTTCATGTATGTGGAGAGTTTATCGACAAAAAGGTCACGCTGGTCACGAAGGTCATTTGCCGATGCACCTACGGCTTCGGCTCCTGAAATATTTTTATTCAATTCAACGATCTGTGCGCTGATATCATTTATCTCATTTAAGTGTACCCGTATATCATCGTATTGGGCATTAATCTGATCCTGCAGCTGGCTGGCTGCCGTACACATTTTGTCCACAAAGATATTGCCCTTTTCGATAACGGTGACACGACTGCTGTCCATCGAAGCATTCGCGGATAATTCGCTCCACGCTGTATAAAAAGCATTCATGGCATCCTTGATACCTGTATGATCCGAATCGTCAAAAATAGCTTCCAGCTTGTCGTAATTTACCTGTGCACTTTTGTAATATTCATGGGTAGACGTTTCTGCCCAATACTGTTTATCCGCATAAACATTACGGGCTCGTTGTATAGACATGGAATCCACACCGGTACCGACCAGCACCCCACCATAAAGCGAGGATACTTCCTGCGCACGGGTAGCGACCTGATTTACTTTTTGCCGCGAATAGCCCTCCGTGGATGCATTGGTGATATTATGTCCCACGGTATCCAAAGACAACTGATTGGCAAACACACCGCGCACCATGGTATTAAGTCCGGAAAATGTAGAACGCATGATATTTCACCTATTATTCCTTTCTGGTAATTTTCCTATATCAAATCATCAAACGCTGGAATCAAACATCTTGATTTCCCGCCGGCTCTCACTTTCCGCCGCATCCTGATTGTATATCTCACTGGCCACGGTCTGTGTCATCACATTAATGTTGAAATCCACATATTCTTTCCCTTTTTTCAATAAGAAGCGGGTTATTGTGACCTCTTGGGCTAAACTTTCTTCAAATTCCTGTGCACGATGCAGCAGATGGATTGCGACTCTTTTTCGTTCAGAATCCGCTTCTCTGGCTAATACCTGCTGCACAGAAGAAACGTTTTGCCTGTCTAAGAATTCCTGCTTCCGCTTGGCAAATTTTCCCAGTTCCAGCAGTGCAGGTTCCATCTCCTGCACTGCAGCTACAATATCTGCCCCTTTGTTTTCTGCTTGAATTGTTGCTTTAATTGCTTTGAGCTTTTCCAAACATTTGTTGCTGAGCAGGATTTGCGCTCTCAGCAAACGTACTGCTTCGTCCAATTTTCTCCACTCCTGCTTCGTTTCCTGCTTCAACATCAGGCCTTGTAATCAAAATTCTTGCGGTGCGTTACCACTTCACCGCCTTTGCCATAAGCTGGTTCCACAGCAGCCCCGCCGATGCGGTTTAAATGAAATGCTGCCGCATTCATAGCCGCACGAATAAGCAGAGCATTTCCTTCGCTGAGTTCCTGCGCTTCTTTTACGGTATTTTGTAACATCGCATAGAGTTTTTGCAGGATCTCCTGCATTTTCCCTGCCGGAGCAAGGCTTAAAATATCTTCCATCTTGGATTCCGGTCCCAGTTTCACGCTGGAAGCGGCCATTTTCAGCAGGATACTCTGCCGATTTTTTTCCAACCGGGCAATATTGGCTGTGATTTTCTCCTCCTCCGGCAAGAGGGCCTCCACAGTCTTCATATCCACCATGACCAGGGCATTGCGTTTCTTCTTGCCTAGTTCGATAAGGGCTTTATATGCCTTGTTCAAATCATTGAGTGTATTTGCAAAATCCTGCCACATGAATCAAATTCCTCCTGCCTATGTCTTAGAAACGTACGCCCAAAAGGCTTGCCGCGATATTCTCATTGGGTACCTGATAACTGCCATTTGCGACTTTGGCACTCAGCTCCTGCACTTTATTGCTACGCACATCGTCCATACTCTGGAGTTTTTGGAGCATACTGCTGAAGCTCTGCCCTTCGTTAGACAGGAGAACTTCATCTTTTTTCTGTATTGCCTGTACGTCTGCCGACCGTCGTACACTGCCTGAGGAACTTACGCTGTATGCGCCGGCGACTGCCTGCACATTGCCATTGATAATCATCTTTTTTCACCACCTGTTAATCCTTGATTACGTCCTTATATCCCTTGAAGTTACACAGTATCTTCTGATTGGAGTATCGAAAAAAAAAGCAGGAAACTTAATTCCTGCTTTTTGATAACTATTTGAGTTTATCTTTGAATTACTCGTTTTTTCGCCATTTTTTACCCATTTGCATCTATAAATAAGTACAAATCATAATCAGCGCTCTTTCGAGCGGAATCCCTGCCCACGATTCTGGTCTGTTTTGGCCAGCTGCCGTGCAGCAGTCTGCAGTGCCGCCTGTTTTTGCAGTTCTGTACGGGCCTTTTCTTCACACTGCTGGCAAAGCTTGCCGCTAATGATGGGTGCACCGCATTTTTCGCACGGATAAGTCATCTTTACCCCAATCTGTTCAAAGCGGCCTTCGCGAATCATCTTCTTGATCATGCCAATGGGTGCACCAGTAGCCTCGCAAATCTCAGGCACCTTTGCTCCACGGTTTTCGCGGACAAAAGACACGACTTCCTGCTCTTTTTTCTGTATCTGTTCATAGCAGTCCATACATACCTTGTTCCCCATGTCGTTAAAGAGTTTTCCACACATCGGGCAGTTTTTAATTTTTCCAGCCATAATCCTCACTCCTTGGGCGTGTTTATTCGTTTATTTCGTTTATTCGCGACTAAAACGGAAATTCCTGCAAAAAATTTCACCAAATCTTGCCCAGCATAAACCAAATTCTGCCTCTTGCCTTTGCTTTTTCACTGAGATTCGCATCGCTGCCTATGCGACGGGCGTAATCCAAACGGGCAAACCAGTCATTGGGCTTGGTATAGGAAAGGGCTGCGCCATAGCCTTTGAGGGTCATGCCCTTGGCCGTGCTGCCGGGAAAACTTGGCTGGCCGTCCTTGCGGAACTGCACATAACCAATGTCAAAATACGTGCTGAAGACCAGCCCCGGCACGGAGGTGTAGAATCTTGGTTCTACAGTTGCCATAATCCCCTCATCACCGGAACCTTCTCCCTGCGGGTAAGCCCGGACACCATTGGCACCGCCCAAATACATGCGCTCGGAACCGTCCAGATTACGGCTGGCCAGCTGCCCGCTGGCTTTCACCAGCATATCCGCACGATTGCCCAGACGCTGTACTGCCGTAGCATTGAATTCGCCCTTGGTATAGCTCCCCTCTGTACGATTGTACACATTCAGCGTCCGCGCCCAGTCAGAATCCATTCCCAAACGGCCCGTGGTTATTTTCGCCTGATAATTCAAAGCGGTTCCAGGCCGGCGTTCAAAACCTTCCAGCCCCACATAGACACTTTGGGAATGTTTCTTGGTTTTAAGGTTAAACAAGATATTTTCATCGTTCAGGCGGCGGTAGTTATAACCATAGCTGACCGTCAGTCCGCTGTTGCTCAGATGGTACAAGGAACGCTGTCCATATATACTGAGTGTTTCTGCGGTGCCTTTCAGCCTCGCACTGCCCACACCTGCTTCATAATCCATCCGGCTGATGCCCAGCCCCAGCGTCGTACCACCATGGCCTACAATCGTCTCGTAGTTTGCATAGTAATTGTGCATCTTCCGATTGGACAGCAGCACACCCATGCTGACCTTATCCCCATTGCCGCTGACATCGTAGAGATTTTCCTGCAAGCCATAACGGTACTGGCCCGTATCCTTGCTGCCATAGTTCTCTACGTAAAGAACGGTATTCGTGCCCTTGCCTTTCTCAATGCGCACAGTAAGGTCACTTGTGCCAAAATCCTTGCCGGGACTCAAGACACCCACCGCCTTGGTACCACTCACATCGGAAATGGAATACAGGGTCGTTTCCAGCTTGCCCGTACGAATGATTTCGCCGGATTTTAGCCCTTTCACAAAGCCCTGTGCAACATGCTCTCTCAACTTGCTGCGATTATCCAATTTTATCTCGCCGTAACGGCCGGGAATCACCTTTATGGTAATCATGCCGTCACTGCTTTCCTGTGCCGGCACATAGGCCGCAGCGGCAGGATAACCATGCTGGCGGCAATAACTGGTGAGCTCCGCCAGTGTAGCATTCAGGCTTACCATGGTCTTTTGCTCACCCATGCCGTCCTGCAAGATCTTGGTCAGTTCTCCTTTGTCCAAATAAAGATCCGGAGCCTCCAAGCGGAAATTGGTGATGGTAAATTCCACCGGTGGTGCCTGCTGCGGCTTTTCCGGTGTAGAATCCACCACCTCCGCTTCCGGACGGGGAAGTTCTTTTTGCACCTCCTGTCCGGGCTGGGAAAGGGAAGGCGCCGCGAAGGCCACTTCCCCGCCCAAATTGAAACACGCGGCTAAAACTCCTGCTGCGATTTGAACTTTAGCGATATCTTTCATGCTGTCTCCTTGTGATTAGCCCCCATTACAATTCCTGATCAGGCTACGTTTACGCCCTCGCCTTCAACTTTCAGTTCGATTTCATCTTCGTTCTGTCCATCTTCGGATTCAATGGCGATTTCACCTTCCTTTTCCTGTTTCTCTGCCTTATCCTCATGTTCCTCCTCCAGCACATTGCCGGATTCGTCTACGATTTGAATGGAGGCCGAACTGTTATTACGGACACTGCCGTTTTCATCTGTTGCCACAATCTCGGCTGCAGAATTACGGCCATCTGCGGATTGCGCACCATCAAGGGGCACAACTTGAAGGTTCACAATAGAACCATCTCCGTCCACCGCGATGTTTGCCTGACCTGCAGCATTTGCCCCCTCCATATTCACAACATCACCACCGGAAATCCCGATATTCGCAAGACTCGTACTGTCGGGATCAACACCGGTAATGGCTATGGCAGCGTTGCGGCCACCATGGATTTCCCCACTGTCCACCGTCTCTCTGCCAATAACCTGACCATCTTTGTTCACATACTCAATGGCCGCCATGCCATTATCCCCAAAACCACTGCCCCTATCTCTGGAAATCTGCTGATAAACATCACGGGTAGGTGTAAATTGGATATCCGGAATACCATTGTTATCACCGAGATAATTTACGGTAAACGCATTTTCATTGTTGACAGCCTGTGAGAAGGAATAATTCCGGCCCAAATTCCCGGAGAACCGGTTATTGTACCAGCCGTATACTGGATAAGAGCCCGGCCTGTTGGTCGTTGTTGTACTCAGCGGAGCAAAGGTGAACAGATTGCCCAAGTTGTTATCATTTTCCAGCAATCCCTCCACTGTGCCGCTAAATTTCGGCATTTGCTCTCCGGCATACACCGCTGCAGGCTGGGCAACAATCGTCAAGCCCTTGCGGTAGATGGTTCCCTCACCTGTAACGGTGCTTTCTGCCAGCTCATAATTAGGGTTGGCAAGATTCAGGGTATAGGTCACCTTGTGGTTCTCTAATTCGTCAGAGTCCTCGGATTTTCCTGCATTGGCGTTGTCAAAAACGGCTGCAGCCGTAAGCCCCAGACTATCCTTGTCTTTCCCTAGATAATTATCGCTGAGCAAAATATACGCTCCTGCATTTTCGAAGGCTGCTCCATCCGTGGTACCATCAAATTCCTTGGTCATGGCCTTGATTACGCTGGCGGTGAGGATACGCGGCGTTATCGTGCCATCATGCGCCGTAATGGTACCGGACTGACCGTTATCCGTTACGGTAAGAGCTGGCTTGCCTGCGCCCTGTACCAGTTCATAATCGCCATTGCCCATGCGGAAATTATAGCTGTATTCCTTGTTTTTGCCGGCATTGGCATCTGCATAAGCCGCAGAATCAATCAGCACATTGGCGTTATCTTCCGGCAGCAGCCCTTCAATCACCAAATTGTCATTGGCCGCATAAGTGGAACTAAGCGCCGTTTCACCATCATAAACTTTAACCGGTGCATCTTTAAGGCCTACGGTTAAGCTGCGTGGTGTAATCGTGCCGCTGCCGACAATACGAGTTGGCTCGACAATGTAATTACCATTATCATTAGCCAACAGGAAATGATTAAAGGTAATATCCTGCGCTATTGGTCTGCCAGCAGCATCACGATTGACATGTGCACTGTTATAGGAACCCGTAATCGCTTCAATATCCAAATCGATATCAGCATCTTTGGCCACGATTCCAGTTTCTGTTGCAGCATCATAATCTGCCAGTCTAAAATGCCCCTTATTCGTAAATGCATCAGACAGTGCAGACGTACCATCATAAACCTTGTCAATGCCATCAATACCATCAGCTACTACATATACCTTACGTTTTTCAATCACCCCGTCACCAGTAATTACTTTGTCGCTCAACTGATAATTCGTATTGCCCAAGGATAAAGTATAGGTCACCTTACGGTTATCTGCGGCATCACTGCCATCATAGACGGCATTTGCCGTAAGTCCCAGACTATCCTTATCTTTATCCAAATAGTCTTTACTTAGGACAATATTCTTTATTGCATCCTGCTTGCCAGCATTCGTTCCATCATAAACTTTGACCATATCCTTGATTACGCTGGCAGTCAATTTCCGTGGTGTAATTGTACCATCGTAAGCCTTAAGTTCACCGATCTGACCATTATCGGACACAGTAATTACAGGCTCGTTCTCTCCTTGCGTAAGCTGATAATCCAAATTGTCAATGGTTATGCCATAACGATATTCCTTGTCGGTTGCGGCATTTGCATCCTGATATTCTGCAGAGTTAACCACCAAATTAACATCATCATCTCCAAGCACCCCCCACAATGCAAGATTGTCTTTCGTATTATAGGCATTGCTGAGCGATTTTTCGCCATCATACACCTTTGTCGGTGCATCTTTGATGGAAATGGTCAACGCAGCAGGCGTAATGGTGCCGCTTCCAGTCAGGCTGTCGGTGTCCATAACGTAATTGTTCAGATTGCCGGTCCCTGTCAAAGTGAAATTATGGAAGGTAATTTTCTGCGGGATAATTGTGCCATCTGCATCACGCTGAACGTGCTCACTTTGATATGCTCCCTTAATTGCGCCAAAATCCAACTTAACATCATCATTCTTGATTACGCCTGTAGTATCATCAGTGGATCTAAGCGTAAACCGTCCACTATTTGCATAGTCGGCAGGCATATCCTTAGTGGTATCGTAAGTCTTATCAATACCCGTAACATTCAACGCATCCACATAAACCTTGCGCTGCTCGATATCCCCGAGTTTAGCGGTATCTTCAAAAATATCATTTACTGCCCCTTGCAAAATATAATTACCCTTGGTATTCCCCTTCAATGTCAGGCTATAGGCAATATCCTTCTGATTACGGATAACACCAGGAGCAACATTTGCATCGCTGCCTACATAGTGTGCATCTACATCATAGCCAATTTCACCAGCAACGATATCCCGCTGCACAACAGCGGCCTGCTCTGCATCAAAGCCAATTTTAGCCTGGATATCACTATCTGCAATGTCTTCGGTTCCATCATAAATCTTATGGAAACCATTCTGGGCGATGACGTTAAGCGTCAATGGGGTTATTGTACCAGTAACCGATTGTCCGTTGGCATTATCCGCCGCCGTAGTACTCAGCCAATCACGTTTTGCCTTGCCTGCCGTATCGTTGGCCAGCTGATAATTTCCCAGATTCTTCGTCACCTCAGTGACCGTATAGCGCAGGGCATGATTGCCCGCATCCTTAAATGCATCACCATTTACATCTGCATAGACACCACTATCCTTGCCCGTATACGCCACTTCTATTTCTCGGCCATCCAGCGAATAGGTCACCAGTTTCATCGTACCATCATTATTCAGAATATCCGGCGTTGCGTCATACACTTTATCCTGCCCCTGCCATTTTGCTTTCAGGTTCGTAAGTTCAACAGGATTAATCTTTCCTTTTTTATCACCTTCCGTATAAGCTGTATCTTCTTTTATGAAATAATTTGCGGCATCGATATTCAGATTGCGTTTAACGTAATCATTAAACGCATCTGCTGCATGATCATAACTTACTGACTTATAGCCAACAATATCACCATTGCGGTTTACATTCGCATCATCGTAACGCCCTGTAATCATGCCCAAAGCAGTACTATCCAGTGTAATCCTATCCTTACCTAAAAGGCCATTGAATTTTTCCACCTGGATATCTGCAGGATAAACTGCAGCTGTGCCATCATAGGTCCGTTCAGCCAATTTGAAATCTACAGTGAGTTCCTTGGGATTGATTTTGCCTGAACCAATAAGGGTTCCCGTATTATCCGTCAGGCTGGCATAATTTGCACCAGTTTCCCCCTCAATCTTGTAGTTCCCCTTAGCATCACCGGATAGTTCTACATGATAGTAAACCTCTTTATCCACTACATTACCATCACCATCCCGGGATACATTTTTATCCTTATATTGGGCATTGATGGCATTTACATTGAGGACTGTACCATCTTTAGATGTAAGCAAACCTGTTACAGACACTTTGTCCGTAACATCCTGAATCACATTGTTCTTACCATCATAGGTTTTCACCACATCATGATCCAAAGGCTTATTGGTCAGGCTTGCCTTTACCACAGCCTTATCAATATTGCCGCCAGTAGACGTTACCCACTCATTGTTGCTATTTACCAGACCAGCTGCTTGTAATGCAGAAAAATCATAATTCGCGTTACTGAGGCCCAAACGATAATCCACCCGATTACCAGGATTGATTGGATTCGTAGTAGCATTGGACTGATTGTATTCGGCGTTATAACTGGTAAAATCGATTTTTTCCTGCGTTCCGCCTGCAGTATTGGGTATGGTCACATAATGATCTGTAATGTAGTTGTTCGTAATATTGGTCAGGCTGCCATTCTTCAATACATCTTTCGTAGCATCATAAACCTTGCTTGCATCGCCAATATTAATGGTAACATCTCCAGCAGTTAAGGTGTAGGGTTTGATGATGCCTGTACCGGCGAATTTATACAAACCATTCGTATCCAGGCTGAGTGCATTTCCCTTGCTGTCGACTAATTTATAATTGGTTGCTGCAGAGCCATTTACATCAAAACCCAAGCCCGTATAATTCACCGTATGGATATCCGGCGTACCATCCCCATTTTCATCTACATTAACACCCACATAACGTGCGTTAACACCTGCAGGATTTTGCAAAGATATTACGTCATTTCCAACAGCTTTCCCCAAATGTAAGGCATTCGAAGAAATCGACGGTGCTACAGAAGAAGTCGCATCATAAATTTTTTCAATCTGATCAGCCGTAACCACCACGCCAAAGGCATTAATGGTATTGTTATTGGTCGTCAACGGCGTCATCTGCGTTGGACCGTTTAAGCCGTCATAAAGGACGTTGCCATTTTTATCTTTGAAGATATAGTTGCTTAATTTATCTCCTGTGATGTCTGCCGTATATTCTACGACTTTGCCTAAACCTGCATCTACATTCGTATATGCACCCGTACTTGCATTCGTTCCTTTTATCAATCCTGTATGGTTGACTGTATCTACCGGGTCAAATTCTACGATGCTGTTGCCCGTCAGAACCGTTCCGCTTGCTGCGTCCGTGGAATAGGCCTTGTTGTCATTGTTGTAGATTGCACCGGTATTATCGTAGTATTTGCTCAGTCCTCCTTTGGCTAGTGCAGTCAGATCCACCGTTACTTCACGCGCTTTGATTTCACCGTCCGTGATGGTTGCCGTTGGATTGGTCACCGCAACAGGGATATTCGTGTAGTTATTGAGCAGGCTCGGGTTCAAGGTAACTTCATATTTTACCTCTTTGTTCGTT
>NZ_AUJE01000017.1 GCF_000424065.1 Selenomonas ruminantium subsp. ruminantium ATCC 12561
TATCAGACGTAAGCTGGTCTGAGTTCTTCCGTCAGCTTGAATACAAGGCAGAATTGCATGGCTCTGAAATCTTGAAGGTAGATACATTCTACCCGTCAAGCCAGACCTGTTCAAAATGCGGATACCAGAACAAGGAAACTAAGAATCTTGGTATCAGGGATTGGACTTGCCCTGCATGTGGTTCACATCATGACCGAGATGCCAATGCAGCAATAAATATACTGCGAAAGGCAATAGAACAAAAACAGGTTGCTTAACATAAATTAGTACCGTGGGACACACGGGAATTTACGCTTGGGGAGAACGTGTAAGTCGAACTGGTTACGACTAGGCCGCAGTGTTCAGCGAACCAAGAATCCCCTGCCTTTAGGCATGGGAGTGTCAAGCTATACTTTGTTCTTGATTGTTGGATTGAAAGGAGCCTTTCCATGCTGATATACCAAAAGCTGCGCCAAAATCCAGATTTGGCTGCAGCACTTGTTTTTGCCGTGATTACAAGTATTATCGCCCCGCCTGCCCCCGGCGATATTTTGCAGCGCATTAATCTGCCGCTGTTGGGGCTATTATTGTTTTTGATGTGTATTGTGGCGGGGCTGCGGCTCAGCGGCTTTTTTGCAGCTATCTTTCAGCATTTGTTTCAAGGCAGCGCATCAGGGCGGTCGTTGGGCCGGTTCTTTATTTTCAGCTGCTATTTCAGTTCCATGTTTATCACCAATGACGTGGCGCTGATTATCTTTGTGCCGCTGGCCATTATGATCTTTACCGAGGCGCGGCGCATACGGCTTATGGTGCCAACCGTCTGCTGGCAGACCATTGCCGCAAACCTAGGCAGCATGCTCACGCCCATTGGCAATCCGCAGAATCTCTTTATCTATTCCCACTATGGCCTTGAACCAGCAGCTTTCTTATCCATTACCGCACCTATCGTAATAATCAGCGGCCTGGCGATTTATCTCGCCACCTACACACTCACCGATTGCATGGTCCCCCTGCCTGCTCAGCCGGATACGGCACTTCCCTGGAAGAAAATCCTTCCCCTGCTGTTCCTGTTCACACTCTGCCTATTGCATGTCGTACATCTGCTGAGTTTTTCCCTGCTGGCAGGTTTCGTGCTGCCCGCCCTGGCTCTGCTCAATTACCACTTGTTCAAAGAAGCGGACTATAAACTGCTCCTGCTCTTTGCCCTGTTATTTATCGGTGTGGGCAATCTGAGCCATATTGAACTATTCCAAAGCTGGCCCGCAAAAATGCTAAACGGTCATGAATTCTGGGTATCCCTGCTCCTAAGCCAGGTCTTGAGCAATGTGCCGGCCACAGTTTTACTGGCCAGTTACACCGAAAGCTACGCACCTCTGCTTCTAGGCGTAAATATCGGCGGGCTGGGCACCATTATCGCGTCCATGGCCAGCGTGATTTCCTTTAAGGCTTACCTGCAAACCCGTTTCAGCAAGCCCGGCTACTATCTGTTGACCTTTACCGGCAGCAATTTGGCGGTACTCGTACTGCTCCTGCTTTACTATCACTTCTATATGAAATATGGTGCACTTATCGCCCATTTCTCATCAGCCATTTGACCTGACGCAAGAAATCAATCATGCTGCAGGCAATCACATTCTTTTCGCTCATCAACTCTTTTAAGCCATAAATGTTCTGGCGCATCGTAGTGACCAAACCGCCTACGGAACCTGCACCTTCAGCTACGTCACCCATCATATTGCTGGTCTTATGAATACCCTCCACAATCCGATGACTGTAGTCGCCTACACTTTCCGTACTCTTGGTTACATCGGCGAAACTTTCCTGTACTTTGCCCACAAAATCGGCATTTTCCAAGGTTTTCTGCCGGGTCTGCTCAATCGCCTGACTCATTTCGCCGATGGATTGATACAACGCATTGATATTCGTATCAATCCCCTCGACCAATTCCTTGGTCGAAGCGGCCAGCTCACGGATATTTTCGGCCACGATGCTAAAGCCACGACCTGCCTCACCTGCCCGTGCTGCTTCAATAGAGGCATTCAGGGACAGCAGGTTGGTGCGGGTCGCGATGCCCTCGATACCTTCCGACATTTTTTTGATATTAGCAAATTTACCTTCTACTTCCTGAAATACCGCGTTAATTTCATCGAGCTTGCCTTCTATCTCCTGCATTTTTTCCGACAGTGCACCGATATCATTGCCCGCGCCGCTGACCACCGTTCGGGAATTATCCATGATGGTGGAAATATTTTGGGCATATTCCTCCAGATTATTAAAGTGTTCATTCAAATAAGTGAAGTCCTCATTCACCTGACCGATTCCCGCATAGGTTTCCTGCATCTTTTGCACGTATTCCGCTATGCCGGCTTCAGCCTGCGTAAGTTCATTCATGCGTTCATCAAGATAATCAATCCCATAAGCAATCTGTTTATTCACGGACGTCGTCATATTCGGCATACTTGCTGCCGTTGGTGGTCTTGATGATGTATGATCCATCGTCTGTGTCTTTTTTTCTGCTGACCTTTGGTTATAAAACGGCTCCTTTTTTCTGCCAAAATCAAAGAATCCCATAACACGCCCCCCTTATTCAAAAACAGCGGCAATCATCGTCTGGTTAAAGTGCTGCTCGTAAATCTGCTCACCATATCCACCCCAGCCGATATAATCGCCAAGCACCGTTCCCATGCTGCGGAAGAATTCATCTGCATAGCCCTCACTTTCAAAGAGCAAGGTACGCGCCAGACAATTCACCATAATGGACAGCGTCGGACGGGGCACATCCTGCTTGATTTTCTGCATGGTTTCCCGATTGACCTGTCGATAATCGTCCGGCTGCAGCATGACGATCTGGTCATTTTCGTAAATGCGTGCATGGTACTTCATCGTCTGCCGGTCGGTGTCCATATCATCATTGGCAATGATGTACATATCCTTGCCAATGATACGACCTACCGGATTGCTGTCCAAAAAGTTCCTGTCCATCTGCGAAGTAGTCAGACCATGCATCTTCGCTTCCATTTCCGAAGCAGGCCTCCCATTGTAAGCCATGACCTTACGCGTAAACGCATCGACCTTCGTAGCCGTCAATGGCTCACAGATGGGCTTGTAGATATTTTCCCGATAAAGATGGATGCGGCCGCCCAGATTGCGGATCAGCACAAATACACTCGCCTTTTCGTAAACCTTGCCATTCAGGGAAACCAATGTCTTTTCCGCTAAGCCGCGGTCACCTGCCGTGCCGCCAAAAACAGGGATATGCTCCTTGCGCAGCACAGAATTCAGCACAGCCAGCACCGATTCCTCACAGGAAATCAAACCATTTGTCGCGGTCAGACAAATCGTATCATCTGCACGATGGGTACCCAGCTTCCGTACAGCTTCCTGCACGCGCTCCACATACTTGAGCGGACAGCAGTCTGCTTCCTCCAAGACATTTCCCACACACTCAATACCACTTTCAATCGCCAACACTTCCAAAGTATCATGAAAAATCCCCGCATTGGAATATGCGGCAATCGAAGTCGTCCCCATGACAATGCTATGGGGAAACCGCGCCTGCATCTTTTGGCTGGTCTCTGCAAAAGCAGCAACCGTCGTCGTAAACCAAACAAACTTTGCCTGCGTCATGGTCTGGCAAGCCTGGCTGATAGCATTGTCCACCGGCGTTGCCTGACTGCGTCCAATCTTATAGTCCATAGCGTTCTCCTTCTATCACACAAAACTCTATTGACTATTTCGACTATTTCATCATTTCCTCCTGCTGTACAGAAAAAATAGTTGAACTGCCTGCAAAAACGCAGATCTGAATCGACCTGCGTTTTTTCGTGTCCCTATTTCATGATAACAATATCGCCAGAGCAATAATGGTTAAAACCAGCCCCTGCACAATGCCCAAAATCCGATTCAGATTCCTGGTGCCCAAAATAAACGTCCGGACTCTGCCTGCACAAAGAGCAATGCCCGAAAAGATAACAAACGCCTGCAAGGCAAAGACCGCTCCCAAAAGGGCGATATTCCAGGCAAAATCCGCACTTGCTGCGTCCACAAACTGCGGCAGGAATGCCAGAAAAAAGAGCAGCACCTTGGGATTTAAGATATTCATCAGCACCCCACGGCGATAAACCGCCCCATAAGATGACGTTTCATCTGCCTGTCCCATCTGCAGTTCCCCCGTTTCATGAAAAGCTTTCCATGCCAGATACAAGAGATAACCTGCACCAACGAATTTCAGCCCGGCAAAAGCCAGCGGCGAACTTTGGATAAGTGCCGCAACGCCTAAGATGACCAGTCCCGTATGAAAGACAATGCCGCTGGCCAGACCAGCACTCAGAAAAACACCACTTTTTGCCCCACTCGCCAGACTCTTGGCCAGCAGATACAGATTATCCGGACCGGGTGCTAAAGTCAACAGCACAGACGCGGTCAAAAAATAGCTTAGCGTATTTATTTCCATAATCGTCTCCTCTCGTGTATAATAGTAAAGTATTTTTTTATCAAAGGAGATGTCTTTTTTGTATATCGAATATATTACTTTGGGAGCAGTATTGCTGCTCAGTTATCTGGGCCATAATATGACGGTGGTCTATGCCACGGCCATTGTCCTGGGCTTAAAGCTTTTGGGTTTGACCACCGCGCTGAATGCCCTTGGTTCACAGGGGCTTAACTGGGGCATCATCATTCTCACGGCCGCAATCTTAGTTCCCATTGCCAATGGCACCATCACCATCAACAACATGATTGATGCCTTCCGCACCCACGCCGGGGTAATCGCCATCGTAGCCGGCCTCTTAGCCGCTGTTGCGGGTGGCAGCGGTGTTGACCTGCTAAAAAATACGCCAGATGTCATTCCGGCGCTGATTATCGGCACCATGGCAGGCGTTCTGTTGTTCCACGGCGTTGCCGTTGGCCCCTTGATTGCAGGCGGCCTGACCTACTTCGTGCTCTGGCTGATGAAAGCCTTTAGCTGATGCTGTTGCGGAAAGCCGCATTGCCCATGCAATAGGTCGTGCAGATGGCCACAGCCAAAGCATCGGCGGTATCATCAGGCTTGGGCGGCTCAGGCAGGTGCAAAAGTTTCGTCACCATATAGATGACCTGCTTTTTGTCCGCCTTGCCATACCCCGTCACATCCTGCTTAATCTGCATCGGCGTGCGCTCCACGATGGGAATATTGTTTTTGGCCGCCGCGAGCAGCACAACACCGCGCGCCTGTCCTACAGGAATGGCTGTCGTGACATTGCGGTTGAAAAAGAGTTTTTCAATCCCCATAATGTCGGGCTTGTACTCCTTCATCAGCGCATCGAGTTCATCGTAAATCTTGACCAGCCGGTCTTCCATGCGCATCTTGGGCGAGGTGAATACCGAACCGTATTTTATCGGGATAAGGCGGCTGCCGCGCGATTCTACCAAGCCAAAACCGCAGATGGCCGTACCAGGGTCAATTCCTAATGCAAGCATTTAATTCCTTTCCAAAATAATATACAAATACAAAAGCCCGCTGGGCTGATGATGACTTTCCGTAGCTTTTGACAAGCCTGTCTATGGCAAAGGAAAGTTATCGTCAACCCAGCGGGCGCCTTATTGCCACGAACTTAAATCCTGTGGCCTTTTATTTTATTCTTCGTCCGTTTCGTAGTTGCTGTATACGTTCTGTACGTCGTCGTTGTCTTCCAGAGCGTCTTCGAGCTTCTGCATCTTTTCAGCATCTTCACCGGACAGTTTTACGGTGTTTTCCGGAACCATCGTGATTTCAGCGGAAGCCGTTTCGATACCCTTTTCACCCAGAGCAGCTTCGATAGCGTCAAAAGCATCCGGTTCAGCGGTGATTTCGAATACATCGCCTTCGTCCTTCATGTCATCTGCGCCAGCTTCGAGCACGATTTCCATGAGTTCGTCTTCGTTGTCGAACACTTCTTTTTCAACTACGAAAATGGCCTTCTTGTTGAACATCCAGCCTACGCAGCCGTCCTGACCGAGGTTGCCGCCGAACTTGGAGAACAGGTGACGCACATCAGCAGCCGTACGGTTGCGGTTATCCGTGAGGATATCGAGCATAACAGCCGTACCAGCCGGGCCGTAACCTTCGTAAGTGAGTTCTTCGTAGTTGCTGCCTTCAGAAGCACCGAGGCCCTTCTGGATAGCGCGGTTGATGTTGTCCTTCGGAATATTGTTGGCCTTGGCCTTGGAAAGAGCCAGCTTCAAACGCATATTACCCGTGGGGTCACCGCCGCCCATACGTACAGCAATGGTGATTTCACGGCCGATTTTCGTGGTGATACGGCCACGAATGGCGTCGTTAGCACCTTTTTTACGTTTAATGTTGGCCCATTTGGAATGTCCTGACATGCAAAATTCGCTCCTTTTGCTTATTTACCCTCGATGTAGCGAGGAAAATTTCATTAATAACGGTAGTATTATACTACGATTCCCCTCTTCCGTCAAATTTCCCTTGTCTCCCCAACCTCCACTGCTTTCAACGCCTATACTATAGTACCAATTTAGTGAACTGTACCCCTGCATACAATATCGAGCCTAAAATGAACCCCACGACCACTCCATTGACTCTTATCCCGATCAATTCATCATTGATCTTTCCCTTCACAATCTCATTCAATTCATCATCTTTCATATTTTGCAGCACTCTTTTTACAATTTTTTCTGCTTCTGGACGTGCCATCCCTGTTGCGAATTCACTAATTAATTCCTTGATGAATTTGTCAATATCCCTTTGCAAATCTGCATCATTTTTCAATAAATTCATCAGCAAATCCAATTGATATAACAATACCTCCACAATATGGGAGCGCAAGGCCTTTTGGGCATGTTCCGATATTACTTTACGACTTTCTTCTTCCTTGAAATTCTTCCACAAGCGTGAAATAACATCATACAAAACATCTTCCAATGGTATTTTTTTTATCAATTTCACCCTGAACTCATCCAATGAGCGGATTAAACGCTTATCATTCGCGATTTCATCGGATCGTTCCACCAACAAACGCAGCACTCTGCGCTGAACATCAGAATTCCTTATGCCCATCTCTGCTACCATGGCCAACAATTCGCTCTGCGTGTCCTCTGCAGCCTCCTTTACATTCAGCAAGTTCGCACGCTCCAAAGCCCAAGATACCAATGACGCCAGCGACTCCTTCTGTAAATTATCGTAGTTGTCTTGCAGCCAATCTTTGAAATCACTGGAATTGATTTTATCTTTTAGTAATGGCACCACACTTTCTAATACAATCGCACCATTATCATCCGTTTTTAACCAAGCCAAGCCCTGCTTTAATAAATATTTTGACGGATAAGAGAGCAATTTTTCGCGTATGCCATCAGCCAGTTCCTGTACATTCTCTCCCCGGCTTGCCTGACTCAGCTTTTCGCGAATGTAGTCAAGCAGTTTCGCAATCATATAATCACGTTTTTCAGTCTCCTTTAATTGCCGGACAATCAGCCCCATTATATTCTTATTGCGAATCTCTCTGACTACGGTTTCCTCATTCAGCATCTCTTTCACGAAAGCAGCTGCCCCTTCTGCAAAATCATCACGTTTTTGGGGCAGTATTGCCGTGTTCGGTATCTTCAACCCCCATGGATGTTTGAATATTGCCGTAACAGCAAACCAATCTGCAGCCCCACCTACAAATGCTGCCTCACAAGCAAAATTCAAACCTCTGATTAAAACATATTCCGGGAAAAATATTTTCAGCATTAATGTAATCAAAAAACCAACTGCCGCTGCTAACAGCCAATAATCCGCTTTGTTATATTCCCTGCACCCCATTTAACATTCACCTCAATACTACCTCAACAAATACGCCCAATAAATAAAGAGTCAGCCCAACACCTCCGCCAATCAAGGCGCCGCTTATGCGTATAGAATGAATATCATCACCTGCTTTTTCACGAACCATACTCACAATTTCATTATCCGTTTGCTTATCCAATTTACTATGTATCATCTTCCCCAATTCGCTATGATTATCTTCAACTACAATAGCTCCCTGCTCTTTCAACCAATCGTCAACCTTCTTTTGCACCTCTTTATCGTTAGTGAACTTGTCTAATCCTTTCACCAGCATCCCGTCTATAAAATTCAATATTTCCAGATAATTCTCCTTTTGATATATGGATAACTTTTCATAAATCCATTGCATCCAATCATCATCAGATAGCAGCTCATCTTTCTTATCCAACAATAGCTCCTTAATAAATTGTGACTGTAAAAGCTCATTTATCTCAGTACGGATTTCACCATACACGCAGTCCGTATTAGCAATCCAGTAATCAAAACGCCCATTTATAAAATCATTTAGATTCTGCAAAATATCTTCATCATTAAAAGCCATTCCCCGAAGGGTATTTCTCCCAAAGCCTTTTTTATCGTACTTATCCCCCAATCTTTGGATATACTCCTGCAGTACGCCCTGAAACTCTGGCTGGTTATACATTATTTTTCCTAAGTCCAAGAACGTTTTGAAAAACAACGGTGAATATTCGCTTTCCACAATGCGTTTTCCGATTTTCGGCACAACTAGTTCCACCGAACTCTCCCGCAAGCTGCGCCTTATATCCGGTTCGATTTTCTTCACTATCGTACACAAATCTATTTGTGACAATATACTCTTCGCAGCCGACTGGACAGTACGGCGCACTTTTTCTTTCCCATTATATTTTTCAATATATCTAACCAAAAAAGCTGACCATTCCATATTCTTTATGGAATCATTTATATTACTGGTATTGAGCAAATCCTTGGTGACAAAATCAACAATAGCATTCGTGAGATCTTTGCGCTTTCTGCATAATATATTGGAATGATTATCCAAAGGAATCCTATTGAATAACGCCGTTATCGCGTACCAATCAGCCAATCCGCCTATCATTGCCGCACAGCAGGCACTATTAATTACCCCATATATAAGCCCATCATCCCTTTGCGAAAATGTCGCTATAAAACCAGCTGTTGCGATTAGCAATATGGTTATTGCTTTTTGTTCATTGGTCACATTATTCACCCCTCTAGATAAAGAGCACAGACCTATAAAATCTGTGCTCTTTAATTCACTTATTCTTAGCTTTACACTTATTTTCCTATTTTTCAAAATCTACTTGACACCTTCACTTAAGTTCATCTATTTTACGATTCACCTCTTCCAATAATTTGCCTAACTCTTTATTCAATCGCTCTCCATCAATTTTTGCCTGGCTTATCTTCTCTAATTCATCATTCTGCGAATTTATAGCAGGTGTAATATTAGCATCTATTAATTTATTTGCTTCAGTAATAATTTTACTCTGAAAATCGTCACTTAAGTCACTGTATTTTTTTGCAAGCTCTGATTTAAGCTTTTGCCTTTCCTGTTCTTGTTTTTGTTGTTCTTCATTATTTTTAACTTCCGCCCATAAAGCATAACCCATAGCTGCTACACCAACAATCTTTCCAGCATTCCTTCCTAAAAATGCTGCACCTTTTTCCCATACTGTTGGTTCGGGAGTAAATAATTTTGTTACCCAGCCGCCTATGCCGCCTACCGCTTGTGCTCCAACTGCTAAATCTGGAAATACCGCAGCCACAGCTGCATCTGCAGCTTTTCCTGCTGCTAACGCTGCTACTCCCGGTTTTGCCACAGCTTCCAAAGCAGGATTTTCTGCTTCTTTCGCTCTTTGTGCAGCCATCCCCATAGCTTTGACAATAATACCCCGACTATTAATCGGCGTATCTGCCACACGTTCTCTAATATTCACACTTACAGACTTTACAAAGTAAGAATTATCATAATCTTTTATCTCTTCGCCCAACGCTACTAAAGACTCTTTTATTTTTGCATCAACATCATCCTGACATTTAATCATACATTGTTCTATTTCATTATTAACATCTGCCATTTTATTATCTGCTTCTAATTGCTCTGAAGCATTCAATGCCTCTTCAGCACCTAACCTACCCTTTGATTTTATCTCCTCCCGACATGTACGCACAATATCCCGCACCGCTCGCTGACATTTTTCTTTACCATCCATAAGAATTTTTCTTCTTTCACGTATTGTTTTTTCTAAATCTGCAATATCCTTATCTTCCATTACATTGTTCGCGCTTATGGATGTTTCCAGAAATTCTCTGGCATGGTATAAAGGTTTTATCAGTGTACCTATTAACTCATGTTCCTTTACAAAAAGATTTAAATTATCAATAAAATTTTCATAGCCACTTGCTTGGAGCAATTCTTCTTTCAAATCTAAATCTTTTTCTGTCAAGCTTTCAAAATATGAATTTGTATCCAAAAAAGACAGATACAAATCACTTGGCTTATATGGTGACGTTACTTTCTGTAAATCCTGTTCAATAATACTTTGTTGCTCTGGCACATTTCCCATAGGTGCTCTATCCATTTTATTGACTACCAACACCATATGGTCTGCCCTTTTTTGATCTATTGCTAATTTACGAAAATTCTCTCCTATATGCTGACTAAATCCTTCATTGCTAATAACATATACCAACAGTGCTGCCTTGTTGATTTGCTTATATGTTATCGCATCATGGTCAAAACGTAGTTCCGTATGAATGCCCGGTGTATCAATTATATCTATTCCATTCCATGTATAAGTAGTTGATTTTTGCGTTGTTATCTTTGCACCAATAGCTATATCTTCCCCTGTTAACATTTTTATAATGCTAGATTTTCCAGCACTAAACTGCCCCACAAATACTATCTTTACATTTGCATCTTTACCATCCAAATCGTCAAGCAATTCTTTGTCTATCCCCAATTCATTACACTTCATCTTTATTTTATTCAACAATGATTTATTTTGCTGGCTATATTTTTCCAAATTAAAATCTCTCATAATTATACACTCCTTATCACTGGCATCTTAACAATCTGCTGTGCCATCATCACTTCATTTTCTTTGCTCATATCATCTACCATTAAAGTTTGTATAACTTCTTTATATCCTTCTAATTTATAATCATATATTTTTGCACCAGTTGACCAGTTACTGGCAATCAATAAAGCACAATCTTTAGCATTATCCGCTGTTGCCCAACACAAAAGCTTTTCTCCTAACAGTTCAGACACTCTTTCTTCGTTTATTTTACACCGTCTTCCAATTGCATAAAAATCTTTTCCTGGAATTCTGGCTATATTTACATCAGCTCCCAAAAAACCACCCTGTTCAGAATACACTACAGCTTCCTGCAACAACTCAAGATTAAGTTCCTGATATTTTTCACATAACTCTGTCGCCAATTGATTCTGTCCTTTAGCTAAGTAAAATAAAATTTCCGACATATCATGCATTGTTTCTTTAAGGTCATATATCCCTTTTTCAACGATTTCTATCTTATATGTTTGCCATATACTTTTACGCATATTATCCAGCATTTCATTGGTTGCCTCCAATAAAGCCTTTTTTAATTTGCCTTTATTCTCTTTAATTTTTGCTTCTTTATCATCCATAAGCCACGCAATCACTGCGCCCGCCAAGCTGATTCCAATCCTTGCAGCCCAACCGATTCCTGGTACAAATAGTAAAAGATTAGGTGCAATAGCCACCACCCATTTGGCAATAGGTGTCGTATCGTCCATTTTTGTATCACATTTAATATTTGTATTCACTGCAATATTTAAACTAGATTGCAATTTATCTTGCACTTCTTTTCTTTTTTTATCATATTCCTCAGCTATTTCTTGCAAAGCCCCAATATAATCTTTATCTATCTTAATACTTTTTACATGTTCCACCCATTTTTCTCCAGCTTTTTCATCTTCATAATGCTTATCTACAAATCTATCTATATCACTATACATTTTATGTTTTAAGCGTTCATGTGTTTTTCTTATTTTCTCAGTAGCTCTTGCCTGAAAGGCAGCCGCCCACTTACTCCATGCAGTTTCCTTTTCTTTCCATTCCAAATAATTACATATACTTTCACTTGCCTGCGCATAGATATTCTTTATTATTTTTTGTGTAGGCACAGCTGTACTATCAATAAAGGTCTTAAAACTGATAAATTTACCATCCTGCTGTATTTTCTTTAAAATGAACTTTTCTACTTCTGCAAAATTACTAGCTTGAAACATTTCCTGATTACTATTTGATTGCGATATAAAAGCTGCCTGCAAATGTGTAGGAACAAACACAATATCTTTCCAATTTTGATGATAATTATCAGCAAATGCTTTAAACTGTTCACAAACCTCATCTATTCTATCTTTCTCGCTAAGACGTTTTTGCATCCTTGCCAATGACATTTTATAATTATTTACATTAAATGCCATTTTAATATTTATGATACCTAATACCGGCTTTCCTAAGCTGCGCAACTGTGCCAAACATTCTGCTTCACCTGCTTGCGGCGCATCATCTGTCAATAAAAAAACTATCAAGTCCGCACTCTTT
The DNA here is from genome assembly GCF_000424065.1 of Selenomonas ruminantium subsp. ruminantium ATCC 12561. GTDB lineage: Bacteria > Bacillota > Negativicutes > Selenomonadales > Selenomonadaceae > Selenomonas_A > Selenomonas_A ruminantium. The sequence continues at coordinate 12,388 of NZ_AUJE01000017.1, forward strand.
GCTGCCTCGAAAGCTAATTTATCATCCTCACGTCCATCAAATGAGCATATTCCCGGAACATCCGTTATTTTTAATCCTTGCCAATAATAGTCTCTAACATCCAGAGTGGTTCGTTGCGCACCCTTTCCTATTGAATTACCAGTACCATGTGTAAGAATCTCCATCAGCGTTGATTTACCAGCCATGGTTCTGCCATATATGACAATTGAAAAATCTTTTTTCTTCTTTTTTAACATTTCCACATCGTTTTGAATTGAATCTATTTTTTCTTCTAATTTACGCAATTGCAAATGTTGCTCATGCATCAAGTCAATATTGGCAAAGCGTAAAAGTTTCCCCTGTCTTTTGTCGGCATGTTCTAATCTTTCATTAACTCTATGCAATATATTTTTTATATCAGCATAATTATTATCTGCCAATTCCGAGCCTCTTTTGGCAAATGCTACACACTCACTTAATTCCTTTTCCAATACAGAATTCACTCTAAACGCCCCCTCAATTTTCCAATCTCCGATTCACCGTCCATGTATGCGGTTTATCCCCCTGTTTTCTAGGGCACTTTCCCGGCAATGGCTTGCCCATTGATACGAAACGGATTTCTTTTTTTCCGCAATGACTGCACATATACTCAATACGTTTCGTGGCCATAGTTAGTCCTCCTTCTTCTTGTCCGCCATTTTATATATCCCCACTGCCCCCAGCAACGCAACCAGGGCAATCCCGGCATATTTCAGCGGGGTGGATGTATCCTGTGCTTTTTCTTCTTTTTTCGTTTCTGTTTCAGCGATTGGCTGATAGTCTGCCGTTTTGGGCTGGATACCCTCCTGTTCCATGACTTCTTGCGCTACTTTCATCTCGGCTTCCATATCCTTCATTTCGGCTTCTGTGACCTTGGCCAGCTGCGTTTCATAGGCAGCCAGAAAGCCACGGAAGGTGTTTCTCATTTCCACCAGCAGGTTTTGCTGTAGTTCCGGCCGCAGGCCCACTTCCCGCATGGACAGGTATTGACGTACCAGCGAAACCGTTCGATCCTGATAATAAGTCACAAAGCGCATAGCTGCGGGTATACGCTCCGGGTGTTTGGTCAGGTAAGCCAGCAGTCTTCCTGCCACCTGCTGCATGGAATCCAGCCAGTAATGCAGTTCCTTATCCTGAATTTGCGGCAGGGAGGTCTGCAGGAAGCGGTAATCTGCATTCGCTTTTTCGTAAACATCATTATATTCAGTCTTTTTGTGAGAAACGGCTGGAAGTTCTTTCTGTGTTGGCTTATCGTCTTCGCTGAAAAAGATCGTATAGAGCAACCAGCCCACAAACAAAAATCCCAATATCGTCTGAACCGAAAACATGCTCAAAAACTTAAAAAACGCATATATGAGAAATCCCACCACCAAAAGAACCAACCTGAAATCAATAGACATGATGATTCCCTCCAATCCTTTGCCTTACTTCCTGCGCCGCAATCCCAGCAGTTCATCCACACTGCATCGCAGTGTTTTGGCAATCTCCACCACGGTTTCCAGCCTTGGTGTGTTGACGCCGGTTTCCCATTTGGTCACTGCCGAATGGTCTACGCCCAGAATCTTGGCCAGCTCATCCTGATTCAGTCCGCGTTTTTCTCGGAATTCTCTGATTTTTAATCTCATCGAGGCACCTCCCGCAGGTGTCATTTTGTCGTCTTTCCTCTTATTATAAGTGTATTAAATGATACAGTCAAGATTTGTATTATTAAATAAACGCCTTTGTTATTGATTATATGTCACTTATAATGGAATTGATGAATTAGTGAAACGAAAGAGTGAACTTCCCCATGAATATCACATCTTACCGCCTGCGCTCACTCCGTGAGGCCAAAGGACTTTCCCAGCGGGAAGTGGCAGAGCGCATTGGCATGACACGGACCGCTTATAACAAATACGAGCGCGGCACCAGTCGTCCGGTTCGTAAGCTGAATGAACTGACTGCCCTGTTCGGCGTCACCACAGACTACCTGCTCGGCAGGGATGCCACAGCCTTTGAAAATCAAGTGACTGGTCTGGCTTCTCATGACTACAACCAGATACAGAAATACCTTGGACTCAGCAGCGAAAACAAAGCCTTAGCCGATATCATGCTTGATGCCCTCCACGAACGGGAACGCAAAGCTTGTGCCGAGAAATCACCTCCTGCTGATGCTTGAAGTTAGCATAACACAGATGATGATTTTTTTGGTATGCGGACAGCATACTATTGATGAAAATTTTTCATGAAAAATCCTCCCTGCCCATTATGGCAGGGAGGATTTATTCATCTGTGCAGATAGATTAATACTCGTTTGCAGATTCCATACCGGACGCTCCCGCTTGCCATCTTCCCGATAAAGTTCAAAGCTGACCTGCAAGGTCGTATCCTGATGCAGCGGATAGCGTGACAAGGGCAGGACAAAGTCCTCACTTTTTCCAGCAGGCAGCGGCCCTGCCTCGATGGTTTCCGTCATCGCAGACAGATTCGTTCCGGGATAAATTCGACGGACTACCCAGCAAGTACGCACATAACTTTTTGCTGTTGTATTGTCTGCATGAACAAGCACATTCCAGTCCGCAGGCGTATGAATGCTGCCATCTTCCCGCTGCCAGCTTGTCCAGGCTGTTTCTGCGACAACGAAATCACGCTGCCATGCACCGCCATTCAAATATACCTCCGTTTTGAGTCTTCCTTCACCTGCATAATTGCGGGAATTTGCAGCGGGCTTTATTTCATCAGCAGCTGTTGGGGACGGGACTTCTGCAGATGATACTGGTTCTCCAGCTGCTGCCGTTGGCGGTGGTACAGGTGTCTGTTCCAAAGTTTTAGCTGTATCTGCTTTGGCTGCCGGCACTATTGGCTCTTGCTTGTTTTCCTCCTCGACCTCAACCGTCTGAGGTGTTTCTCCAATCTCTGCCGGACGGAACTGGAACACCAACCATACTGCCAATATGCCAATTCCCAGCCCAGCTGCCGCCAGCCAAAACCTGCCCCATTTCCATCTTTGGCAGCGCTCTGCATCCTGCAGCAATTCCGCAGCCGAAGCATAACGATGCGCAGGATTCAGCTCCATCGCATGTTCCAGCACCTTGCGCAGACAGCCGTGATAATCCTTCCCCAACAACTCCCACAAAGTAACGCCCAACGCATAGATGTCTGAACGCGCATCGGTCTGCCCAAAGCCATATTGCTCCGGGGCTGCATACCCCCTCGTCCCCATGATTTCCGTATCTGTCCTGCCTTTTTCCTTTACCAGGCGGGCAATGCCAAAATCAATCAGCTTTACCGTACCGTCCCTGCCCAGCATGATATTAGCAGGCTTGATGTCCCGATGGATGATGCCTCTTGCATGAATGACCGTCAGGCAAGCGCCGATTTCCCGCAGGATATGCATGGCCTCTGCTTCTGTAATTTTTCCGCTGGGAATATGCGCCAAATGTTCTTCCAGCGTACTGCCTTCGATGCGTTCCTCGATAACGAGCAGCTGTCCGTCCTGCTCCCATAAATGATGAATTGCAGGGATATGCGGCTCGGCCATTTCTTTTAATATCCGGTACAGCTCTTGGACACGAAGATTCAGCCGCTTCATCACAGCGACTTCCCTGCCCAGCCGGTCATAAACCAGCGCTACGCTTCCTTCCTCTGTTTCCTTGAGCACATCAATCAGTTCATAGGTATCCCCGAGATAGGTTTGCCACGCATTCATAATCCACTTGCCTTTCTATCCGAACTGTACTAACATTAGGATAATCAAAATCTTGCTGAGGTGATCACACGATGCGTACCAAAGACACGGATAGTCTCTTTGCCGAATTGAAGGCTGACAAAAGAATCGAGCGTTTCCTGACGGATAATCAGGAGGAATTCACGCTCCCCCTTTCCCAATATTTAGAGCAGTTATTGGTCGCCAAGGGCTTGGAAAAAAGCATTGTCATTAAAGAATCCGGACTTGACCGTATCTATGCTTATCAAATATTCTCCGGCCGCCGGGAAAAACCCTCCCGTCCTAAATTATTGGCGCTGGCCAGAGCTTTCTCCCTGAACCTCGAGGAAACGCAATATTTACTGCGCTATGCGGGGTTGGGGATACTCTATCCCCGAAATCCCTGGGATTCCATTGTCATATCCGCAATCGGGCAGAATCTTTCCACCAAGGAAACCAATCTGTTGTTGGAAAAACTTGGCGAAACGCAATTGTTAGAATAAAAATATGAGACTGTAAACTAACATGCCCCTAACAACCAAGGCGGGCCGCTGACTCGAAGTAGTCGGCGGCCCGCCTTTTGTGGTGAACTTTATTGATAATTCTACCATAAAATAGGAAAATCGGCACGAGCCTTTAGCCATTCGCCATAGGTTTGTGCTATACTTAGAGACAAAGGCGGTGAAACTATGAGTTACGAAAAAATCATCAGCTACTGGACAAGCAGTCAGATAAAGACCCGGGCAGATTTAGAAACCATATTGAACGGACAAATCATCAACTTTGCCTATCACTCCGGCAAAATCGAAAACGACAACATCACCTACAACGACACCCGGGATATTTTCGAGCGGGACACCCTCTCCAACTATACTGGCGACCTGCGCACCATTTTTGAAATCCGCAACGCCAAGGATGCCATGAATTTTGTTATGGAAGCCTTCGACCAGCAGCGAGCATTCGATGAAAGCTTCATCAAAGAACTGCAATACGAGCTCACCAAGAACACCTACGATGAACGCCGTTACAGCATCGGCGAGCGTCCCGGTGAATACAAGAAGCACGATTACGTCACAGGTCGGGAAGAAGTCGGTGCTCTCCCTGAAGATGTACCCGAAGAAATCGGCGAACTCCTCAGTGACCTTGCGGAAACAAATCTTGATTCCCCTAAACATATCCTGACTGCCGCCGCATACTTCCACGCCAAATTTGAAAACATCCATCCCTTTGCCGATGGCAACGGCCGCACAGGGCGTCTGGCCACCAACTATTTTCTGATGAACCATAACCATCCGCCCCTTATTATCCACGAAGAAGACCGCAACGACTACTACGCTGCTCTGGAAAGCTGGGACACAAAACAGGAGTTAGCTCCCCTAAAGGAATTTTTGACAAGTCAAATTGAAAAAACCTGGCAAAGACAAATTCAGCGGATGAGCAGAAGTAGCAAAAAATAACTTTAATTGACACCTAAAAAAGCTGGTGACTAGTCAAATGATATTTTGACCGTCACCAGCTTTTTGACTTGTCAAATTGACATGTCAGATTCCAAGCATCACAACACCTCGACATCACTAGATTCCATGCATATCTATAAACAATTTACAAACTTATATCATCACATACACTCAATTAATCATTAAAGTCTCATCTTCTATCATTTTTATAATTATTTTATTTCTTCTCCCATATGCAATGAGGTGTTCATTAGATTCACTAACAGATGACACCCATCCCTTTTTCTCAAAAACTGTTAGAATATCTTTGATGTATTTTTTATTCTCAAACTTAGGGCGTTTTCCTATAAAAATCCTTTTCAAATTATCCACATCTTCATTACACCCAAGCAAATCCAAGCACTTTATACAATTGTACGGCGAAATAATTAACAACGAATTAATGAATATTTTCCATTTGTTATTTTCATCAATTCGTGGCAATAATTGTGAACAAACATCATATGGAACCCTAATTTCACTTTCCACTAAATAATCTGCACAGTCTGCCAATTTATCAATTATTATCTTCTTGAAATCTGAAGATGCTTTTTCATATTCTTTTATTAGCTGTCCGACATCATTTTTATCAAAATTATTTTTAACTATGTATTTCTTCATTTTCTCTTCATAATTCTTACCTTGCATAGAAATCTTTTCGTCTGGAATCAATGTTAGTAACGATAACTTATCTTCTATCGTTATATCTTCTTCTATCGCCTCCAATATCTCTTGTGCACTAATATTATTTTTAGATATATCCTTACAATAGTGTTCTACATTATTGCAGATTAATCTTGCAACAGTTGATGGATACTCTTGGCGCATAAATTTCAACGTTTCATCTGTCATAAGTATAACATTAAGTTCTATTAGTATATTCACCTTTTCTTCTTTAATATCTTTTACGTTAAATTCTTCATAGAAATAATTCATATTTTGTAAAATAAATCTATAAATATTGTTATCTAGTTGGTTAGCAATGACAACAGCATCAAACATATCAGACTGACACTTTTCATCCAAAGCCCTAAATTCATCGTGCCAACCTCCCAACAACACTTCATCCGAATGGTTATTCAAATATCTATATAAATCATTTCTGCTATCACTAGGCATTTCTGCAAAGAAAGAAAAAATATTTTCCAACGAATAATTCACGATATCATACTGAAACAAAGGCCTCCACAATCCTCTATCTTCCACCTTTTCAATTTGTTCAATTCCTGTTTGTAAATTTGAAATATAGCCCACCTTAGTATCCGTTGTAATATTCTTATCACCCAGCACAAAATATATAGCATCCGACTCATCTAAAATATATTCTTGGCAATTCTCTATAATAACACCAATATATTCTTCTATATTATCGACAACATAACTATACAAAGGCTCATCATTTCTGCATATTATACATGATAAATTGCAATGTATCATTTTTTGGTTATCTGAAATATCATAGAATCTTTTTAACATCATGCACACATTTGAAAACGTCAACGCATACAGATTCTTCTCATATACACCTTTTAGCACATCATCATTTGCACAATCAGAATCAACTGTTTGGAATTTTACATCAATATTTTCCATATTTTTTATAGCAGCCTCAAATCTTCCATCTTCCATGCATAAAAAGTTTGAGTTTTGAGAGATATATTTTGTTAACACGCCATCAACATTTATCACGGACAAATCCACATCGTTTGACAGACAAAGTGTTTCCCAAACATATTTTTCTCTTTCCTCATCTGTGACATCCTCAGATTCACACATATACTTCATAATATTTTCCCACTGCATATTCAATTGTTGTACGAACAATTTCACATTTTTATGTCTTCTTAAATATCGAAAAATAAACTCCTTTTTTCGAGCATCAATTATCTGCTGTAATATATCGTGTATGTAGCTTTGAACATTTTCCTTTTCATTGTTTTCCAACAAATGATCTAGCAAATCAAAATTCAACGCTTCCACTTGTTTATAATTCCGAGGATTCATCATCGAAACGACTTTATCAGGTTCCCTTAATTCGTATGTATATTCCTTTGCCTTTTGATCAGTTATACCTCGTAAAAAAACTTTATCTCCATGACAAATGCTTTTCCCATAAAAATATGTCATATAATCAGCATAGGTTTCATCAATATACCCATTACGAATTAAATACTTTATCAATGAAAAATATTGACTCTCTTTAATTTCTCCAAACGCATCATTCCCACTAAATGATTCTATATCTTTTCCATCAAAAATATCGTCAATATTTTCACGATTAATCATTTCTCTTAATCGCCAAGATGGTAATTCTTCTATCAATCTTTTTAACCTATTAATTTCTTTTAAATTTTTGCTTGTTTTATTATTATTTCGTGCATCAAACAATTCAATGCATTTTTCTTTTTTAGACATCAAATCGTTTCTTATCTGCTGATTCCATCCCTTTTCTTTCAATTTGTAATTATAAAACTCATTAATATCATTTTTCGAATTTTGCCACACCAATGCCATTTCTTTATTTTCTTTTTCCAATTCTTTTATTTGATGACTAATATTTTGTTTTTCGATATTTGCAATTTCATTTTTATATTCGAAAAGACTATGTACATAGCCTCGCCCCAATTGCAAATTGCTATAATCCTTAGGAAATATATTTTTATATATCATCATCGCCAGCATCTTATTGACATCTTGCCCTGTCGTTATTATGTTCTTGCTGTAAACGCTAAATTCATTAGCTATATTTTTCAATAATCTCATATCATCTATATAAAAAGATACTTCTTGTAAAAATTGCGAATCAAAAGACGGCCACGCTTGCATTGATTTAAAAATTTCAATAATCTTTTCATATGAATTCGAAGCATCCATAACAGGGACAATCGGAAGAATAAAATCAAAAAACTTCGTTCTATCCTTTGACATAAACATGTCATCCTTAAGCAAATATATAAATTTTAGTGGTTTAGCTTTATCTCTTATTCTTTTAATGTTAACCAAACGATTAACTTCTTTTAGTTGCTGAAATATATATACCGAATTATATCTATCAATATCTTCAAACACAATCACATTTACTTTTGATTGATTAAAAATATACAACACTTCATCAAGGTGTCTATCAAATAAGGATTCTTCCTTCTTGTCAAATAATTCAATCTCACTATCGGCTATCTTAATTTTCTTAAAGCATCCTTGACGCTTCTGATATAGCACCACCTTACCAATCAAAAGAACAGATATAATAACAACAATAAATCCGACCACAAATACCATCCACGGATACAGAGTAAACCACAGCCAGTTCTCAAGTATCCCCCCCACACTAGTTAAATACTGTTTCCATAAATCATATTTAACAATATACCAAATCAATATTCCCCATACAGCTACAACCGAAACATTACCTATTATCGGCCATTTTTTCTCTTCCCGCTTTATTTGAAACTTTGTTAAAGGAATATTATCTACACCAACTTGATGTATCAACTGATTTAAAATTTTACCTTCTAATCTTTTTTCACTAATTGAACTACTTTTTTCATCACTATCATCATCTTGTCCATCTACATTTTTAAATTGAGATAAAGATATGTGTATAAATTTTATATCATCGTGTTTTTTCTTGTATGTTTCTAAAACACTGCTCTTCCCTGCACCATACGAGCCAGAAATTGCTATATTTTTTAATTCATCTTCCCTAAATATATAATCCAATTCTTTTTCATATCCTTTGATGTTCGCATCTATTGTAGGGGTTAATTTTTGATATTCATATGTCATTATTTCCTTACCTCCTTGTATTCCACTCATCACTCTTATATTAGCAGAACAACTTTTCAAACACAATACCATTGTCATCTATTCTATTTTTCTCCATTCTACACTCACAATTTCATATAATCTTTTCCTAATGCACTTTTACTTTATATCTTGTCAATAAAAACGCCCTCGCCAAGGGCGAAGGGCACTACTCAAATCACAATATATATTTACAAAAGCTCCTCACTTCTCCCGCAATGGCCGGATTTTTTCAATCAGCTCGATAACAGCGTCTTTGGCATTGCGATTGTATTTTAACTTGCTGACGCCCTCGTGGTTTTGCTTATAGGCTTCGTAGTCTGTAACGAGGGATATTTTATCGCCCTTTCTAAAGGTATTCAATATGGCCAGCACATCTTTTTTCTGTGCACACCATTCTTTCGTGAAGCTGTTAATCTGCTGCGCGATAATTTCCTCGATACGGGTTTCAATCACCGTCATGGCATCAAGGCCCTTATATTTCAGCGGGTCTTTCTTCATATCTTCCCAGAAGCCGCCAATGACATCCGCCAGCGCCGGATTCGTTTCACGGAGTTTATCGATATGGCTGTCAATGGCAGTATCTTCGATAGGCTCCACGATAAGCTCATCTTCCCTGGGCATATAGTTCTGAATCAACGACACGATATAACGGTAGTCAATGGTCACGCTGCGGATATTCTCAATCTCATAGCCGATATCCACCACCACAGGCTCCTCATCACTCGTCGGCGTTTTCAGTTCTTCAATGACATTATGATACTTGCCGCCGTACTCCGTCAGACACTCCTTCACAATGCCGTAATCGCCGAACTCCTTGTCCTCCCATTCCTGATAAACCTGAATCTCACCGCTGAGGCGGTCAACTTTCTGAAAGGCCTTGGCAAATTTCTGCATGGCGCTGCGGTCACCCATAATTGTTTCCACAGCCTCCGGCGTTGCAGCAATGCTTTTAAGTTCTGCCAATGCTTCCTGAAACTCCTTTTCGATTTCCGCAAAGGTCGGAGCACTGACTTCCTTTGTGCCGCCGTTGCTATACAGGAGCAAAGCACCATCCACAGCAGTCTGGTACTGCGCCGACCGCTGAAAAATCACCACCATGCCATAACGCTTGCTCTTGTCAAAAATGCGGTTGGTGCGGCTGAATGCCTGAATGATATTCTGCGGGGCCATCGGCGGGCGGTCTACAAAGAGAATTGCGCAGGGTGGCGCATCAAAACCGGTCAGCAGACGGTCAACCACAATGACAATATCCAACTGTTCTTTCCGCTGTTTATAACGCCCCTTCTTCCGAGCCAAACGGTCATTGAGATTGGTGTTGTAGGCCTGCAAACTGTCCAGCGCGAATTTCGTGCCAAACATTTCGTTGTAATCGGCCAAAGATTCCTTCATCGTCTGCTGATTGGCTAGCGAATCTTCGTCGTTTTCCGTCACCGTATAGGTAATGGCAATCTTGGGGAAGTCCACACACTTCTCCCGAATGGAGGGCGACACATTCCCGCCCGCAATGAATTCCTTGAACAGTTGATAGTACCGTTGAGCAATCTCAATGGAAGGCACAGTAAGAATCGCCTCATAAGCCTCCCCTTGCGGGGCATTCAGACGAAACTTGCCCGCCGCCTTGTTGATGATGTACTTCACTACACCACGGCGATGGTTGTCATTGTCGTAAATATCCGTGCCTACATTCTTGTAATAAGCGGCGAAAACCTTTTCCTCCAGCTTGTCCGGCTCCATATTGGCCAGTTCATCAGCATTGGCCACCTGCAATTTCTCGCCAAGTTCCAGCAGCTGGTCATGGGACACAGAATCCTTGTAATCAATCTGGAACCCCAGAACGGCATTATTATGCAAGGCCTCCTTGATGGTGTAATTGTGCAGACAGGGGCCATACAGCGCTTCCGTGGTGCGGGCCAAATCCCCTTTGCGCTGGCGCTTGTTCTCGTCAAAAATCGGCGTACCGGTAAAACCATACCACAGGGAATTACTAAAGAACTTCTGCAACTCCCGCTGGGTTTCCGGCGTAACCGTGCGGTGGCACTCATCCACCACAAAAGCAATGCACATGCCATGCAGGCGCTTGGCCGTAGCGGAATCCTTCTTTGCTTCGCTATTGTAGCGCTTCATGATAATCTGCATCTTTTGAATGGTGGTAACAATCACCACGCGGTCTTTGTTCTTGAGTTTTTGCAACAGGTCATGGACATTATCGGTTTCGTCCACATCAATGATGTCATTTTCCGCATAAGCCTTGAAAGAAATCGAAGTCTGCTGATCGAGGTCTTTGCGGTCAATGAGGAAAATGGTCTTATCAATCCCCGGAATCAAAATGAGATTCTTGGCTACCGTGTAAGAAGTCAAAGTCTTGCCGGAACCCGTCGTATGCCAGACAAAGCCCGACTCCTGCCGCTGGGAGGACTGCTTGACGGCTTCAATGGCATGCACCTGATAGGGCCGCAGCAAAATCAGCTTATGCCGCTCCGCATCCACCACACTGTAATGCCCCACCATCTCATGCGCTTCTGGAATCCGCAAAACTTCCTTGGCAAATTCCAGATAATTTTCCACCGGCTCATTGTTCTTGTTAACCCACGAAGTCAAAAAACGCTCATTGAGGTTTGAGCCGGTATCGGCGGCAATATAGCGGGTGTTGCTGCCATTGCTGATGACAAACATCTGCACCATGCCAAAAAGCCCACGGAACTTCCCTTCCAGACTGTATTTCTTTATCTGACGGAAAGCATCCATATAGGGATGGTCCTGGTTCTTGAGTTCAATATGAATCATGGGCAGGCCGTTAATCAGCAAAGTCACATCAAAGCGGCGCTCACGGTCATCATCATCCTGCTTGTCGGAAACAAACTGGTTGATGACCTCATAAGATGACCTGCCCCCGGCGATTTCCCGATTGCTAACCGCCATGAGGTGGATTGTGCCTTTGGCCGCATCTTCACGCGTCAAAGGGATAACCGCTTCACCATTCTCCCCCGCCAGCCACAAAGCCGCCTTGTAAGGAGTCTTGGCTACATCCAGCATATATTCCCGAATCTGATGAAACTCGGCATCCGTTACAGGCTCACCATCAAGCACAGCAAGATTGTTCTGATTCAGCTTCGCCCGGAAATTTGCCCAAAGGGATTCCTCGTCTACAATATCCTTACGATAAGTCCATTGGGAAACATCTCCCGTGAGCTGCTTAATCAGCGCCCATTCCATCGACACTTCGCTTTGTGCCATGCTCAATTCCTCCTGCTATGTTATTCTTCTTTCGCCAGAGGAAGCTCCTGCAAGCGCAGTTCCTTTTTGAGTTCTTCCTCCGTGGGCATATAAGGCATATATTTTGACGCATAAATATGGGTGCTGTTGTCGCTCCCCATCGTATACTTCACTACGGCCTCATTCTTCTCCGCGCAAAGGACAATCCCAATAGGCTCATTGTCGCCTTCATTGCGCATATTGGCCTTGTAATAATTCACATACATCTGCATCTGACCAATATCCTGATGTTTAACCTTGCCCAGCTTCAAATCAATAAGAACAAAGCATTTGAGAATGTAGTTATAGAACACAAGGTCAATATAGAAATCATCGCCGTCAAGCGAAATACGCTTCTGTCTGGCCACAAAGGAAAAGCCACGCCCCAGCTCCAGTAGGAACTGTTGCAAATGCTCAATAATCCCCTGTTCAATATCCCGCTCATAGAACTCTGGTGAAGGCTTCAGTTCCAGAAACTCCAACACATAAGGGTCACGAATAAAATCGCGATAAGGTGCCATTCCCTTATCCGTCGCTGTCTGTGGTAGTCTTTCGGTTGTCTTTTGCTGAGAAACCGTGCGCTGATAGGCAAAGGTCGTAATCTGTCGCTCCAGTTCCCGACTGCTCCATCCTGCGGCAGCACATTCTTCGGCATAAAACTCCCTAGCCTTGGAATCCGCCACCCGCATCAACATACGATAATGCGTCCAACTCAAATTGCTACGCAGTGCGTAGCAATTTGGAAAGCACCGATAAAACTGCCGCATATTCCGCAAATTGGCATAAGAATAACCTTTGCCAAATTCAGCCGTCAGCTTAGCGGAAACTTGTTGCAGAACTCCTTTTCCGTACTCTGCCTGCTTGCCATCACAAGCCTTGTCCAACTGCTGACCAACTTCCCAATATATCTGCACCATGCCAGCATTTACTGTCTGTTGTACCTTATGCTGTACATGAATTATGCTTTGTCTGATTTCGCCGTAAATATCCTGTGATACCTTTTCAACTTCATTCATAACCATCACCCCCAACGACTTTATTTCTCAGGAAACATATTTTGCAACATATATTTCTTGATTTCTTTTAAGGTCTCATGCTTACGCTGATGAAGGTCGATAAGGTTGTCCAGATTGTTAAAATGCTCACCAATCTTGGTCTGTTCTTCTTTTGTTGGGCACATAATCCCATATTCCGCATATTCCTGTGCATTAACACCAGGTTGCCCTGAACGCTGTGATGTGACAGCTATATACTTTGAATATGCCTCCGTCAATGTGTTCTGAAATACAAACTGGGCATCATATTCAGGTTTTACCCTTGCTCTAATTAGAAATCCAGCAAAATACATCAGCCCGTCAGACGGCTTATAAATATAGCTTTTGCCTACACTGGCACCTGTTCTAGCAAACAAAATGTCCCCTTCAGCTACCTTATAGTCATCAGCTTTTGATAAATCTGTATCTGGTGAAGTTATGCCTTCACTTATAAAATTATGCGAATCATCATCAATATCTGTTATACGAATATATGCGTTGATTCCATCGTACTCCTTGGCAGCAGCGTTAAGTCCGTAATCGAATGATGTTGCAATATCACCCAGCTTCCGCTGTTCCCAATCGCCAGTAAATCCAGCAAAGCGAATCTCTGGAACTTTTTCTCCTTTTTTCGGAAACATTTTTTGAAGCATATACTTCTTTACTTTTTTCAGTTCATCACACTTACGCTGATGAAGGGCGATAAGGTTGTCCAGATTAGCAAAATACGCCCCAATCTGCTTCTGCTCCTCAAATTCAGGGAATGAAGCGGGAATAGTTGACAATGTAGGAAATTGAACACGTTGCTTCTCAATTAGTGTCCCAGTTGCATAGTTTTTGTACAGTAATATGGCTTGTGGACTTTTTAACCATGTATTGATGTAATAAGAATCATAGCCATCCTTCGCAATCATAGTTGTGTAATATCCTGAAACAGCGACACTTTTGGCCATTCCGTTATACCCAACAGCCCCTAATGTCATGTTCATAGGATTATAAACAATATCGCCAGGACGAACTTCCTTAAAATTATCTTCCTTCTTTACGAGAAACTCTCTGTTGTATCTTTCAGTCTTTGGCGTTAATCCTGCCTCAACCGTAAGGCTCCATAATTCCACTTCATCCTCTGCAGGATTGACATAATTTGTTGTCTGCTCAAATACTTCTCCCAACTTCCGCTGTTCCCAATCATCCGTAAATCCCTTAAATCGCAATTTAGGCATACGCATCCCTCATCATTCATCATTATTCGTCTTTGACTTGACCAGTCAAAATCGCCTGTTTGACTTGTCAAAAGTCAAATGTCAATCGCGTTGACCTAAAATTCCGTCAGTCAGCGTCCTTGACCACAAAGCGATATTTTCCTAAGCCGTGTACGCTTTCTAGCAACCCTTAAGCCTGCATTTTCTTTATCAAGTCTGTTGCCGGACGCGCCGTGATTAACAATACACTCACCACATCACCACGTCCAAATATCTTTTCTTTGCCAAAAACCTTATACAAGGTGATTATATTATTTTGGGTCTTTACATTGACCTTGGCTGTCTCTAATCTGGCGAATAGGCTTTTTTTGCCCCAATATGCTGTATCTTCTTTCCAATCCACATGCAAATAGCGATTTTTCAGCACATTGAACTCACCCAACAGTAAGTTACACATCGCCACAAGGCCCCGAAACGCCACTAAATTTCAGCCCTCCTGCAATACCTTAATGAAGTCTGCCAGGACTTCTTCCGTTTCCTTATCCTGACATGTCAAATTATTTGACATGTCAAGCAGCTCATGCGTTACCTGCTTAATGTCAAGGTCAATCGACTGGATATTGGCGCAGACAGCTTTAAGGTCAACTTCCGGTTCGGGTTCACTGGTATCCACATAGCGGGGAATATTGAGATTGTAGTCATTTTCCTTGATTTCTTCAAAGGTGGCCAAATGGGCGAACTTGTCCACATCCTTGCGCTCATCATAAGCCGCCATAATCTTGTCGATATGCTCCGCATCCATAAAGTTCTGCGCCTTTTCCTTGCGGAACTCTTTTGACGCGTCAATAAAGAGCACATCACGGCTCACATGGTCTTTTTTCAGCACGATAATGCAGGTCGGAATGCCCGTATTGAAGAAAATCCCCGCTGGCAGGCCGATAACCGCGTAGATATTGCCATCTTCCAGCAGGTGTTTACGGATTGTCCCCTCTGCAGCCCCGCGGAACAGAACCCCATGCGGCAGGATAATGCCCATTGTGCCGTTTTCTTTCAGGTGATAGAAGCCATGAAGCAGGAAGGCAAAATCAGCCTTTGACTTCGGCGCCAGTTTTTCATAACGCTGGAAGCGCGGGTCCGTCAAGAACCCTGCCGCCGCGCTCCAATGCTGACTGTATGGAGGATTCATCACAGTAGCATCATAGTTCGTCGGCTCCTCCGTAGGCCAGTCAGCCCCCAAGGTATCGCCATTGCGGAAATGCTGATACTGGAACGGCACATTATGCAAAATCATATTCATGCGGGCCAAGTTGTAGGTGGTATGGGAGATTTCCTGCCCGAAGAACTGAATGCCATTGCGGCAGTCCTCATTGATATAGCTGCGGGCATGCAAAAGCAGGGAACCCGAACCCATGCAAGGGTCATAGATGGAAAAAGCAGGTTCCCCTTCTTTGCCTTTGGTCACGATACGGGTGATAAGTTCCGAAACCGCCTGCGGGGTGTAGAACTCGCCCGCCTTTTTCCCGGAACCGGCGGCAAACTGGCCAATCAGATATTCGTAAGCATCCCCCAGGGCATCCGCACCATACTGGGTGAAGTCAATATGCGCCAGTTCCTTCATCACATCCGAAAGCATCGCATTGCGCTTTGCCGGAGTCGTGCCAAGGCTTTTGGAATCAATATCAAAATCCTCGAACAGGTCTTCATAGAGCTTCTGCCCGCGGATAGCTTCGCCCCCCTGCTCAATATCCCGCATGGCCTGACGCAGATGGTCGGTGATAAAAGTCTTGTTGTTGATTTCATTGTACAGCGCCGTAAAGGTATACTGCGGCTCAATCGCAAAACTGTAATTTGCCTCCAGCTCGGCCTTTAAGTCATCCCAATCCTCGCCTTGACGCGCTTCCTCATACAACAGCTGCGCTTCATCAAGACTTTCCGGCTGACGGTCTTCCAACAAGTCAACCACCGTATAAAGCTGACGGTCAGACAGATACTTGTAGAAAATCATGCCGAGAAGATAATCCTTGTATTCGTCCGCGCTCATCGTACTGCGCATAACATTAGCGGCGTTCCATAACGCCTGATTCAATTCCTGTGATGCCATATCTCTATCATCCCTTGCCCTAATTAATCAGAATCTTGTACCATTGGTATCTATTATACTAGATTTATTCTTTGTTTTCAAAAAAGCGACAGCCTCCGTTCCCCAACGAATGGCTATCGCCTTTTGTTACGCTCACATACAGCTTCAATAATCCTCTCCTGTATATTACCGCCATTTCACCGCCAATCACCGCCATTTTTCTCCGAACTTGTCCGAACTTTTATCTTTAAGCGACATCTTGAGCGTCACCTTGGGCGTCATCTTGAGCGTCATTCTTTCCCTCAACGTAATATGACACCTCACGCTCGATGACAGCAGACAAAAAGGGATTATTCCTGCGTTAGTACACGCTGCGCGTGTAAATCGCTTAAGAATAATCCCTCTTTGCCTGCCGAAGTTACAACAGCATTATTTTCTTCGATAATTTTACTTTACGATATCCCCATACATCTCTGGCCGCCGGTCGCGGAACAGTCCCCAACTCATGCGGTCTTTGGCGTATTGGTCAAGGTCAAAGGAAGCGGTCAAAACCTGTTCGTCCGTGCGGCTTGCTTCTACGATAAGCGCCCCGGTATTATCCGTGATAAAGGAAGAACCATAGAAGTTAAGCGACGAGGACTGGCCGCCGTTTTCTACGCAAGGTTCCACTTTCTCTACGCCAATGCGGTTAGCCGCCATTACGGGCACGAGGTTGCTGCCCGCATGCCCCTGCATACAGCGCCGCCAATGGGGCATGCTGTCGGTTTCGAGGATTGGCTCGGAGCCAATCGCTGTGGGATAGAGCAGGATTTCTGCCCCCTGCAGGGCCATGGCGCGGGCAGCTTCGGGGAACCACTGGTCCCAGCAGATGCCTACGCCCACTTTTCCATAGCGGGTATCCCAAACCTTGAAGCCCGTATTGCCCGGCGTGAAGTAGAATTTTTCCTGATAGTAATGGTCATCGGGAATATGGGTCTTGCGGTAAACGCCCAAAACCTCACCATCCGCATCAAGCATGGCAATGCTATTAAAGAGCCGCGTGCCATCCTTTTCATAGAAACTGATGGGCATAACCACGGCCAGTTCTTTGGCAATGGGCCGGAAATGCTGCACAGCCTGATTTTCCTCTACGGATGTGGCATAATCATAAAAATCATACTGCCGCTGCTGGCAGAAATAAGGGCGTTCAAAGAGCTCCGGCAGCAGGATTATCTGTGCGCCCTGCTCCGCGGCTTTTCGTACCAGCTGTTCGGCCTTGTCTATATTCTCGCTTACGTCTGCCGTCATTTGCATTTGAATGGCGGCAACGGTTACTTTGCGCATTATCTCACCTCGTGTCTCTGCGTGATGGAAGGAATCTGCTGGGTCAGGCAATGGAAGTTACCGCCACCCACGATTACGGCTCTGGCAGGCAAGGGCACAACTTGGCGCTCCGGGAAACATTCCCCTAAGATACGCTGTGCCTCCCTGTCCATTTCATCACCAAACTGCGGCAGAATGACCTTGCCGTTGCAAAGATAGAAATTCACATAGCTGGCCGCCAGCCGTTCCCCCGGCTCCCGCCTGTCCTCGCCGTCCTCGAAGGTAAAGCTGTTTGCTTCGTCCTCGGTGATGCAGACAGGCTTTTGAGGAATGGGCAGTTTATGAATGATAAACTTACGCCCCTTGGCATCCGTAGCCGCCTCCAGCACGGCTAAATCTGCCTGACTTAGCGCATACTGCGGGTCCATCTTATCCTCCGTCCACGCCAGCAGGACTTCACCGGGCTTTACAAAGGCAAAGACATTATCCACATGCTCGTTGGTTTCATCATTATAAATGCCCCGTGGCAGCCAAATGACCTTTTCTGCGCCGAGATATTGCAGCAGCTTTGCTTCAATCTGCTCTTTTGATAATTCAGGGTTACGCCCTTTGGACAGCAGGCAGGCTTCGGTCACAACGACCGTTCCTTCACCATCCACATGGATGGAGCCGCCTTCGAGCACGAAATCCCCGGCATCATAAATATCATCATGCAGGGCCGTGCACATCTTCTCCGCCGCCGCATCATCCTGCGCGTAATCCGAGTAAAGACCGTCAAAATTGCCGCCCCAGGCATTGAAGCGCCAGTTAATGCCCCGGCGCCGGCCTTGGCCATCAACGACATAGGTCGGCCCCATATCTCTAGCCCAGGCATCGTCCGTGGGAATGGCCAGATAATGGATATGTTCCTGCGGCAGGCCCCCCAGCATTGCTTCTGCCTGCGCGCGGTGCGATTCATCCACGAGCAGATAAAGCTCTTCCACGGCAGAAATCTCGCGAATCAGCTCCACAAACACCGGCTGCACATCCGCGCCATTATTCGTCCACGAGCCGGGCCGGGTGGGCCAAATCAGGAAGGTTCCTGCATGGGGTGCAAACTCAGCGGGCATATAAAAGCCATCGGCTTTGGGTGTACTATCCTTTATCCTCATGACAATCGTTCCTTAAAGTCCTGATAACCAAATTTTTTAACCAAAGTGCAATCTCCATTAGCAGCCATCTTCCAAATGGCAGGCAAAGCCATGCCATTGAAGGTATTGTTCTTGACCATGGAATAGATGGCCATATCCTCAAAATAGAGCCTGTCTCCCGGCAGGATTTCCCGGTCAAAGGAATAATCGCCAATAATATCCCCCGCCAGACAAGTACAGGAGGAAAGCTTGTAGGTATATGCCTTCTCCCCTGCCTCGCCGGAATCCTTGAGGGGCGGCCGATAGGGCATTTCCAACACATCGGGCATATGGCAGGCGGCTGACGCGTCAAGGAGCAGGATATTTACGCCATGATTTTTGACTGTATCCAGCACCTCCGTAACGAGATAACCCGCATTGAGCGCCACGGCTTCGCCGGGTTCAAGATAGACTTCCACCGTATATTTTTCTTTGACGCCCTTAACCAGGTCAATCAATAGCTGACGGTCATAATCCGCCCGCGTGATATGATGGCCGCCGCCCATATTGAGCCAATGAATATTATCCTTTTCCAGCCAGCAGCCAAATTTCTGCTCTACGGCCTGCAAAGTCTTGGCCAAAGCATCACTGTTCTGTTCGCAAAGGGTATGGAAGTGCAAACCGTCAAGCAAATTCCAAAGCTGCGGTTCAGCTTCTACCGCCTGGGCAAAATCCTCTGCCGTAACGCCCAAGCGCGAACCGGGTGCACAGGGGTCGTAGATGGCATGTTCCTGCGTCGAGCATTCGGGATTGATGCGCAGGCCAATGCCATGCGCTATGCCCCGCGCCTGCTGAATTTCCTTAACCTTGGCGCCAAAGCGGCGCAACTGGGAAAAGGAATTGAAGATTACATGGTCGCAGATAGCGGCAATCTCTTCGATTTCCTCAGGACGGTAGGCAGGAGAAAACACATGGTTCTCCCCCGTCATTTCCTCATGGCCCAAGCGCGCCTCATAAAGGCCGCTGGCGGTAGCGCCGTCAAGGTACTTGCCAATCAAGGGATACTCGGCAAACATTGAAAAGCATTTCTGCGCCAGCAGGATTTTGCAGCCTGCCGCCTCTTTGACCTGCTGCAAAGTCCGCAGGTTATTCTCTAAGGCCTGCTCATCCACCACATAGGCGGGCGTGGGCACTTTGTCGATTTTCATGCGCATTTCTTAGTCCACCAGCACCGGATTTTCTTCGACCTTCCAGGGCAGGCCCCATTTATTGAGGGCTTCCATATACGGGTCCGGGTCGAACTCGTCCGTGGTGAACACGCCGGGCTTTTTCCACTGGCCCGTGGCGACAAGCATAGCACCAATCATAGCGGGAACGCCGGTGGTATAGGAGATGGCCTGCGAGCCGACTTCCTTGAAGCATTCCTGATGGTCGCAGACATTGTAGATATAGATGGAACGTTCCTTGCCGTCCTTCTTGCCCGTAAAGATGCAGCCGATATTCGTCTTGCCCTTCGTGCGCGGGCCGAGGGAGGCCGGGTCGGGCAGCAGGGCTTTAAGGAACTGAATCGGCACGATTTCCTGCCCGTTGTAGTTAATCGGCGTCGTGGAGAGCATGCCCACGTTTTCGAGGCAGCGCATATGGTCCAGATAGCTCTGGCCAAAAGTCATAAAGAAGCGGATGCGCTTGACTTCGGGCATATTGCGGCCGAGAGCCTCGATTTCCTCATGGTGCAGCAAATACATATCCTTCTTGCCCACGCCCTCGAAGTCATACTCCCGCTTGATGCTCATGGCCGGAATCTCAATCCATTTGCCATTTTCCATATAGGAGCCGGGCGCAGAAACCTCGCGCAGGTTGATTTCGGGGTTGAAGTTCGTGGCAAAGGGATAACCATGGTCGCCGCCGTTGCAGTCGAGGATATCAATGGTGTCGATGGTGTCAAAGTAATGTTTCTTGGCATAAGCGGCAAATACCGAGGTTACGCCCGGGTCAAAGCCTGTGCCTAAAAGTGCCGTCAGGCCCGCATTCTTGAACTTATCTTCATAGGCCCACTGCCAGGAATAGTCAAAGTACGCGGAGAAGCCCAAATCCTGGCAGCGCTTTTCGTAAATCTTGCGCCATTCCGGGTCTTCCGTATCTTCCGGCTCGTAGTTTGCCGTGTCGATATAATCCACGCCGGCAGCCAGGCAGGCATCCATAATGGTCAGATCCTGATAAGGCAGAGCCACATTGAGCACAGCATCCGGCTTATAATCTTTAATCAGCTTGGTCAGTGCTTCCACATCATCGGCATCAATCTGCGCTGTGGTGATTTTCGTCTTCGTCTGGCCCTGCAGTTTTTCTTTCAAGGCATCGCACTTGGAAACCGTGCGGCTGGCAATCATCAGTTCGTCGAATACCTCATCATTCTGACATACCTTATGGATAGCTACGCTGGCTACACCACCGCAGCCAATAATCATTAATCTGCTCATTTCTGTTCCTCCTCCGATAAAATATCCTCAACATATTTGGGCAGCATAAAAGCGCCCTTATGCAGATGGGTCGTATAATACCAGGTCTTGAGTCCGCGCTTGTTCCAACGCTTGGCGTCAAAATCCTTCAAGGGATGGTACTTTTTGGACGCAAAACCGAACATCCAAAGCCCTGCCGGACAGGTCGGAATTCCCGCCTGATAAACGCGGCTCACCGGAAAGCTCTGATAGGCCTTGCGGTGCATGGCGCGGAATGCTGCCTCATCCTCATCATAAAACGGGCTGCCATGCTGATAAACCATAATGCCGTCATCATGCAGGGCACGATAACAGTTGCCATAGAACTCGCGCGTAAAGAGTCCTTCCGTATGGCCAAAGGGGTCGGTCGAATCGTTGATGATGAGGTCATACTTATCCCGGCAGCGCCGCAAAAAGCGCAGACCATCCATATTCGTAATCTTCACCCGTGCATCATCAAACCCCTTAGCCGTTTCGGGGAAAAACTCCCGCGATACTTCGATGAACATTTCATCCGGCTCCACCACATCGATGGACTCAATCTCCGGGTACTGGGTCAGGACTTTAGCGACACCACCATCGCCGCCGCCGATTATCAGCACATTTTTTACGCTTGGATGAACGGCCATGGGCACATGCACCACCATTTCGTTGTAGATGAATTCATCTGCCTCCGAAAAGATAATTTCGCCATCGAGCACAATCATCCTGCCAAATTCCCGCGATTCAAACACATCAATGCGCTGATATTCACTCTGCTTGGAAAAAAGCTGTTTATCCACCCGCACAGAGGTTTTGACATTTTCCGTATCCATCTGGGAAAACCATATTTCCATGTATCTGCCTCCTTTTGACCCGTCAATCTGACCGGTCAAGTTGACTGGTCAAATTTCCGTCAAAATGCGCATTTCCCGGCATTCCAAATCCTGCGTTCCCTGCAGGGAACAGCCCTTTTCCCGCGCGTATTCGATATAGTCGAGAATCTCCTGGGTAATGCGCTCGCCCGGTGTCAGAATGGGAATTCCCGGCGGATAGCACATAAGCATTTCCCCTGCCACCCGTCCTACAGTTTTCTCCAAGGGCAATTTCTCGCCCTGTGCATAGAATGCCTCCCGCGGACTCATCACGAGCTCCGGGGCGATGAACTCCCCGCAGTAAAGTTCCTTTTTGTCCTTGCCGGCGCGGTCGGCAATATCTTCGAGCGCACCTACGAGCCGTTCGATATCGCGAATGCGGTCGCCGATGGAAATATAGGCCAGAATATTGCCGATATCGCCGAATTCAATCTGAATATCGTACTCGTCGCGCAGCATATCGTAGACCTCAATGCCCGTCATGCCAATGCCCTGCGTGAAAACGGAAAGTTTCGTCACATCAAAGTCAAATACGCTGTCCCCATCGATAAGTTCCCGCCCATAGGCATAAAAGCCGCCAATCTCATTGATTTCCGCGCGGGCATACTCCGCCATGGAGCTGACCTTCTCAAAGGACTCGCGGCCATGCAGGGCCAGATTGCGGCGGGACAGGTCAAGACTGGAAATCAGCAGATAGGACGCACTCGTCGTCTGCGTCAAGTTGATAATCTGCTGCACATATTCAGCGTCCACACCCTTACCACAGAGCATAATGGAACTCTGCGTCAGACTGCCGCCGGATTTATGCATGGAAACAGCCGCCAAATCCGCTCCGGCAGCCATGCCCGAAATCGGCAGATTATCACCAAAGTACAAATGCGTGCCATGCGCCTCGTCCACGAGCACTTTCATGCCGGCCTTATGGGCAATATCCACAATGCCCTTTAGGTCGGATGCGATGCCATAATAAGTGGGATTGTTGACAAAGATGGCCTTGGCCTGGGGATGCTCGCGGATGGCCCTCTCCACATCCGACAGCGCCATGCCCGTGGCAATGCCAATCTGATGATTGACCCGTACCGGCACATAAACCGGTATGCCGCCGCAGAGCACCAACGCATTGATGACGCTTTTATGTACATTGCGCGGCAGCAGGATTTCTTCCCCCGCCCGCACCGTCGCGAGCACCATCGCCTGCACCGCCGAAGTGGTGCCATGCACCATAAAAAACGCTTTCTGCGCGCCAAAGGCATCGGCGGTCAGTTCCTCCGCTTCCTTGATTACCGAAACCGGATGACTTAAATTATCCAGCATCTTCATGGAATTGACATCGACGCCCACGCATTTTTCGCCTAGAAAATCCACGAGTTCCGGGTTGCCCCGCCCCCGCTTATGCCCGGGCACATCAAAGGGCACAACGCGCCGCTTGCGCAATTCTAACATGGCTTCGTATACAGGGGCCGTATGTTGACTGATTCTATCCATTTTCCCCTCCCAGATAAAGATTCCGACAATTATCACTAATGTCGTTACTTCTAAAATTTTACAGTTTCTTAAAAGATTAAGCAAGTAAAATTATTTTATGTTTTTACCAAATAAAAAACCGTCTGGACAAAATTCTTGTTCCAAACGGTTGATATGTTAATCAGAAGTTGATGGCCAACTAGATTTTTTAATGAACCTGCGGCGTCTGCACCGGTACTGCCGCCGTGTTGCCATGGAATTTCAGCACCGTGGCAATCAAAAGATTCAGCACAAAGCAGGCGCCAAAGAAGTACAAGGTATCTGCATAACTATGGGTGTGTTCCCAAAACCAGGCTACAATGGTGGGCCCCACGACACCGGCTATGCCCCAGGCTGTGAGCACGCGGCCGTGGATGGCGCTGAGTTCCTTCGTGCCAAAGATATCGGAAAGATAGGCCGGCATGCAGGAAAAGCCACCGCCGTAACAGCTGATAATCAGAAACACCAGCATCTGGAACAACATGGCATCACGCGTGCCTGCCAGCAGCCAGAACGCAGCTGTTTCCAAGGCAAAGAACACCATATAGGTAAGCCCGCGCCCCAGATAGTCCGAAAGGGTTGACCAAAGGATGCGCCCGCCGCCATTTAAGAGGCCGATAATGCCCACCATCGAAGCTGCCTGCGCCGCATCCATGCCCGTGACCTGCTGCGCCATCGGCGAAGCCACCGCCAAAAGGCCAATGCCGCAGGTGATGTTGACAAAGAATATCCACCAGAGAGCACCAAACTGCCAGGTCTTGATGGCTTCGGCCGCCGTAGCACCATGCTGCAGTTTCTTGACTACGGAACTGCCCTCCGGCAGTACCGGCGGCTGCAGATACATGGCCGACGCGCCAATCAGCACCATATAGACCGTGCCCAAAATCAGGAAATTTTCCACCAGACCAAACTGCGCCGTCAGATACTGCATCACCGGCCCGGCAAGCAAGGCCGCAAAGCCAAAGCCCATAATGGCCAGCCCCGTGGCAAAGCCGCGATGATTGGGAAAATACTTGACCAATGTTGATACCGGCGTAATGTAGCCCACGCCCAAACCAATACCGCCAATCACACCATAAAAGAGATAGAGCAGCGGCAGGCTGTGCAGATAAAAAGCCAGCGCCGTACCGAACATTCCTGTGCCGAAGAAGGCCATGGACAGAAGTCCGCTTTTCTTCGGGCCATGTTTTTCCACAAACCGCCCCAAGAACCCTGCGGACATGCCCAAAAACAGAATAGCCAAAGAAAACGTCCAGGTCGTCTCCGACAGGGTAAAGCCCATCTCCGCCATAATCGGACGGGTCAAAACACTCCAGGCATAGACGCTGCCGATGGAAATATGGATTCCCACTGCAGCCAGAGCAATCAGCCAACGATTCCGCATGAAAACCATCCTTTCTGCTGTATAAACAGCAAGCGAAAAGAGATTTTTCCCGGCGGGCAAAACAAAAACCGCCTGGACAAAAATCTCTGCCCAGACGGTCGGCTTATCTTAACCATACAGTGCATGTGGTCATTTCCACTTATCCGTCAGCCCTGCATGGCCTGTTTATTATTTTCTGTCAGTATACCCTTTTTTAACGGAACTGTCAATATGCCAAATGAATACCACCACCTCAAAGGGACGCAGATTTTTTTCCACTCCTTCATAGTTTCCAAGTAATTTACGGAAACCAGCCTTGCTGTATTCCTGCAAAGATTTTTCTTGCAAGGAAACCGGATGGCTGCGGAAATTACAGAAGATGACAAGTTTTTCCCCGTCCAGTTCCCGCTGATAGGCAATTACATCCGTGTTTTCTCTCTCCAGAAAAGTGATTGAACCTTCGGCAATGATTGGCCGTTCATGACGCAAACGGATAAGCTGCTGATAGAAGGAAAAGATGGAATCCTGCTCCTGCCGTTCGGACTCCACATTGATTTGGCGGTAATTGTCAGGCGGCAGTATCCATGGTGTGACCGCAGAAAAGCCCGCATATTTTTCTGCTGACCACTGCATGGGCGTGCGGCCATTATCCCGGGAACGGGCTGCAAGAATTTCCAAGGCTTCCTCAGAAGTTTTCCCTTGCTGCTGCAGGATTTTACAATAGTTAAGGCTTTCCACATCCCGATACTGTTCCAAGGAATTGTAATGTGCGTTGGTCATGCCGATTTCTTCCCCTTGGTAGATGTAAGGCGTTCCCCGCATGAGATGAATGCAGGCTGCCAGCATTTTAGCCGATTCCTTCCGCAAGGGGCCATCATCGCCGAAGCGTGAAACAGCCCGGGGCTGGTCGTGATTGCACCAGAAGGTGGCGTTCCAGCCTTCCCCGTCCTGCATACCTTCCTGCCATTGGGTAAAAAGGCGCTTGAGCTCTGTGATATCCGGCTTCATCAGCTGCCATTTGTCCCCAGCTTTGTAGTCCACCTTCAAATGATGGAAGCTGAACACCATGGCCAGTTCCTTATACCGGGGACTGGAGTAGTGAATGCAATTTTCCAGACTGGTGGAGGACATTTCCCCCACCGTCACCATGCCTTCAATACCGCTTTCTCGCACCATTTCCTGCAAAAATTCATGTACATGGCGGCCATCGGTATAGAACCTGCGGCCATCTCCCTCATAATCGTCTGCAAAGACTTCCGGTTTGGAAATAAGGTTCACTACGTCGAAGCGGAAGCCCTTTAATCCCTTTGCCTTCCAAAAGCGCAGGATATCCTGAAGTTCACGCCGCACAGCTGGATTCTCCCAGTTGAGGTCGGCCTGGGTCTTGTCAAAGAGATGCAAATACCACTTGCCCAGTTCAGGGACATATTCCCAGGCAGAGCCGCCAAATTTGGAAACCCAATTGGTCGGCGGTTTGTCCGGCTCACCAGCTTGGAAAATGTAGTAGTCCTGATATTCCTTTTCCCCGGCCAGAGCGCGTTTGAACCATTCATGTTCCGTGGACGTATGGTTGAACACCATATCAAACATGAGGCCTATGCCACGCTTATCTGCTTCAGCAATAAGCCGCTCCACATCGGTCATGGTGCCGAAGCGCGGGTCAATGCAGCGGTAATTCGCTACATCATAACCATTATCCCTTTGAGGCGATACGAAAAACGGCGTAAGCCAAAGGTAATCTACCCCCAGCTCAGCAAGATAATCCATTTTCTCAAGGATGCCCGGCAAATCGCCCAAACCATCGCCATTGGCATCGCGAAAGGATTTTGGGTATATCTGATAGACAACTTTATTATGGAAATCTGCCATAATAAACACTCCTCCTATTTCCTTATCAATATGCAGCGATGACCGTTTCACCGGCCTTGCCCTGCATGCCGGTTTGGAAGTCAAAACGGTCCACCCCATTTTTATTGGTGATGATGCAGACCGTCACATCGTCATGACCTGCTCCCTTAATCTTTTCACGGTCGAATTTCAGCAGCGGCGTACCAGCCTGCACTTCATCGCCCACCTTCACCAGATACGCAAAGCCATCGCCCTGCATATCGACTGTATCCAGGCCCACATGGAGCAAAATCTCTACACCATCAGGCAGCACCAGTCCCACTGCATGGCGGGAATCTTCCATAAGTACCGCTACTCTGCCCGCCACAGGAGCAAGCAAGGTTTCACTATGCGGACGGATAGCCAGCCCCTCGCCAACCAATCCTGCCGAGAATACGCCATCATTCACTTCCGGCAAAGAAATCACCTCGCCGTCCAAATAAGCCCGGAATTCATGCACACCTGCAGCAGCCTGTACCGGTACAATATGCTCCTCTGCAAAGGCCGCAGAAACCTCTTCTAGCACCATCTCTTTGTCCACGCCCTTTTTCTTGCCCACGAGCACGGTAAGGATAAACGGTACGGCAATGGCAGCCAACATGCTCAGCGCAAAGCTGGGCATATACTGGGGCTGGATAGAGAGAATGCCGGGAACACCGCCTACGCCGATGGCATTGGCTGTGGTCGATGTGGACACACAGATCACGGCTGCACAAGCAGAACCGGTCATACCACAGATGAAAGGGAAGAAATATTTCAAATTTACACCGAAGATAGCCGGTTCCGTAACGCCAAGATAACAGGAAATCCAGGCAGGTACATTGATTTCCTGCGCAGCTGCATTTTTTCGCTGCAGGTAAATCATGGCCAGGACTGCCGAACCCTGCGCGATATTGGAAAGGGCAATCATGGGCCAGAGCATGGTGCCATGGTAATCGGCAATCAGCTGCAAATCAATGGCATTGGTCATATGATGCAGCCCCGTGATAACCAGCGGCGCGTAGATGAAACCAAAGATGGCGCCAAAAATCACTCGGAAATCCCCCGTAATACCAGAGAAAACCACGGCCGAAATCGCCGAACCAATCTTCCAGCCAATCGGCCCCAGGATAAAATGAGCAGCGCATACGGTCAGCACCAGACTGCAGAACGGCACCACAATCATGGAAATCACGGCAGGAGTAATCTTACGGAAGAACCGCTCCAGATAGACCAGGGTCAAAGCCGCCAGAATAGCAGGCAGGACCTGCGCCTGATAACCAATCATATCCACCTTGAAGCCGCCAAAATCCCAAAAGGGAATCTTGTCCGCCGGAGTCGTGGCCACCGCATAAGCATTCAACAGCTGGCTGGAAACCAAGGTCAGGCCCAACACGATGCCCAAAATGGGCGTGCCTCCCATCTTCCGTACCACAGACCAGCAGATACCCACGGGAATCCCTAAATGGAAGACCGCTTCGCCAATCAGCCAGAGAAAGTGGTCCATGCCTGCCCAGAACGGACTGAGCTCCACCAAAGTCTTGGTGCCGTTCTCGAAAAGATACAAGGAATCAATGCAGTTGCGAAAACCTAAAATCAAACCACCGGTAATAATCGCCGGAATCAGCGGCGCAAAAATCTCTGCAGCAATCGCCGCGCCCCGCTGAAAAACATTCTGATTGGCCCCGGCTGCTTCCTTGACTGCATCCTTGGAAACGCCCTCAATTCCGGCGACCGCCGTGAAATCCTTGTAGAACTCGCTTACCGTGTTGCCAATGATGACTTGAAATTGTCCGGCCTGGGTAAAACTGCCCTTCACTACCTTCATCGCTTCAATGGCCTTGACATCTGCTTTCTTGGGGTCTCCCAACACAAAGCGCATCCGCGTCATGCAGTGCGATACAGCAGCGATATTTTCCTTGCCGCCTACCAGACGTAAAAGTTCCTTTGCGTCCTCCGTATACTGACCCATATTCATGCCCCTTTCCAGAACTTGTTTAAACAACTTTATTTATATCATGCCACACTTGTTCAAACAAGTCAAGTGTAATTATTCTTTTTCGATAAGAAAGAATAATCAGTAAATTCTTCGCTGGTAAAAGACCTGAATCTATACTATAATGAAATCTGCAAGAAAGACCAGAGGTGATTTTATGCCTAAAGCAAAATTCGATTCCATTTTTCACGATCTCAGACAGCGCATAGAAGAAGGACAGTATCCCTTCCAAAGTCTGCTGCCCTCAGAAAACCAACTGACAGAAATCTACAGCTGCTCCCGCAACACCATCCGCCGTGCTGTCGGCGGCCTGGCAGAACTTGGCTATGTACAGCCCCTTCATGGCCGGGGCGTTCGCGTCATCTACCAGCCCATTGCGCAAAATGAATTCACCATCGGCGGCATCGAGTCCTTCAAAGAATCCGCTGCCCGGAATCACATGAAGGCCTCTACGGTAGTGCTGCGCTTTGCAGAAATCGTCACCGACGAGCGTCTCTCCCGCAAAACCGGCTTTCCCGCAGGCAGCGTTCTTTACGATATCCGGCGGGTACGCTGCTTAGACGGCAAAGCCCTGATTATGGATATCAACATGTTCCGCAAGGATCTCGTTCCCGGCCTCACAAAAGCCATTGCCGCCACTTCCATTTACGAATACATCGAGGATGTTCTGGGTATGACCATTGTCACCAGTAAGCGGCGTATGACCGTCGAACGGGCCACCCGCGAAGACGAAGCTTTTCTGGCCTTGGGCGATTACAACTGTCTGGCCGTAATTACCGGACAAACCTACAACGCTGACGGCGTACAGTTCGAATACACACAATCCCGTCATCAGCCAGATTACTTTTGCTTCGAAGACACCGCTATGCGCAGAAAAAAATGACGGTTGAATGTTTATTGTTTTGGACTGTATTATTGCAAACTCCCTGCCGCCATCTCCTCCACCACCTGATAGATATAGCCCAGGGCAGAATGCATTTTTTCCGGCGACAAATCCACGCCATAACGTCGTTCCAGCTGACCTATCCCCTGTTCCATGCCGTCTGTTTGCTTCCCGGCTTGCAAATCGGCAAACGAGAGCTGACGGATATAGTCCTTGCTGAGATTCTGCATGCCCAGACCTATGAGGCGCACAGGCTGGCGCTTTACCTTTCGCAGCAGTTCCACCGCAATTTTGTAAATCTCATAGCCATCATTGGTACTTTCACAGGTCTGGGAACGGGTAATGGATTTCATATCCCCATAGGTAATCTTCAGCGTTACCGTCCGGCCGTAAAGTTCCCGTTTCTTGAGCCGTTCATCCACATTGCGGGCCAAAATCAGCAGCACATCCTGCAAAAAGAAAAAGTTCCGCTGGTCCTTTTGAAAGGTCATTTCCCTGCTCAATGACTTGGCATCGGCGGCATCATAATGAATCACCGGGCGTTCATCCAACCCTAATGCAGAATTGAGGATAAAGCTGCCGTGTTTTGGCCCAAACATTTCCAACACCTGTTTCGACTTGGCAATGATATCTTTGACCTTATAGATACCATAGCCATTTAATTTTTCTGCCGTGCGCTTGCCAATGCCGAAAATCACGCGGATATCCCGCTCGCTAATCAGCTTACAATACGACTCCCGGTCAGGAATCACAAAAAAGCCGTCCGGCTTCTTCTCCTCGCTCGCCATCTTAGCCGCCGACTTGGAATAGCCGATACCCACAGAACAGGTCAGTCCCGTCTCGGCCTTTACCCGGGCTTTTATCAAGAGGCCCAGTTCCTCGGGACTATGAAAATTTTTTACGGAACGGGTAACGTCCAAATAGCCTTCATCGCAGGCAATGTACTCCGTGACATCCGCATAAGTTTCCCAAATATGATGAAGTTCCATTGATATCCGACGGTATTTTTCATAGTCACCGTGCATAAAGACTGCCTGCGGGCAAAGCCGGTAAGCCTCCTTGATATTCATGGCCGAGTGAACGCCATACTTCCGGGCAATATAATTACAGGTGGAGACAACGCCTCGCTCATGGGGCTTGGCACCGATAATTACCGGCCTGTTCTTTAGTTTAGGATTGTCCCGGATTTCCACAGAGGCAAAAAAAGCATCCATATCCACATGTATGATGACACGCTTCATAAAAAGCCCTCCACTTTGTGTAATCATCTTACACAAAGTGTAACATAAAGGCAAAATTCAGGCAAGATAATTACACACTGTGACCTGCTCCTCATTGCAAAAAAATCCGTTGATAGAACAAAGGTCAACGGATTTTTTGATAAATTGCAGTTTGTAGGTGCGAGCCTGAACACATTTGGTACAGCTCAGTGAGGCGGCGGTGGGAATACTTTTCCGCCGCTTCACTAAATGTCCCGCCAGCAGAAGTACGCATCTTCCAGTAACCTGCGCCGGTCTTGCCCGGCGCCATCTGGCTAAACAGCTCTAAAATTGCCGAGAGGGTCGTTTTAGCGGAAACAGAAAAAGTACTCCCCCGTGAACCCCTGACTGCGTATGAACAGGATACCTTTAGCACGAACGCGCTGACAAACTGCAATTTATATGTTGCTTTAGCACAGCCGCATTACCCCATACTGCACTTTGCTATACCTGCCCCCAGCCCGTTCCGTAAAGCCTAGGCGCGCAAATTCCCGGCTCTTGCTGGATTCTTTAAGCACCACGCGCTGTCTTGCCACTCTGCGGGCTTCGGCGATGGTTTCCAGTGTCAGCGGATTTTTGTTGGCCACGGGCCGCAAAGGTGCAATGTTTTTGCTCTCGGCAAAGGGATGGCGGAACATGGGGTCAAAGTAGATGACATCCACGGAATTGTCCGGCTGGGCTTTGAGGTATTCATAAGCCTCGGTGCAGACGGTCTTTACCCGGCGCATGGCCATAATAATCTGTTCGGTGTCCTTTTCATAATTGGCCAGCCCATAGCCCACCACCGCTTCAATGAGCGGCTGGGATTCAAGGCCCGTAACGCTGCCGCTCTCGCCCACTACAGCACTGGCCACAATGGCATCTGCGCCGAATCCCAATGTACAATCCAGCACATCCATGCCCGGTTTTAGCCCCATAGCTTCTGCCATGCGGTCGCCATCACCGAAGCGCAGATTTTTCATGCGCAGATGTGCCATATTCGGGTGAAAAAAGAGCTCCGCTTCCGGTGTAACGAGGGTCAGCAGGCCTTTTTTCGCCACCAAAGCAAACTTGGCGTCATAGCTTTGGCAAAGCTCTGGTATATTCGTGCGCCCGCGTTCGGCATAGGGAATATGCAGCCGCTCTGCCATCTCCCGGGCCAGTTTTTCACTGGGACGGTTCCATTTGCGGCCGGTAGTCGCTATGGCCGACAATTTATTTTCGTTCAATATCTATCCACACTTTCTCAAAAGCCAAAGCCTGTCCGCTTGAACATCTTGGCTAAATCTTCACTGCTGAATTTCAAAATCGTCGGGCGGCCATGGGGGCAGGTATAGGGAAAGGCCGTCGTAGAAAGCTCATCGAGCAAAATCTCCATCTGCCGCATATTGAGTTCTTCGCCCGCCTTGATGGCCGCCCGGCAGGCGGTTGTCGCAAGGCACGCCTGACGGATTTCCTTGGCGGTTGTCTCATGCATATTGCCCAAATCCGTCAAGATTTCCCGGATAATATCCTCGGCCTCTCCCACAGGCACATCAGCCGGTACTTCCATCAGGCGGTAGTCATAGTCGCCTGCCGCCTCCAAATGAAAGCCCAATTTGGCAAAGAGTTCCTTGTTGTCCTCCACCAAGGCCGCTTCTTTGCGGTCAAAGGTCAGGAGCTGATGCACCAAAAGCTGCTGGGAGGGAATGCCATCCGCCATAGCGGAGAGCTTATCAAACAAGATGCGCTCATGGGCGGCATGCTGGTCGATTATGTATAGCCCTTTCAAATCCTGCGCGATAATATAGGTCAAGTCGACCTGTCCAATGGGAATCATGCGCCCTGTATTTTCGGCAGGCTTCTCTGCAATTGACTGGTCAACAGTTGACAGGTCCATTTTTGACGGGTCATTTGACGCGTCAGCATTGTCAGCATTGGACAGGTCAGGCTGTGGACTGTCGGCTACCTGCTCATGGCGCTCCTGCGGCTGGTAATGCACCTGCCGCTCCTGCTGGAGCTTAGCCTGTGCTTCGGCAAAGCTTACCGCAGGTTTCACTGCCGGACGGCTGACTGCCTCGTAAATGGTCTTGGGCTGGTAACTTCCCTGTGCAGGTTGTGACGCGCTCACCTGCGGTGCCGGAGCACTGGCCGGCACAAACTGCATGGGCTCCATGCTGTATTCCACTTTGGGCTTTTCCACGACCGCCGCCACTTCCGTCAAATTGCCAGAGCTTGGACGAATGGCATCTAAGACCGACTTATAGACAGCCTTAAAAATGCGGCTCTCGTCCTCGAACTTCATTTCGCTTTTCTGCGGATGGACATTGACATCAATCGTACGCTGGGGCACTTCGATGTTGAGCACCGTGAAGGGAAAGCCGCTTTTCGGAATCAGTGAGCGGTAGGCATTGTCAATCGCCTTGGCAATGGCGCGGTTCTGAATGATACGGCCGTTGACGATAAAGGTCTGCCAGGTGCGGGAACTCTTGAGCATGGAGGGCTTGGTGATAAAGCCCGAAATCTTCAGGTCTTCATCCTCCAGATTAAGGGTCAGCAAAGAATCCGCTACCTGCCCGCCATAAATGGCCTGCACGGTATCAAAAAGATTACCGTTGCCCGGCGTCACCACTGAGGTCTTGTTGTTGTTGATAAACTGAAAGGCGATATCGGGACGGGACAGTGCCAGCTTGATGATGAAATCGTTGATTTTGCCGCCCTCGGTATGGTTGGTCTTGAGGAACTTCTTGCGGGCGGGCGTGTTGAAGAACAAGTCTTCCACCTTGATGCTCGTGCCCACATTGCAGCCCATTTCGATGATATCCGGCGCCTTGCCGCCGCTGATTTCCACTTTCGTCCCCAAATCACTGCCCGGCTCACGGGTCAGCATGGTAAAGCGGGACACGGAAGCAATGGTCGGCAGGGCCTCACCACGGAAGCCCATGGTAGAAATGCTGTTGAGGTCCGAAACCTCTTGAATCTTGCTCGTGGCGTGGCGCAGGATAGCCACGGAGGCATCTTCTTTGCTCATGCCCTTGCCGTTATCCGTCACCCGCATAAAGGATGTGCCGCCTGCCATGATTTCCACTTCAATGCGGGTTGCCCCCGCATCCATGGCATTTTCGATGAGTTCTTTAATTACCGATGCCGGACGCTCCACCACTTCGCCTGCGGCGATTTTGTTGATGGTGTTATCGTCAAGCACATGAATCTTCGTCATGCCTGTCCTGCCTCCCTTTTCGCCTGCTCCTGCAGTTTATAGAGTTCATTCATGGCCTCGAGCGGGGTCATGGTCATTACGTCAAGTGCGAGCAGCTTGTCGCTCAGGCTGTTTGCAAAGAGCGACCCCATCATATCCATGGACGCCGGGGCCTGCTTGGCATTTTCCGTTGCGGGCACAGCGGTGGCCGCTTCCGACTCGAGTTCAGCGAGAATATCCTCCGCCCGCTTGGTCACACTCTTAGGAAGCCCCGCCAACCGCGCCACATGGATACCATAGGACTTATCTGCCGCCCCGGGCACAATGCGCCGCAGGAAGGCCACCTGTGTGCCGCGCTCCTTTACCGCCACGCAGTAATTCTTGACGATATCGTCTTCCAAATCCGTGAGTTCATGGTAATGTGTCGCAAAGAGGGTCTTGGCATGAATTTTCTGCTCGATATGTTCAATCACGGCGCGGGCAATGCTCATGCCGTCAAAGGTACTCGTGCCGCGGCCGATTTCATCGAGAATTACCAGACTGTTCTTCGTGGCGTATTTGAGTATCTGCGCCACTTCGTTCATCTCCACCATAAAGGTACTCTGCCCGCTGACGAGGTCATCACTGGCGCCGATACGGGTAAAGATTCTATCCACCGGCGAAATCGTTGCCTCGCGGGCGGGAATAAAGCTGCCAATCTGCGCCATCAGTGTAAGGAGCGCCGTCTGCCGCATATAGGTGGATTTACCCGCCATGTTCGGCCCGGTAATCAGCATGATTTCACAGCTGCTATGGTTGAGTTTCGTGTCATTGGGCACAAAAAGGTCGCGCGTCAGAATCCGTTCCACGAGCGGGTGACGGCCGTCCTTGATATCAATCTCGCCGTTATTTGCCATACGGGGGCGTACATAGTTATAGGCAACGGCCGCCTCTGCCAAGCTGCTCAGCACATCGACAATGGCGATTTCATGGGCCGTGCCCTGAATCTCCGTCAGGCGGCTCTTGACGACCTCGCGCACCTCGGTAAAGAGGTTGTACTCAATGCTGACAATCTTTTCCTGTGCGCCGAGAATCTTGGTTTCAAATTCCTTGAGTTCCTCGGTGATATAGCGCTCGGCGTTAGCCAGTGTCTGCTTGCGGATATACCTGTCCGGCACCAAATCCGCGCCGCTGTGGCGCACTTCGATATAATAGCCAAAAACCTTGTTGTAACCGATTTTGAGCGAGCGAATACCGGTTTCTTCCTTCTCCCGCTCCTCGATTTCCTGCAGCATGGATTTGCTGTCGTGGGCAATGCGGCGGTATTCGTCCAAATCGGCATTATAGCCAGTCTTGATAATGCCGCCATCCCGCAGGGAAATCCCCGGTTCATCCACGATGGCACGCTGCAGTAAATCCACCAAATCGTCGAACACATGAATATTCTGCTGACAGTTTACCAGCACATTAGCCTGCACACTCGCCATCTTGTTTTTGATAGCCGGCAGGCTCATCAGGGAAATCTTCAGCGCAATTAAATCGCGGGCGTTAGCCGTGCCCACTTCAATACGCGTAAGCAGGCGCTCAAAGTCGTGAATATCCTTGCAGGCTTCCCTCAGCCCCCCGCGCAGGGCAAAGTCCTTTGTGAGTTCTTCCACCGCATCCAAACGCTGATTGATGGGCAGGATATTCAACAGCGGATATTCGAGCCATTTTTTCAGCAGGCGGCTGCCCATAGCCGTATTGGTGAAATCGAGCACATCGAGCAGGGTATCCTTCTTGCCTCCGTCCCGCAGATTGCGCGTGATTTCGAGGTTCCGCAGGGTATAGGTATCAATGACGAGATTTTCCGAGGCATCCAGAAAAGCCAGCTGATTGAGGTGGGTTAAGTCCGTCATCACCGTATCATGGAGATAATCCAACAGCGTGGCCACAGCCTCTTTTGCCCCTTCGTCAGCCGGACGGACATCCGCGGCAAAATGCTCGATAATGCGATCCTCTACAGCCGCCGAAACCTCGGCAATACGGGTATAGGACGTTGCCGGCAGGCGCAAGTCCGTAAATTCCTTGAGCCGTTCCATAAAGGAGGGCTGCCCCACCACCAAAAGTTCCGGCATCGCCAAACGGTAAAGTTCATCATAAAGCATCTGTTCCCGGCTGCCGCCGCCATAAAGGCCATAGAAACATTCACCGGTGGAAATATCGGCGCCTGCTAAGATAATCTGCTCACCCTTTTCATAGACAAGGGCAATATAGTTGTTGGCCGAATCCTTGAGCGCGGATTCAGACAGTACCGTACCCGGCGTGATGATCTTGATGATTTCACGCTTGGTCAGCCCCTTGGCCTTGGGGTCGCCAATCTGCTCGGCAATGGCCACCTTATAGCCGCGGCTCACGAGCTTATTGATATAGCCTTCAGCCGCATGATAGGGCACGCCGCACATGGGCGCCTTATCCGTATTGCCGCTGCGGCTTGTAAGCGTCAGACTCAGTTCCTTGGACACAATACGGGCGTCGTCAAAGAACATTTCATAGAAATCCCCCAACCGGAAAAATAAAATGGCCTCAGGATGCTGTTCCTTCGTAGCCAAATATTGCTGCATCATGGGCGTAAGTTCCATGTAAGCGCTGCACCTCCACTAAAATCCCAAAAACGATAAACATAAAAAACGGCAGAAGCTCCCTCACCTGAGGGAGCTCTCCGTACTATTATACACGAATACCTTTTAACACCCAGGTCTGCGGGTGCGTAATCTTCACACTGATAAAATCACCGGGCTGCTCATCCTGATGATTGAAAAGCACGATTTTATTCGTACGAGTGTGGCCTGTCCAGACGGAATCATCATTCTTACTGGGGCCTTCGACCATAACTTCCATAACCGAATCGAGTAACGCCTGATTCTTCTCTAAGCTGATTTGATTCTGCACCGCCATCAAGGCGTTGAGCCGTTCCTTCTTCACCGCATCGTCCACCTGATTGTCCATCGTGGCCGCCGGCGTACCGCTGCGCTTGGAATAGATAAAGGTATAGGCCGAATCATAGCGGATTTCCTTCAGGAAGTCCAGCATCTGTGCAAAATCTTCTTCCGTTTCTCCCGGGAAGCCCACAATAAGGTCCGTTGTAAGTGATGCTTGCGGCAGGCGGGCACGGATTTTGCGCACAAGTTCCTTATAGCTTTCCACCGTATAAACGCGGTTCATGGCCTTCAGCAGATGATTGCTGCCATACTGCACCGGCAGATGGATATGCTCGCAAAGGTGCTCGCCTGTAGCAATGGCTTCAATCACTTCGTCGCTCAAGTCCTTGGGATGTGAGGTCATAAAGCGCACCCGCTTGATGCCTTCCACCTTGTCCACCATCTTTAAGAGTTCCGCAAAGGTCGCGAGTTTATGGTCCTTGCCATAGGAGTTGACGTTCTGGCCTAACAGGGTGACTTCCTTATAGCCCTGTGCCACAGCCTGCTCGACTTCCTTCACCACATCTTCGGGACGGCGGCTGCGCTCCCGCCCGCGCACATAGGGAACAATACAGTAGGTGCAGAAGTTGTTGCAGCCATACATGATAGGAATCCAGGCCGACAGTTTGCCATCACGGGCCACACGGTGGTCTTCCGCGATAGCCGGTGCTGTCTTGGCATCCAATTCCGTATTGACCACATGACCACGTTCACGTTCGATTTCCTGCACAACCGCGTTGAGTTCATGCACCTTGCCCGTGCCGAGCACGAAGTCGATATGCGACGCCCGCTTGATGAGCTTGTCGCTTTCCTTCTGCGCCATGCAGCCGGTGATGCCGAAAATCAGCTTAGGATTCTTACGCTTGATGTTCTTGATTTCCCCAATTTTACCATAGACCTTGTCCTCCGCCGTTTCGCGTACGGCGCAGGTATTGATGATGAGAAGGTCAGCATCTTCCATCGGCGCATCATCAGCTAAGCGCTCATAGCCGATATCGGCCAGCTGCCCGGCCATGCGCTCGGCATCGGCAACATTCATCTGACAGCCATAAACCAAAAATTTGACATAGCGCTGGGCTTTGCCATCTATAATCTTCATACTTATTTATTCAGTCCTTTTACACAATCTAACTCGATATATCATTGTAACAAAAGAACCCTGTTTTGTCTATGCGAAGGAAAAATATTACCAGCCCCGCAGGCATCTTAGCCTTTACATGTAATGCAAGAAAACAGCCCGATGGCTGATGATGCTTTCCCGGTGCGTTAGGCAAGCCTGCATAAGCATAGGGAAAGTATTATCAGCCATCGGGCGTCTTATCACACGGATATGTCAACCAATCTTATTCTTCATCTGCATCGGGGTCTTTGATGGGCACCCCAAACACGAGATTGTCCAAAAGTCCAATCAGCTGATTGATTTCCGGCTTGGCAATCTGTCCGGAAGCCCCCAGCTGTTCGCCCTTGATGCGCATTTCCTCACTGATCAGCGAGGAGAACAGTACCAGTGGCACCTGTCCAAGCGTTTCATCTTCACGCACCAATTTGAGCAGGCGATGACCATCCATCTTGGGCATCTCGACATCGGAGATAATCACGCGCACATGCTCTTCGATTTTGCCCGGCTTCTTGGCCAGACCCTGCAGATAATCCCAGGCATCCTGACCATTACCGAAGTCACGGACATAACGATAGCCGGATTCATGCAGCGTCGTAACGAGCAAATCGCGCAGCATCGGCGAATCTTCTGCCACAACAACATGAACGTCGGCGCGTTTGCTCTTGACATCTTCCGGTGCCTCTTCATACGTCGTCAGTTTCGCATTGATTTCCGGATTGATTTCCGCAATAATCGTCTCAAAGTCAATAAGCAGGACAATGCGGTCTTCCATCTTGATAATGCCAACTACACGGGACTGGTCGCCAACTTCCGGAGCCGGCTCCATATCCTTCCAGGAAATGCGATGAATGCGGGAAACATTTTCTACCAAAAAACCAATGTTATAATTATTGATTTCCGTCACAATGACATTGCGCGGTTCTGCCTTGGACTGCACATTCAGGCATCGCGGCAGATTTACCAAAGGAATTGCTTTGCCACGCAGGGTGAACAGACCATCAATATAGGGATGAGCCTGCGGCATAGCCGTCACCGGTGGACAGGTAATTACCTCGCGTACCTTTGCCACGTTGATGCCATAGTTAACTTGTCCAATGCTGAATTCCACAATTTCAAATTCATTAGTGCCAGTTTCCAGCAAGATTCCTTTCTTGTCTCCACTCGTTTCTGCTGCCATCTACTTCGCCCCCATCTATATTTTATATCCCATCAAATTCATCTCTAGCTTTTTAATTCGCCCTTTGCGGGTAAATTCCTTCAACTGTTGAAAAAATTTGCTTGAATTTGTTTAATTTTCTTTTAGATAGGTCCAGCCATCTTCTTCCACAATGCGATTTTCCCGCAAAAGATGACCCAAAGCCCGCTTGAACGCAGCCTTGGAAATGCCAAACTTGTCGCGGATAACCTCTGGGGAGGATTCGTCACTGTAAGGCATTTTGCCATTGCGATTACGCAAAAGCTCCATGATTTTTTCCGCATCCGTAATGAGTGCCTTTTCCTTGCTCTCCTTTAACGAAGCATTCAGGCGGCCGTCATCGCGGATATAGGTAACACGGGCCGTGACCACCTGCCCGACTTTGGGGCGGGACTGCGGATTCATTTCCTTATTGGCGATAAAGACAATATAGCGTTCTTCGCTGAACAGGAAGGCTCCGGCATCGGTATAGTTGTAAATCGCACCGGTGACCATCTGCCCTTTTTTGACGCCCTTGGCCGGCTGGGAGGCGCGGCGCATTTCGTCTTCGACTTCCATGGTGACGGCCAGTCTGCCCGACTTATCGGTGTATAGCTTTGCCCAGACCACTTCACCAATCTGCGGACGACCGCGCATACCCGCATAGGGCATGAAGATGCCGCGTTCCGCGCCTACATCAACAAACGCACCATCGCGGCTCACGTTGATGACCTTCAGGCGGGCAATCTGCCCTTCCTTCATCTTCGGCACCCGCATGCTGGCGGTCAGCTTGCGGTTCGGGTCAAGGTACAGAAACACTTCCACTTCATCACCGATATTTACCGGATGGGTCTGCTGATTCTTATGCAGCAAAATATCATCATTGGTATTGCCGGTTTCCGCATCGAGGAAGGCGCCCAACTCCGACTCACGCACCACCTTCAGCGTGGCCACTGTGCTCGGGCCGTATTTTTTCTTACGTTGTTCTTCCATAACGGCCTCAATCAGTCTTCATAGACGGACAGCTTGGCATCACCCCAAAGCTGTTCCAGTGCATAGTATTCACGGGCTTCCTGCATGAAGACATGGGCAACCACATCACCGAAGTCCAGCAGCACCCATTCGCCTTCCCGGTAGCCTTCCTTGTGGTTAAATTCCACACCGGCCTCCCCCAGTTCATCTTCGATATTGTCGGCAATCGCGCGTACCTGCGTTGCCGTATTGGCCGAACAAATCACAAAATAATCCGTGGACGGGGAGATTTCCCGCATATCCATCACCACAATATCACGCGCTTTTTTGTCGCTGGCTGCCTTGCAGATTGCCTGGCTCATTTCTTCAATCGTCATGTAAAATCCTCCAATCGATATATCATTATCCTATCATCATTCCTTGGCGCCTGCCTCAGGGAAAAGTTCTTTCATTCGCTGCTCCATCGCCGTATCGTCAATCACCCAAATCGAAGGGTCATCGGCGGCAGGCTCACCGGGCAGAATAATGCTCTCCGGCGCTACATTGCTCAAATGCCGCAAGGTATTAGCCAGATACATGGAATCAAAGATTTCTGCACTGGTTTCCACCCGCTGCTTAATGATGTCCGCAATAACGGGCAGCTTCGTCAGTGTCTTAAACTGCAGGAGATTCTGGTAAAGTGCCTTACAGAAACGCTGCTGGCGCTGCATACGGCCCAAATCGTTCAAATCATCACTGCGATAGCGCAGATACCCCTGCGCCTGTCTGCCATCTAAATGCTGATAGCCCTGTGGCAGATGAATGGCAATGCCCCCCTCGGCATCGTCGTAGTTCATATCCTCTTCCACATAAATATCCACGCCGCCAATAGCATCGATAAGCTCGCTAAAGACCTGCATATCGAGCACAATATACTGGTGAATGGAGATCCCCAGCAGCGCATTGACCTGACGAGTCATCAGGGGCGCACCGCCCAGGGCATAAAGATATTTCATCTTCATCTGCTCACGGCTCCCCGTAACATTCACCCAGGTATCCTGCGGAATGTGGATAAAGCGCAGCTTGCCCGTGCTGTTTTCAAAACTGGCTACGACTATGCCATCGGCCTTCTTTTCCGTGCTGCCATCAGTATCCACGCCTTCATCAAGCCCTACAATCAGCACATTGGTATAACCATCAAACCGCGGGTCTATCTGTCCCCGCCTTGCCTGCTGGCGCTGGCTGTAACCATCATACATGGCCTGGTATTCCTGATTGATGCGGGCGCCCAGCGAAACCAGCGCATAACCGGCAAAAAGTACACCGGTAAGCACCAGCCCTAGAAAAATCAACAAAATCAACAGCCGCAGACGTGCCCGCCGCCGTCTTTGCGCCAGCAGTTTACGTTTATGTTTTATATTTTGCTGGGTGACATTTATCTTGTCCATCGGCCTGACCTTCTATCTGTTAAGCAATATTTCATTTCTGGCAATCACCGTATTGGGATGAATCAGCCCGCCCTTTTGCAGGACAAAGGCAATAGACTGCGTAAGACCGGCCAGCACCATATCATCAAGGGAAACCGTTTGGGCAAGTTCACGCAAGCGCTCTACACCAGGATAATCCCGGTTCGGTTCAATCATATCCGCAAACCAGATAATCTTATCCAGCTCCGTCATCTTCGCGCCGCCCACGGTATGACGCCAGATCGCCTGCTCAATCGCATGGTCGCTGACGCCGTATTTTTCCGTCACCAGCCGGGAACCTATATAGGCATGAAGCAGCAAAGGCATCTGCCGTTCAATATTGCCCACCATAATCAGGCGTTTTTCCGCTTCGGCAATTAAATCCTCGTTGCGAAATTCCCGCGCACAATCGTGGAGAAGGCCGGCAATCTTAGCCTGCTCTTCGTCCACGCCAAAACGCCGGGCCAAAAACACCGCCGTCTCCGCTACGCCCAACGAGTGCTGATAGCGGGATGGTTTCAGGCTCTTTTCCAGTAATGCGCGCATTTCTTCATAGCCCATAGCAAAACTCATTGATACAACCCTTCTTTTTCGATATATTCTGCAACTGCTTCTGGTACTAAATAACGAATGGACTTTCCCTGCGCAATACGCTGCCGGATAAGGGTTGAAGATATCTCCATACGCGGCACCTCGAGTTCATGAATACGCCTGCGTAACTCCGCACCAAAAAAATCCAGCAGCATGTCCTCATCAAAAGGCACCTCCGGCCGGGTTGTGCCAATAAAATGGCAGGCCGCTGCCAATTCTTTCGGATGGTTCCAGGTGGGCAAATCGTTAATGGAATCCGAGCCAGTGATAAAGAATAGTTCTGCCTCCTGCCCCAGACGTCTTTGCATTTCCTGCACCGTCCGCCACGAATAGGACGGCCCTTGCAGCTCCATTTCCAAAAGGTCAAGCGTAAAGAACGGATTATCAGCAATAGCCAGCTCCACCATCTTGATGCGCTGCTCTGCCGAGGCGATTTTCCGCCCCTGCTTGTGCGGCGGCTGCGCAGCAGGGATAAAGCGCACTTCGTCCAGTTGGAAAGCCTGCCGGGATTCCTCGGCAATATGCAAATGAGCCAGATGGATGGGGTCAAATGTACCGCCCATCAGCCCGATTCGCTTTTTCATCACCGGATTCCTCCCCATACATAAAGCAACAGATATACTGCCGCTACCGTCAATAATATTAGCACTACTGCCTGAGCATAGTCCTTGCTGTCATGCGCCCCTTTGGGGGTAGACAGATACTGGCGCATAGCCCGGTAATAGCCCTGCAAATGAAACATCAGCGAATCTGCCCCTCACCCATGATGAGATACTTGGAGCTTGTGAGCTCCATAAGACCCATTGGCCCACGGGCATGGAGTTTCTGCGTGCTGATGCCGATTTCCGCGCCAAAGCCAAACTCAAAACCGTCCGTAAAGCGGGTCGAAGCATTGACATATACCGCCGCTGCATCCACTTCCTTCTGGAAGCGCGTAGCATTCACGAGGTCACTCGTGACAATCGTTTCCGAATGACCAGTGTTGTAGCGGTTGATATGTTCTATCGCTGCTGCCACATCATCTACCACCTTGACGGACAGGATCAAATCACCATATTCCGTTGACCAGTCAATTTCTTCTGCCGGCTGCATTTCCGGGCAGATGGCTCTTGATTGTTCACAGCCCCGCAGCTCCACTTTCTTTGCCGTCATGGTCTTATAAAGCATGGGCAGGAAATTTTCCGCCGCATTCTTATGCACAAGCAGCGTTTCCATGGCATTGCAGACCGAAGGACGGCTGGTCTTAGCA
The DNA here is from genome assembly GCF_000424065.1 of Selenomonas ruminantium subsp. ruminantium ATCC 12561. Taxonomy (GTDB): domain Bacteria; phylum Bacillota; class Negativicutes; order Selenomonadales; family Selenomonadaceae; genus Selenomonas_A; species Selenomonas_A ruminantium. The sequence goes on from NZ_AUJE01000017.1 coordinate 56,239, forward strand.
TTGATAGCAATATCGAGCGCCATCTGTAAATCCGCACTTTCGTCCACATAGGTATGGCAGACACCGGTGCCGGTTTCAATAACGGGTACAGAACTGTCCTCCACCACCCGCTTGATCAGCCCTGCACCGCCGCGCGGAATGATGACGTCTAACAAACCGGTCAAATGAGTCATTACGCCCACAGCTTCCCTGTCCGTAAAGTCGATAAACTGGATTGCCCCTTCGGGGATACCATGCTTATAGGCCTCTTCTGCCAATAGTGAACTGATGGCGATATTCGAGCGAATCGCCTCGCTGCCGCCGCGCAAAAGCACGGCATTGCCGGATTTCAGGCAGAGCGCCAAAGCATCTGCCGTGACATTGGGGCGGGCTTCATAGATGATGCCCACCACACCCAGCGGCACCCGCACGCGACGGATGGAAAGGCCATTGGGACGTACACACGAATAATCGCCCTGACCGATGGGGTCAGGCAGAGCCGCCGTCTGCCGCAGACCTTCAGCCATGCCGGCAATGCGGTTTTCATCGAGCATCAGACGGTCCAGATAGGAGCGCTTGACGCCCTTTTGCCGGGCTTCTTCCAAGTCCTGCGCATTGGCTGCCAAAATCATGCTGCTGCGCTGTTCCAAGGCATGTGCCATCGCCAGCAAGGCTTCATTTTTCACCTTGGTCGAAAGCGTGCCCAGCTTATAGGACGCAGCTTTTGCCGCTTCTGCCTTTTTGCGTACTTCTGCCTGAATATCCAATCCGATTCCTCCCCATCAAAAATCAGTCCATTACCAGACCATCACACCATTAACACCATATTATCGCGGTGAATAACCTCTGTCGGTACATCACCATTTAATATCTCCGTAATTTTCTCGGTCTGACAGCCCAGGATTTTTTGCAAATCTCCCACAGAGAAATTCACAATTCCCCGGGCGATTTCCTGCTGCGATTCGGTCAGCACCCGCACGGTACTGCCGGCAGCAAAGTCACCGTCACAGGCGATAACTCCTGCGGGCAGGATACTTGCTCCCTGTTCCCGCATGGCCTTGGCACAGCCTGCATCCACCACGATTTCGCCGGTCAGGCGCTTGCCAAAGGCAAGCCATGACTTGCGCACCCGGAGATGCGATTCCCGTGCCGGGAACACTGTACCGATATTTTGACCGTTCAAAATATCCCTCAGCACATTTTCCCGTGAGCCCGAAGCAATGACCATCGTCACGCCGGCACTCATGGAAATTTGTGCCGCCTGAATCTTGGTCATCATGCCGCCCGTGCCCAGCTTGGAACCGGCACCACCGGCAATCGCTTCAACTTCGGGCGTGATTTCGGGAATTTCGGCGATAAGCTCAGCTTCCGGATGGGTCGCCGGATTAGCTGTATAAAGCCCTTCAATATCCGACAGGATAATCAGGGCATCGGCGTCCACCAAAGTTGCCACCATAGCCGAAAGGTTATCGTTATCACCAATCTTGATTTCATCTACGGCTACCGCATCATTTTCATTGATGACGGGAATAGCCCCCATGGAAAGCTGAGCCAGCAGGGAATTACGGGAATGAATGTACTGATGATGCTGCACTGAGTTTTCCTTGGTCAGCAGCACCTGTCCCATAACCTGTCCGTATTCGGCAAAGAGCTTCTCATAGATATGCATGAGTACGCCCTGCCCGATAGCCGCTACCGCCTGCTTTTCCGGAATGGAGTCCGGCTTTTTCGTAAGCCCCAGCTTGCCCAAGCCTGCGGCAATGGCGCCCGAGGACACAAGAATCATTTCCTTGCCCTGATTTTTGAGGTCGGCGATTTCCCGCAGCAACAGGTCAATGCGGTGCAGATTCAGTTTTCCGGTTTCATGGGTCAGGGTACTCGTGCCCACCTTGACCACAATGCGCTTGGCTTCACGCAAACGCTCTCTGGCAGTTCCCATGTTCTTCCCTCCGCTCAAGTTTGGTTACGGCAGTTCGATTTTCGGCTTATCGTAGTTGCGCTTAAACAGCAGACCATTGCGGCCGATAATCTGCACGAGATTTACATCTGCACGTTCAGCCAGCATGGTGATGGCATCTTCCGGTTCTTCCATGCAGTTCTGCAATACACGTACCTTGATGAGTTCGCGCTTCTTGATGGCTTCCTGCGCAGCCTGTACAACGGTCGGCGTCACGCCTTCCTTGCCCATCATCACCACGGGTTCCAATTTCTGTCCCATGGAACGCAAAAAGCTTTTCTGCTTGCCTGTCAATGAATTTCTTAACAAATTGATTCCTCCGTAAATCCTTACTCTTAATCGCGGAATTCAAATTCCATTTCGCCGATATGGATGGTATCGCCCTCTTTGGCGCCCTTTTCCCGCAGCTTTTCATCGAGATTCTTAATGCGCCAGATGTACTGGAAGCGGCGCACAGCTTCATCATTGAGGAAGTTGGTCATCTTCACGAGCTTTTCGATATTCTGACCGGACACCACAAGTTCACCGCTGATGTTGCGGGAAATGGTAATCTTATCCGGGTCTTCCTCGTTCTCGTCATAGACCACAACTTCGTCTTCCGTCTCCGGCTCCTCGACATAGTTGTCGAGCCATTCACCGGTATAGTCGATAAGCTCCTGCACGCCTTCGCGCGTAGCTGCCGAAATGGCAAAGAACTTCATGCCGTTTTCTTCCGCCAGTTTCTGCAGGCGCGGCAGATTCTCCTGCGCTTCCGGCAAGTCGATTTTATTGGCCACAAGCACCTGCGTGCGGCGGGCAATCTTTTCGCTGTATTTCTTGAGTTCCGCATTGATTTTGTAATAATCGTCAATGGGGTCGCGGCCTTCAAGCCCCGAAGCGTCCACGATATGCAGAATCAGCTTCGTGCGCTCCACATGGCGCAGGAAGTCATGACCAAGGCCCACACCGTCAGCCGCACCTTCGATAAGCCCCGGAATATCGGCCATGACAAAGCTCTTTTCGTAGTCCGTCTTGACCACACCGAGCACCGGCGTAATCGTCGTAAAGTGATACTCCGCAATCTCCGGGCGCGCTGCCGAACAGCTGGCCACAAGACTCGACTTGCCCACACTCGGATAGCCGACCAGCCCCACATCAGCGAGCAGCTTCAATTCCAGAATCAGGTTCTTGGCCTCACCCGGTTCGCCGAATTCGGCAAAGGTCGGCGTACGGTTGGCAGAGTTGGCAAACTTCGCATTGCCGCGACCGCCACGGCCGCCCTTGCAGACCACAGCCTCCTGACCGATTTCCGTAAGGTCAGCCAGCACCTTGCCCGTAGCCTCGTCCTTCACAATCGTTCCGGGCGGTACCTTGACATAGCAGGCAGGTGCATTGGCACCATACTGATTCTTGATATCACCATTTTCGCCATTCTTCGCCGTAAACTTCCGATGAAAACGGAAATCCAACAGCGTGTTCATATTCTGGTCAACGACAAAAATCACATCGCCGCCCCGGCCGCCATCACCACCAGACGGCCCACCTTTCGGCACAAACTTCTCCCGGCGGAAAGCAGACTTCCCATGCCCGCCATCGCCCGCCTTCACAATTACGCGGGTTCTATCAATAAACTGCATATTTCCTCCACATCTAAACCATAAGACCACTGTATATCGTTGCTCAGCGCCCAAGGACGGGCGCTGGCGGACGTAAATCCCGTGATGGGATTTCAGTCCGCGTTTTCTTTTGTAACTTTTCTTTGCGCCAAAGAAAAGTTAGGGAACGTCGCCCCTTATAATGAATAAAGGCAAGAGCCGGCATTGCGTTCAATACCGGCTCTTGCCTTTATGCACTACAACGCAACCTAACGCCGTTCCTTATAAACAAATACCTGCGCCCAAAAGCGCAGGTATCCGTTATATGTCTTACATAGCTTCTTCAGCCGTATAAACGCTGACCTGACGCTGGTAGCGGCCTTTGCGCTCGAAAGCAACCTTGCCGGCAACCTTTGCGAACAGGGTATCATCCTTACCGATACCAACATTGTGGCCCGGATGGAAATGCGTGCCGCGCTGACGAACCAGAATGCTGCCAGCGGTTACAACCGTACCAGCCTGCTCCTTAACGCCGAGACGCTTGGAATGGCTGTCACGACCGTTACGCGTGGAGCTAACACCCTTTTTATGTGCGAACAACTGCAAATCAAAAGTAAACATCGAATTCACCTCCGCTGTTCCTGAATTTGTACCGCTTCCGGACTGAGCTTAGCAATCTCCATCAGTCCTAGAAGCATCGTTTGTAAAATCGCTTCGGTCAGTTCATCAGGAGCCCCTTTGAGCTGCATTTTAAGCTTACCACTCGCTACGGAATAATCCATGTCGCGATGCAGATGCTCACCCAGTCCCAAAAGCGCCGTCTGTGCAAGCGAGGAAACCCCGGCACAGACAATATCCTGACCACGCTCTGCCGTACCGCTATGGCCGGCAACTTCAAAGCCAACAATGCGATCCGTTGGCTCTTTAAAGATTTTGATCTTAATCATAGATTAAGCTTCAATCTTTTCGATAACAACCTTCGTGAACGGCTGACGATGACCCTGACGTTTACGATAGTTGCTCTTAGCCTTGTACTTGAAGACCAGAATCTTCTTGTCCTTGCCCTGAGCTTCAACCTTGCCCGTTACTTTGGCACCTTCAACAACCGGCTTGCCAACTTTGACATCACCGTCGTTTACTACCGTCAGAACTTCGTCAAACACTACAGCTTCGCCTTCAGCAGCGGAGAGCTTCTCCACCATGATTACATCACCTTCAGCGACCTTGTACTGCTTGCCACCAGTTTTGATAATTGCGTACATGAAAACACCTCCCTATAAGATTACTCGCCAACTACGGCACTGCCACAAGGCAGATTTCACAGCCTCGTTGTGCGGTTGGGGATGGGTTATGATAAAACCCAAATCAGACGCACTTCATGCGCCTACAGTTATTAATAATAGCATAGGCATAATAGCGTGTCAAGGAAAAATCTGCCCCCTCCCCCATATTTTTTCTGCAGGATTTCTACAATTTTCCCAGCAGTTTTTTCCCGCAATTTTGCCCCTTTCCAAGAGTGCAAAACCAACTCTTCGAAAGTCACCCCCGCTCTCACCTATACCATAAGACTAACAAAAGATTACGAAAAGATAAGGTCAAATCCTGTAATGGCAGGGAATTTGTACAAACGGACATTGAGATTTTCCCATTTTTTCGCTATAATACAAGTGTATAGAATATGTAACGTTTAGGAGGAATTATTTATGATTAGTCCATATACTGCAGGTGCGCTCATCATCGTAGCCCTGATTGTCTTTGGCCCCAGCAGACTTCCGGAAATCGGCAAAGCCCTCGGCAAAGGCATCAAGGAGTTCAAATCCGGCGTGACCGATGAGAGCAAGAAAGCGGAAGACACACAGATGATGAATGTAACGGAACAGCCCAAAGAACTGCCCAAGGCTGAAAACCAGACGAAGCAGTAAGCCGGTGGTGTAATGGCAGAAGAACAAAAATACGAAGAAATCGAGGCGCCCAAGCAGCTTGGCGCCCCGGCAGATGCCGAAGCAGCCTTAGACGATGGCAGCATGTCCCTGATTGCCCATCTCACTGAGCTTCGCAGCCGCATCATCAAATGTCTGGTGGCTACAGGTTTAGGCAGCGTGGTTGGCTATTTCTACATTCAGGAAATCATGCACTACATCACCCTGCCCGCAGGCAAGCTCTACTATATGCAGCCTGCTGAAGCCTTCTTCACCTATCTGAAGGTGGCCTGTGTAGCCGGTTTTCTCTTGGCACTGCCCATTATCTTTTGGCAGGTCTGGCGCTTTTTCCTGCCGGCCCTGACCACCAGGGAACGCATGGTGCTTGGCCTTATCGTGCCGACCTCCGTCGTTCTTTTTTTCTGTGGACTGGCCTTTTCCTTTTTCCTGGTACTGCCGGCAGGCATCAAATTTTTCCTGGGTTTTGGCAATACAGAACTCGAGGCCCTGCTCTCGGTGGACAAGTACTTTGACTTTGTCATCATGTTTGTCCTGCCGTTCGGCTTTATCTTTGAGCTGCCGCTCGTGATTACCATTCTGGGTAAGATGGGGCTTATCACATCCGCTTTCCTGAAGAAATATCAGCGGATTATTATCTTCCTGTCCTTCGTCGTCGGCGCACTCATTACGCCGACCCCGGACGTATTCACCCAGTCCATGATCGCCCTGCCCATCATCGTACTCTATGAGGTAGGCTATTTCATTGTTCGTTATATTTTACGCAGATAAGAGGAGGTAAATTTCTTGGCTTATAAGGACTTGCGGGAATTTATGGCCGACTTGGAGTCCAAGGGACTCTTAAAGCGCATAAAGACCGAGGTTGACCCGGAACTCGAGATTACGGAAATCACCGACCGGGTATCGAAAATGGAAGGGAACAAAAACGTTGCCCTGCTCTTTGAAAACGTCAAGGGCTCCAAAATGCCCGTGCTTATGAACGCCTTCGGCAGCTATGAACGCATGGCGATGGCTTTGGGCGTGGAAAAGCTCGACGATGTAGCAGACGAACTGCGGGAGATGCTCAAGCTCCCCTATGTTTCCCTGCAGAATAAAATGAGCGTTGTGACCATGATTCCCATGATCAAGCGCGCAATCAACTTCCCGAAATACGTGAAGAACGCGCCCTGTCAGGAAGTTGTGGAAACGGAAAATCCGAGTCTTGACGATATTCCCATTCTCAAATGCTGGCCCGACGACGGCGGCCCCTTCGTGACCCTGCCCTTGGTGTTCACCAAGAATCCCAAGACCGGCAAGCGCAATGTGGGCATGTACCGCCTGCAGAAATACGACAGCCGCACCACGGGTATGCACTGGCATATCCACAAGAACGGCGCAGAAAACTTCCGCGATACCAAGGCACAGGGCGGCGATAGAATCGAAGCGGCAGTAGCCATCGGCACGGACCCGGTGCTTACCTATGCCGCCACCGCTCCCCTGCCCCGCGATATTGACGAAATGGTCTTCGCCGGTTTCCTGCGGCATAAATCCGTGGAAATGGTCAAGTGCAAGACCGTGGATATCGAAGTGCCCGCAACGGCAGAAATCATTCTCGAAGGCTATGTGCGGACAGACGAAAAGCGCCGCGAAGGCCCCTTCGGCGACCATACGGGCTACTACTCTTTGGCGGACGATTATCCCGTGTTCCATATCACGGCGATTACCCACCGCAAGAACCCGATTTACTTCTCCACGGTGGTCGGCAAGCCGCCTATGGAGGACTGTTACCTTGCCAAGGCTACGGAACGCATATTCCTGCCGATTCTGCAGCAGATGCAGCCGGAAATCATCGACATCAATATGCCGCTTGAAGGCGTATTCCATGACTGCTGCATCGTATCCATCAAGAAGCAGTACCCCATGCAGGCCCGCAAGGTCATGCACGCACTCTGGGGCATGGGCCAGATGATGAACGTCAAGATGATTATTGTCGTCGATGCCCATGTCAACGTCCAGGACCTCAAGGAAGTCTGGTGGCGCGTCTACAACAATATCGACGCCAAGCACGATTTGGAAATCGTCGAAGGCCCGCTTGACGTCCTCGACCACTCCTCCCCGATGGCAAAATGGGGTTCCAAGATGGGCATTGATGCCACCAAGACCTGGCCGGAAGAAGGCCATACCCGCGAATGGCCGGAAGAAATCAGCATGAGCGAAGAAATCAAGGCCCGCGTAGATGCCAAGTGGAAGGAGCTTGGTTTGGATTGATTGATATAAAAGCCCATATTAACAACGTGGCTCTGCACCATACGATTTTTGACCTGCCGTTCGCCTTTATGGGCGCGGTACTGGCGGCAAATGGCAGCCCCAGTGTTCATGACCTGATTTGGATTGCCCTGGCAATTACCACAGGCCGCGCGGCAGCACTCGCGCTTGACAATTTGGCTGACCTCAAATTTGACAGCCAGCAGCCCCGCATGAGCCACCGCGCCATGGTTACGGGCAAAATCAGCAAGCTGGAGGCAAAGATTTTTATTGCGATTTGCCTGCTGTTGATGGTGCTCTCGGTTATGCAGCTGCATCCCATCTGCATTTACCTGCTGCCCCTTGCCGCCCTGCCCTTTCTGATTTATCCGTTCACCAAACGCTTTACCGGCTGGTGCCATCTTGTCCTTGGCATTGCCATTGCCATGGCGCCTGCCGGCGGCTGGGTCGGGGTCAGCGGGCAGATTACCGCACCCATGGTGCTCCTGTGCTCGGCTGTAGCCCTCTGGATTTGCGGCTTTGATGCCATGTACGGCGCGCAGGACGAGGAATTTGACAAGAGCCAGGGGCTGCACTCCTTAGCGGTCAGCTATGGCGCACCGAACGCCTTCAAGCTCGCGGCAGCCATGCACGTTATCTGTATCGCCTGCTTCTTTGCCGTGGGCGTAATGCTCGCCTTAGGCCAAGCCTACTTTATCGGCGTGGGCATTGCGGCAGGAACTCTGGTTTACCAGCACCGCATCGTAAGCCCCACGGATTTTTCCCGGGTGACGCAAGGCTACTTTATGCGCAACGGCATCGTGTCCGTCGCCATCTTTGTCTGCACCTGGCTTAGTTTCTACTTATAATCAACAAAATTGAGGTGACTCCATGTCCGCAAAAATTCTCGAAGGCAAGTTTTTCGCACAGCAGTTAAAAGATGATGCAGGGCGCCGGGCGGCGGCTCTGCAGGAAAAATATGGCCGCGCTCCGGGCCTCGCAGTTATCCGCGTAGGTAACGACCCGGCTTCTGAAGTCTACGTTCGCAACAAGGACAAGGCCTGCGCTGCACTCGGCATCTATTCAGAAGTTATCGCTATGCCCGAAGAAACCAGCAAAGACGAATTAATTGCCAAGATAGATGCCCTGAATGCCGATGAAAAAATCGACGGCATCCTTGTGCAGCTGCCCCTGCCTGCCCAGATTGCGCAGTTTGAGGCCGAAATCCTTAACCGCATTGACCCGTCCAAGGACGTCGATGGCTTCCATCCCGTCAATGTGGGCAAGATGGTTACGGGCGAACCAGCCCTGCTGCCCTGCACACCAGCAGGCTGCATCCGCATGCTGGAAATGGCCGGCATTGAAATCGCAGGCAAACGCGCCGTGGTCATCGGCCGCAGCAATATCGTGGGCAAGCCCATGTTCCATCTGCTGATGGCGAAAAATGCAACCGTAACCGTGTGCCATTCCCGCACCGAGAATTTGGCGGAAATCACCCGTCAGGCTGATATTCTGGTCGCCGCCATTGGCAAGCCCAATTTTGTGAAAAAAGATATGGTAAAAACAGGTGCAACCGTCATTGATGTCGGCATCAACCGCATTGCCCCCAAGAAACTCGTGGGCGATGTGGACTTTGAAGCCGTCAGCGAAGTTGCCGGCGCCATCACCCCCGTACCGGGCGGTGTGGGGCTCTTGACTGTCGCTATGCTCATGCAGAATGTTGTGCAGGCAGCAGAAACGCACCTTAACGTTTAAGGCAATACTGCCGGAGACGCGTGCGTCTTCGGCAGTATTTCTTATATAAGCTTTATGTTTTTAATTGCAGAGGAGAAGAAAGCTCAATGAAAACCGATGTGGAAATCGCGCAGAGCGCAGAAATGCAGGACATTCGCCGTATCGCGGAGAAACTCAACATCTCCGAGGATGAACTCGAACTCTATGGCAAGTACAAGGCAAAAATCAGCCTCGCCGCCTTCCAGCGGGTCAAAGACCAGCCCAACGGCAAGCTGGTGCTGGTGACGGCCATCAATCCAACCCCGGCTGGCGAAGGCAAGACGACCACCAGCGTAGGCCTTGCCGATGCCTTCCATAAACAGGGCAAAAAAGTTGCCGTTGCCCTGCGTGAACCCTCCCTTGGCCCCTGCTTCGGCCTCAAGGGCGGCGCCGCTGGCGGCGGTTATGCACAGGTCGTGCCCATGGAGGATATCAACCTGCACTTTACCGGTGACTTCCATGCCATCACCACGGCACACAACCTGCTCGCTGCCGTAATCGACAACCATATCCAGCAGGGCAATACCCTCGATATCGATGTGCGCCGGGTGGTCTGGAAACGCGTCCTCGACCTCAACGACCGTGCCCTGCGCCATGTGGTTATCGGCATGGGCGGCAAAGCACACGGCGTGCCCCGCGAAACCGGCTTTGACATCACCGTAGCGTCTGAAATGATGGCCATTCTGTGCCTGGCCTCCGACCTCGAAGATATGAAAAAGCGCCTCGGCGAAATCGTCGTCGCCTACACCCGTGATGGCCGCGCCGTAAGAGCCAAGGAACTTAACGTCACGGGAGCTCTGACCCTGCTCTTTAAGGACGCCATCAAGCCGAACCTCGTGCAGACCTTGGAAGGCACGCCCGCCTTTATCCACGGCGGCCCGTTCGCCAACATCGCCCACGGCTGCAACAGCGTCATGGCCACGAAATTTGCACTCAAATTTGCTGATTACGTGGTCACGGAAGCCGGTTTCGGTGCTGACCTCGGCGCAGAGAAATTCCTCGATATCAAATGCCGTTTTGCCGGCTTAAAGCCCGATGCCGTGGTTATCGTCGCCACCGTCCGCGCACTCAAGATGCACGGCGGCATGGATAAAAAAGACCTCGGCCAGGTCAATATGGACGCCTTGGAACGCGGTATGCAGAACCTCGAAAAACACATTGAGAATATCCATAAATTCGGTCTGCCTGCTGTCGTGGCCATCAACGCCTTCCCCACCGATACCAAGGAAGAACTCGACTTCGTCGAAGCCGCCTGCAACAAGCGCGGCGCTGAAGTCGCCCTCTCCGAAGTCTGGGCCAAAGGCGGCGAAGGCGGCCTGAAGCTCGCCGAAAAAGTCGAAGCGGCCATGAATAAGCCCAACAACTTCCACTTCATCTACGAAACCGAACAGAGCGTGGAAGAAAAAATCACCGCCATCGCCAAGGAAATCTACGGCGCGGACGGCATCACCTTCACCGCAGCAGCCCAAAAACAGCTCACCGAAATCCAGGAACTCGGCTTTGACAAAATGCCCGTCTGCATGGCCAAAACCCAGTATTCCCTGTCTGACGATGCTGCAAAGATTGGCCGTCCCACAGGCTTTACCGTAACCGTAAGAGAACTGCGCATCGCCGCCGGTGCCGGCTTCATCGTCGCACTGACCGGCAACATCCTGACCATGCCCGGCCTGCCGAAGAAACCAGCTGCCGAAAACATGGATATCGATAACGAAGGAAAGATTACGGGACTTTTCTAAACGTCCCTATTTATAAAGAGCCGAGCTGACTATATTAAAGGTCAGCTCGGCTCTTTGTAATCAACTCAAGAAAAGCCATTTGTTCCGCTATATGAAATTATTTCAGCGAATATCTAGTTCCCCGTCCTTTGCCTGATACGTTAGCATACCCTTTCTTAACCAGCGCCTTCAGGATATCAACGGTCTTGTTTTTTCCAAACCCCACAGCCTCAGAAATAGCCGAGCTAGGCATTTCCCTCCCTTTGAGCAACTGATAGACTCTGTTTTCATCTTCCGTCAGGCTGCTCTCTTTTTCCTTAACCGGCAGGGTTATCTTGATGGTATTTTCCGTCATATCAAAAACAGGCTTAATCTTGCTATCCATGTATTCCTCTTTAATGCGCCTTACCCCGGTGCCAAATCGTTCTATCAGATGCAGCCTGAAAAAAACACTACCAATAATACGATTTCTGAGCATGGAGATGCCACCTCTGAGGTAGGCCTCTTTATCCATGCCTTTAGGAAGACCTCCGGGAGAAGTTATTTCAATCCTGTCCGAAAACATGGAAACATTGATATGCGCCTTCACATCCCAAGTTCTGTGCACAATAGCATTAGCAATGGCTTCACGAAAGGCCTCTTCGGGAATCATGACAATGCTTTCCCTGTAGCTGCCTTTTATCTGCTCATATTGATAATATTTCCTGTACATTTGCATGGCTTGGTCATACAGCTTCAGGATGGAAACATGCTCGCAAGTTTCCCGGTCAAGGATAATGCTGATGCTATCACCAAATCTAGCCATGTCCAGCCCGCTAAAATCATTATTGTCAGCTAAAAGCGCTGCAGCCTGGTTGTAGCCATTCTCATCCGAATACAGCTCTAGTGTTTTCAACGTGTCCAAATTGACCGTTTTTATATTAAGTGCCTTCTTTAATTTTTCGTCCAATAGCTGAAATGAAAGATCCCGTCTGCAGGCAGGCAACTCTTCAAACGAACGATTCTGCCCTTCCAATATAAGGCGCTCCAGCTCCAGCCTATCTACGGGAATGCTGGCAGAATCATTTCTCCTGTATGCCTTTGATTTATAGAAATACGGTTTATGCAATCCTTCTATCACTTTAAGCGTCACTACTGAAGTACGCTCATTGATATTCAGGGTATACTCCGGTACAGGATCGATGCTGTCGTTTATTTTGTTTTCGATATCCAGACACACTCGCTCTGGGTCTGCCATCCCCTTGACATTTCCATCATCCGTGAGACCAAATAGGATTTCTCCGCCATCATAATTGGCAAAGGCGCTTACCGTTTTCAAAAAGGTATTGGTAACCTGCTCTTTGAACTCAAGATTTCTCGTTTCTCGCACCGTAATCATCCTTCTGCGCCAATCTGCATTTACTTCTTGCTTGTATTATAGCGAAAAACAAACGCAAAATCAAACGCATTTTTTTACGTTTGATTTTGCGTTTGTTTTTGCCTCGCTGAAAATCGAATCTACAGCAGAATAGCGGGCCATACTTTCCATATCCATCTACTTTGTCCCCCGAATCCAATCATCAAGAAAGGCCATCATGGAATGCCTTACCAACTACAGGCCCCACTATCCGGTATGTCTTGGTGGCAATGGCGCATTGACGTGGGTGCTCTTATGGACACGGCAGCCAGCCTTTTCAATCTTATTGACTTTGCTGCCTGTCTCCACGCCGAAGTAATCAGCCAGGCTGAACATTCAAGTTCAGCTTGGCTATTTTTTTACACTTCCGAAAAAAGATTTTGCAAATAATTCTTAAACGCCCCGCCCAAATCCGGTCTGCGCAAAGCATATTCCACTGTAGCTTTCAAGAAACCAAGCTTATCCCCCACATCATAGCGTGTTCCTTCGAAATCATAGGCATAAACCGGTTCACGATGTGCCAGCACACGCAAAGCGTCGGTAAGCTGAATCTCACCGCCCTTGCCCGGCAAGGTGTTTTCCAGAATAGAGAATATCTGCGGTGTAATCACATAACGCCCCAATACCGCCATGCAGCTGGGCGCTTCTTCCATAGTCGGTTTCTCCACCATATCCAGCACCTTAAGCATACGCGGATTATCTGTTGCAGAACCATCCACAATGCCATAGGAAGAAACCTTTTCCTGCGGCACCGTCTGACAGCCAAGCACCGAACCACCAGTTGCTTCATAAACGTCTATCAACTGGCGCAGTGCCGGTCTGCCCGGTTCGTTATAGACCACATCATCCCCCAACAGAACAGCAAAGGGTTCACCTTCCATAAAAGCCTTGGCACACAGAATAGCATCCCCCAAGCCCTTCATTTCCCGCTGGCGAATGTAATGAATCTTAATGGCTGCCGTTTCCCGCACGACCTGCAATAATGCGTCCTTCCCTTTACGCTCCAACTCCATTTCCAAAGCTGGTGCCGAATCAAAATGGTCTTCAATCGCCCGCTTGGCATGGCCGCTGATAATCAGGATTTCCTCAATTCCACTGGCCAGTGCTTCCTCTACGATATACTGAATCGTCGGCTTGTCCACGATTGGCAACATTTCCTTCGGCGTAGCCTTGGTCGCTGGTAAAAATCTCGTTCCATACCCTGCGGCTGGAATAACGGCTTTACGAACCTTCTGCATCATACTGATCTATCCCCCATAATCCCAAATTACTGCAATTCTCTGCCTGCACACGCCAAGGCACTTTTTATAACATCATCCATATCATAATACTTGTATTCAGCCAGACGTCCGCCGAAAATCACCTTCTCTTCCTTGGCCGCCAATTCTGCATACTGCTGATACAAATTCTGATTGCGTTCATTATTAACCGGATAATAAGCTTCTTCACCCGGCTGCCAGTCTGCCGGGTACTCCTTCGTTACATAGGTAACCGGCTGCGTACCGAATTCAAAATGCTTATGCTCAATCACACGGGTATACGGGACTTCGCGTTCCGTGTAATTCATAACTGCTACACCCTGATGATTGACTTCTTCCAGCCGTTCCGTTTCAAAACGCAGGCCACGATATTCCAACTGCCCCAACTTGTAGTCAAAATATGCATCCACAGGGCCAGTATAAACAACCTTCTTTGCCATGCCTTCATATTCAGCGCGGCATTCATTATAATCTACGCCCGTACGTACCTCAATCCCATCCAGCAAAGCATCAATCAGCTTGTTATAGCCCCCAACCGGAATCCCTTGATAGCGGTCATTGAAATAGTTATTGTCAAAGGTATAACGCACCGGCAGACGCTTGATGATAAAGGCAGGCAGTTCCGTACAGCTGCGTCCCCACTGCTTTTCCGTATAGCCCTTAATCAGCTTCGTATAAATATCTGTACCAACCAGCGAAATCGCCTGTTCTTCCAGATTCTGCGGTTCGCCTTTGATAGCCGTACGCTGCTCTGCAATCTTTGCCGCAGCCTCATCCGGTGTCACAATTCCCCAAAGCTTGGCAAATGTATTCATATTAAACGGAAGATTGTAGAGTTCTCCCTTATAATTTGCCACCGGCGAATTCACATAGTTATTGAACTCCACAAACTGATTCACATACTCCCAAACATCTTTATAAGACGTATGGAAAATATGGGCACCGTATTTGTGAACATTTATTCCCTCCATTTCCTCACAATAAATGTTGCCTCCAACATTCTCGCGTCGTTCAATCACCAGCACAGATCTGCCAGCTTTTTTCGCTTCATGAGCAAATACTGCACCAAACAGACCACTACCCACAATTAAATAATCATACATAAAAATCCCCCCATAAATTAATTATATTGTTATACTCACAACAACTAAATGAGTAAATCATATCACTTCATAAAGAATTAACAATCCTTAATAATATTTAATTTTAGCATTATTTTCTTTATATCCTGTTTATACCAAAAAAATGGATTCGTTTTTTTAGTCGCCTCACAAAACGATTTACCACTTCTTATTTGCTTAAAAAATTCATCATGTTCTTTAGATATACGAACAGGATGACGCAACTGTGTATTAGGTATCTTAGCTTTTTCCAAATCCACATCATAAATGTTTAACGAAGCCATATCTATCAGGCTTTTTCCTTTTTCGGACTGTATTAATGCTAAGGAAATGCCTCTTTCCATTTCCTCATCGTTTAATTCAGATCCCCAGGAATCTCCTAGCGTAACATCTCCAACTCTTTTTCCAGTAGCATAATAGCAAGAATAACAATTTTCCGTATAATTTACTCCATTTAAAAACAAATACATATATTTTTCTTGAACACGAATCGGTAATACATTTTTCATATTTATTCTTAACTGAAACTTCGTATTATTTCTAAAGTCGATTTTATTTATATCAGGCCACGTGTAACCATACTCTTTCAAAGCCATATCCAAAATTTTTTTTGATGGCGACCCATGACAGATTAAATCAATCGTATATAACTGTGGCAATAATTTCTTCCCTACATAATTTATCATAGCAGATACTTGGCAAGGGACTCCTAAAAATAAAACTTTCCTACCTTTAATCAACTCACGTTTAACTTGCTTGTATATTCCAGCTGCGTTACTTTTGACATATTTTGAACCAGCAAATCCTTGCATTTCTTCATAATCTCTAGCTAAAAAGAAACGAAAATCACCATTTGATAACTTGCACGAAGCAACTATACCTCCATTCTCTATAAAAGCCTTACAAATAGCATTTGCATAACCGCCTGATGAACTATTCGATCTAACTTCTTGATCTCTAGCCCATCCTTGATACCATGCAACAGGCTCCTTTAACTCAGCTGGATTTTCTTTTTGACACACAGTATGACAAGCATTACAATTAATACATTTTTCTTCATCAATAACTGCATTAAAATATTCAATATCATCAATAAATTCAATAGCATCTTTAGGGCATACATCAAAACAAGCCATACATCCAGAGCACTTGTTTTTTTCACATACTGTTTTCATTACGTTCTCCTCAACATGTTAAAATAAAGTTGTTTTAATCCCAACTCTTTTATTTTCTTCATATGATATACCGATATAACCACTAAAGAAACAACTAACACCAATAAAAACCTTATCAGTATACCGATTATCCCATTAGTATATATAATAGATGAAACAAAATAAGAACTTATCATCGACAATATAATAACTACAAAGTTTTCAAGCAATCCTTTTAGATATATTTTTTCTTTTCCTATAAACATTAATTTAAAAACATTGTAAGTAACCCATGGTGCACTAACAAAGCCAGAACTAATTATTGTTGATATAATCACGCCATATAATCCCCAATAATTTACTGCAAACAAATTAACACCAAGATTAATCAAGCCTGATATTAAAGGCCTAAGTCGATCGGCATGCCATACCCCCCCGGCATCTTTATATAAACTTACCAGCATAACATATTCCACAACGAAAAAATATACACAAAGAAGAATTACCACATTCATATCAAGCATCAAGTCTTGCCCGACCCAAAGTTCCATAAATGGTTGATAAAGTATAAGCATTTCCGACATACATACAGCCATCAAAACGAAAACAATAAATGTCACACGCTCAAAATCTCTAAAATTCTTCTCTCTATCCTCAGTAATTAAACTATTCCCTACACCTGCTAAAATTGATGAAAAGAAAACCGTAAACAAAGACATTACTGCATTCATAATTAAATAATAATTTTGATACATAGCCAATATCTTTAACCCTAGGAAAGTAGAAATAACTAATGTATCAGCAGAATTCAATATCGTACCACCAAGCTTAGCTGTAAAAAGATCCTTAATTCGTTGGTTTATCAAACTCTTTTCATGACCAGATACTTCCCCATAAGGGTACATATTGGGATACATATGTCTTGACGCTATTGCGGTCAAAACATTATTAAGTATCTGTGTAAATAAAATTGCAATAACATAATAATAATAATTATGAAGAAAATATAGAACCAAAAACTGTATTCCATACTGGATAGTAACTGTCAACATTGTTATCTTACTAACAACGTCTTCACGCTGATGCGCTCGTAAAATACTGTTGCGATATGCTAAAAACCAATAAGAAAAAACTGTTCCAGATAAATTTAATAGATATACCACATAAATGTTAATATCTGTAGGAACATCTCCAGATATCATATAAGGGATAAAAGGAAGTAATAATAAACCTAAAAATAAAATAACGCCACCAATAATTCTATAATAGTATCGATAAAGATTTATTAACGCACAAATTTTAGACGTATTTTGTTCTGCTATAGGCTTATACATAGAAAAAATCATGGCACTACCAACGCCAAGTTCTGCCAAATTTAATATTTGTAAAACAGAAACAAATAAACCATTAAGGCCCAAATAATCAATCCCTAACGTATAGATCATTACAGACCTCATAATAAATGGCATAAGCATATTATAGAATCGCAATACTATACCAAAAAAAACATTTCTTATGGCATTTTTTCTTCTATCAAGTTTCATATTTTTTAGCTACGTAACTCTCCCTCTAACGCCGCACATAATCTATCAATAGAATTTTTCGCTAAACCTTTTCGCTTGTCCGATATTAGCTGATAATCAATATCTTTATCAAAATCAAATTTCTCTATTTGATTCAAAGTAATATATCGATCCAGCAAATTAACTTCGCTTAAGATATTCATAATTCTAGCATCATTTTTCATACTTTCTCTATCTTTTCTCTTATTAATAGATACGAACTTTTTTTCATAAATCAACGAAAATGCTGTCCCATGAAACGAATCTGTTATGATATAATCTGCATATTTAATCAAACTTAAGAAATCAGTAGGCTTAGTATTTTCCAACTCGACATGAATCCCAGCCATTTCTACTTTTAATATAGACTTTATGTCGCGATTCATAAATCCTGTATAAACAGGCAATCCCAACTTTTTTGATATTTTTTTAGCAGCTTCTATCCCCTCTTTTCCATACCATACATCATACAAAAAAATATATTTTTCATTTTTTAGTCTAGGCGAATCTATTTTTAAGAATTCTTCTTTAGACTGCAAAAGTGTAGGATCTAACAATACATCTATATTCTTTTTACCGTCAATAAATCGAGAAATCTTTTGTGCTCCACTTTCTTCTCGAACAGATATATAATCAAAATCTAAAATATTTTCTTTTAAACTAGCATCACACTTAGGTTCTGTAAATGACATATCATTTACACTAACAGCATACGCAATCTTCTTCCCTTTAATTTTAAGTGGTAAAAAATATATAGGATCGCAATCAAAAGCACGTACATTCCAAATTTGATCACTTCCACATATTATAGCATCATATTTATTTAGCACCGAAAAATCAGAGTTTATTGTTAACTTATATGGCGATAAATCAATATATTGTTCTCTAAACTCTTTAAACATATCTATCTGTTTTAAAATATACTTTTTCAAAAAAAATCGCTTAATATTACGTTTATATTGCCCTTTTACAAATAAATCATAAATCTCATTATATTTATCAGGATGATAATCTATAACTTCTACATCGTACCCTCTTTTTTTTAAAATTTGTTGTAAAGACCAACACTGTAAAACAGAACCATAATTAATTGATTTATGATAAGTCAATATTCCAATCTTCATATACAATATTCCTATCCTTTATCTAAAATTTAACGGCATAAAATCATTTATAGCATAAATAATCAATATTCTTCTATTATAAAATCATTTTATACCAAATACAAGCTTATATATACTATTATCATTACGAATATGATACCAAATCAAGCAACATATAGCCATAGACAGTATAAATAAAAACATCGTCTTAAACCACAAAAGTTCGAACCCCAAAATTTTATCGGCACATACTCTAATAAAGCCTAAAACAAAAGGGTGCAATAAATATATTTCCATGGATTTTTCACCACAATAACGGACAAAATTAAACAATATTTTTATTTTCGACACATAACATGATAAAGTCACTACTAATAAAGTCCCTATACATCCTGTTAATAAAAAAATCCATTCCTTTGGAAATAACATATCTTCATGGGTATAAAACAAAAACACATATGATATTACACAAAATGCCACTACAGAAACTATAAGCCTTTTTATATTCATTTTTTGTTCAAAATCGGCTAAATATTTAATCATATATGTACCTAACGCAAAAAATATAGTAAATTTCCCCAATCGATGAATAATCCACACATCTGGAAAATAGGGATACAATAAGAACATCACTATAGATATCCCCATAAAGACTTTTTGTCCCTTTGCATAATTATTAAAAATGTTAACAATTACATAATAAAAGATTTGTATTATGAACATTACATATAAAAACCAAAAAATATTCCATGGTATAAGTGGTGACCATAAAAAAGATAAAATACCTTCTTCAGAATGATTACTATACCCTCCTCCGATTTGCTTATAGATAGCAAACAAAAGGCCCCATATAAAATAAGGAATAGCTAATCTATAAAATTTACCAAGCACTGCTTCTTTACGTGAACGTTTTGTCCAACGCTCAATAAAGAAGCCTGCTACAATGAAGAAAATCGGCATATGAAAACTATAAATCCAATTATAAACTAAATAAAACGAATATGGTATTTCCATAATAACTTTACTAGATGTAACTGCTCCGATTGCATGTCCTAAAACGACTAGTATTATAGCAAAACCTTTCATCAAATCTACTGATTTAATTCTCACTTTACTTAATTTATTGTCAGTCATGATATTTTTCCAACTCCTAATTTTATTTTATAAAAACGCCTCTCCATTACATTGCGATTTTTTAATTTCTCCTACAAAAAAAATTACTCAACAACGCCTTTATTTTAAAATAATTTTTTTCACTAAAAACAACAATACCTATTATTTTAATTTTTGTTTTTATAGGAATTTCAGATGAAAAAATTAATTCAACTAACTTTTTTCTCAACATCAAACAACATACTTTATATACTTTTTTATATGGAGTTGCAAACATCTTATCTGTTGAATTATAAACAGTAATGAATCCTAATATTGCTAAATATATACCCCATTGGGGTACATCAATTTTTTTATTTCGATAAAATTTATACCTTCGTTTATGCATATTTATAAGAAGAAGAGAATTTTTTAACCATTTATTCTCATCATGTGTAATACTATTTTCTAATTGACGATACACATATAACGGTTTATGCACATATTTACAATTTTCTACGTTCCAACAAAAACAATGTAAAACAGAGAAATCTTCACAAAACGAATATTTCGTTGGAAATAGCTCATTAAAAAAAGATCTTGCAATTATTTTTGACCATAAATGCGAATGAAGTCTAATGTCCATCGCTAATTCGCAACACAATTCGTATTTAGTTACTTTTCGAGAACACTTATCAAAGTTAATTTCTTTTATTTTTCCATTATTTAATACATACATATCAAAAAAAATCATATCAGGCGACGTTGCTAATTCTTTCTTCACTGTCGAATACCACTCATCAGTAACGTAATCATCTGGATCAATCCAAGCAACATATTTACCACTAGAATGAACTAATCCACAATTTCTAGCTGCTGATACTCCTTGATTTTCTTGATGAATGACCTTATAATGCGTATCATTTCTTGATATTTCATCGCATATAGCTCCACTATTATCTGTCGAACCATCATCGATGAGCAATACTTCCACATCATCGTCAAATTTTTGTTTAGCCAATGACCCCAAGCAAATAGGCAAATATTTTCCCATGTTATATATAGGAATTATTATACTTAATTCTTTCATATTACCTCTTTAATTATTTTATAAAATCATAATTAAATTGTCGCTTTTACGCTCTCATTCTATAATTATTTATCAGAGACTTTATATAACAAATCGCCCCCCCTATACTTATAGAATCAATTTTAAAAAATACTATAGGCAATAATGAGACAGCTAACAAATATTTATATTTAACATCTTTTAAAGCCTTTGAAAATACAGGCCGTCCTAAAACCTCACGCAATTTACGATTACGAGCTTGATAATTTATCTTTAAGTTTGCATTATATATATCATGTACACAGATAACAACAATATGTACTAGTACATACACATAAAAAAACTCTATCATACGCGAATCATAACTTTTGATATTTTCAAAAGAACAATTCATCGAATCTATGTAGCCATTTATCCTATCTTTATTAATTCTATTTGTTGCAGAATCCGAATTTATATTATATTGATATATTGCATCTTTTGAAATCTTTATTCTATTTGTATGCAATAAATATCGAATGATAAAATCTCCATCTTCGGCATATGAAAGTTTTTCATTAAAGCTAATATTATATTTTTTTATTATTTCAAATTTAAAGCCTTTCGCCCAAACAGGCATTCTTAATGTAGGCTTCATTAGCATCCATTTCTTCAAGCGATAAACATCATTCGTACAACTTGCAGACACCGTTTCCCCAACGTGTCTTATTACATCTGAATTTTTGTTATATGAATATATAATCAAATCAGCATCTTCACAAATATCTTTTGTAATAATAGGAATACTACCTTTAACCCAAACATCATCTGCATCTACAAAAAAAATATACTTACCTGTGGATTTTTCTATTCCCAAATTTCGTGCGCAAGAAACTCCTTTTGATGATTGAAAATAACTAATTTTACAGTATGTATATTGATTGTTACAAAGTTTTTTTACAACATATTCTGTGCGATCTTTACATCCATTAATTACAATTATCACTTCAACATATAAACATTTAGCCGTTTCGGCATCAATTATAATACTTTTTACACATGCATCTATATATTTTTCAGAATTATATGCAGGAATTATAATTGATATATTTGCATGTATATCCGCCATATTCATTCCTCCAATTATTAATAAAAAAGAGTATTCTTTTTTTCTTGAATAGATAGTAATGTCAAATAATATACTAACCAATGAAGTGAATATAGATCTAACGACAATTCATGTTCTAAAAATGAATAAGCAATCACTCCGGCTAAAAAAGATACATGCATTCTCCATGTTCCAATGCTCGATGCATAAAAGAAAAAAAGGATTAAAACAGATAGCCACATACCTAACCCTATAATTCCCATCTCAAGAAGTAAAGGAATATAACTATTATCTACTGGAATAAAACTCCCTGTAACAAGCGTCAAATATTCAGAAGATTTACCTATTCCTATTCCAAATAGCATATTTATATCTAATCCCGAATTATATATAGAATATACAAGCTCCCATATATCCATCCTGCCAGAAGTAATATCACTAGTATCATTACTCCGTAATGATACTAGTATAATTCCTAAAAACACAAAGAGTAATAACATTAATATTATTTTTATTTTTTTTGATGTCACGGAATCATTTGAGAGTACATTATTAAATAAATAAAACGTCATAACAAATAATATCGATGCTCTCGACTCAGAAATTATGAAGCTTATAACAAAAACTATCCACCATAACCATTTCATTCGATAGTCTTTTTTTTCATACGCTAAACCTATAATTCCTATAGCTGACATTAACCCGAATAAATTTGGATGACCAAACAACCCTCCACTTCTAACTATATCAATTCCACTCCAGCTACCAGGAACAACAGAAATCTTAAAAATCCCCCAAGATAAATAAAACACTTCTCCTTTATCCATGTTAGAAACATCAATTTCTAATGTTCCACAAAAAACAACCGTAAGAACGATTATAATATTAATTAATGTTAACTTTCTTAAAATACTCGAAAATTTCAAGAAACCAATACTCTTGCTAATGCAACACGCTGTAATTATATTAGCGAAAGCCCCTATACATCTTATTAAAATAGAAGAATCTTTTAAAAGCAAACATTGAATCATCCCAAAAGAAATAATAGGGAACATCAATAACAATAATCCTTCCCCTTCCAATTGTGATACGATAAATTCTTTTTTTATACATTCGACCCAAAATATCACAATTAATATAATGCTACTTATAAAATGTGTCTTCATTTCATGTCCAGCTAATATACAGATTAAGTATTGTAACATTATCAAAAACAGGAAGAATGTATCTTTAACACTACTTCTATTAAAATATGATAACATCCCAATAATACTCCTTAAAAAACACGATAATCACATAGCATAAAAATCAGCAATTTTTTTTATACTATCATTAATATCATAACCATTCATACGAATGATATCCGCGCTTTTTCCTCGTTCACTATTTCTTTCAAAAGAAAAACACCTTACACATTCATCCATTTTATTCAGCTGCATATATTTAACCTCATTTGTTAAGCAAATTTCCTTTATTATATGCTCTGAAAAATAGCAAGGTAATCCAGCAGCTTGAGCCTCTATACCAACTATACCAAACCCTTCAAATAGTGAAGGCAATACAAACGCATCCATAGCCTGTAATATATTTGGCACATCTGAACGCATCCCTAAAAATATAATATTTTCTTCTAAACCGAGATGTTCTACTTTATTTTTTATAGTCTTCAAAATTTTATCATCACCATCTCCATTAGGTCCTCCAATTAAAAAAAGTTTGACATTTTTATTTCTCTTTTTCAATTTAGAAAAAAATTCAATTAACCACTCATGGTTCTTTTGATATGAAAATCTTCCTATATGGCATATAGCAAATTCACTATCAATTCTCAATTCCTTTCTATACATATTCCTAATCTTTTCATTAAATCGAAATTTTTCTACATCGATAGAATTCGGAATAATAGTGAATCTTCTATCATCAAACATCCATTCCCCAGCTAATTTTGAACATGCCCATCTCTGTGTTACACAACAATTAAGCAACATTCTATTGATAAATATTAAAATTTTATATTTAAAATTTAAATGTATTTCATAATCAGAATTATGCGAGTGCATAATTCTAATAGGAACTCTAAACAACCATGCCAGTATTAATGGATATATGTAATGTAGCCCCATACCATTTAATACTACAGCCTTATAATCCGCATGATAATGAAAAAAAAGTTTAAATACTTCAAAATAATGCCCCAAAGGATTTCGTCCTCTTTTAGGCACATTAAATATACGCCCTCCTAATTTTTTTATAGTATCTGAAAAAGCCAATTCATTATCAGGGAACATATTTATAAAATCATAAACAACTCCGTTTCGCATATGAATCATCTGTTGATATAAATATGTTTCCATCCCACCAATATTAGGTGTCATCCCAATCTGTAAAACTCTAATTATTTTATTACTCATTTTCATCTCTCATACAATCTTTGATAATCAATAATTCCTTTTTATTCTTGAAAATGAATATATGATAGATATCATAAAACCTAGAAAAAAGCCAATCACAACTATAATTTTTTTCCTTGGCCAAGATGGTTTTTCTTTAAACGGCAAATTCGCCGGATCGACAATCTGAATATCCATAGAATCCATGGCCTGACGGATTTTGTTGTTTTCCATCTGTTTAATCAAATCAGTATAGATACCTTCTTTTATGACCGTATCACGCTGGAGGTTCATATATTCCTGTACTTCCTGCGGGAAGTTATCTAGTTCTTTTGCCTTTTCATCACGGCGTTTAGCTACAGCCTGCTCACTAGCCTTGGATACCTCTATAGCTACCTGTGCATTTACCTGTTCTTTTATCAGGGATTCCTGCGTAGGATTAATCGTGGTGTATTTGGATGCCACCAAAGCATTTACTTCCTGTGCCAAATTTTGCTTCAAGGCTGCCAGCTTTTCTTCAGCTTTAATTACATTCGGATTTTCTTCTGTATATTGCTGACGCAAGCCAACCAAATCCACTTCGGCAGCGATAATCTTTGACCGCAGGTTTTGTACGTTGGCATTGTCGTTAATTTTTAAGCTTTGGCTATTGGCATTGATATCACCTAATTGTGCTGCCGCACTGTCTGCCTTAGCCTGATTGGCCTGCTGCTGTACGCGCATATTGCTAATGGCTTCATCAAATGCGTTCATCTTATTTACAGCAATTCTAGCCTGTTCATCCGGACTGTAAATGCCATGTTCCTGCTGATAGGAGGCAAACTTATTTCTTGCCTCCTCGGCTTCTTTTTTGGCCACGTCTACACGATCATTCAGAAACTGCACAAGCAGACTCTGCGTTTCCTTGTTCATATCCGTCATCATGACCAGGAAGTTATCCACAACATGCTGGGATATCATCTGTGCCTCTTCCGGTGTTTTGCCCTTGGCCGTTACTTTGATGAGGTTCGTTTGCTTGGTGTTTTCAATGGTCAGATTTTTCTTGGCAAACTTCTCTGGCGTCAGGAATTCCTTTTCATCTTCATCCCAATCTAATTCGTCAATAATCGGCTGCAGAACGGTATTGGATTTCATCAGTTCCACATAGGAAAGTGTTGGCGATGTGGATGCGCCAATCCCAAGAGCAGCAGCAGCCACTGCCGCCCCACTGACACCAGCACCGGTCACGCGCGTCTGTACCGTGGTGGTGGATTCGTAGGTTGGCGGCCAGACAAGGCCTGCCACCAAGGACAGTGCCGTGCAGCCGCCGATTATGGCACCGCATACTTTTTTGCGCTCCTTCATAATTTGCCATATGCGGCCAATATCAATCTGTTCTTCTTTTTCCACTGTTTTCAACTCCCCATTTCTCCACTGTTATGCACGGCACAGGCCGATTTTTCTGGCTACAAAGGCGCCGCCTTTTTTCAACCAGTTTTGTTTTTCCATAAAGGATACGTTCTGCTCCTGATAGGCTATCTGATTCTTCTCCAGCCAGATATCCAACATGAGTTCGCTGACAAAGCCATAGATGCGGGATTCGTAAGCTGAAAATCCGGTGATATCCACGTTTTTCTCAATCTGTTCCAGAATCGCGAACATCCATTCGCAATAGGCATCGTAATTTTTTTTGTCCATCACGAACATGTTGAACATATGTGCCCAAGTGCGATTCATGACCTTTTTCATAGCTGGCACATATTCCGGATACTGCTCATGGATAATCCGTTCCAATTCATCCAAGCCTGCCGCTTCGTGGGCATGCAGATAATGGGATTTATTGGACTCGATGTAATAGCGGCGTTTTTTTGCCACAACCACAGGTGATTTGCGCAGGATATTTTCCCATTCCTTGCCCGTTAATATCTGGGCACGCTTCTGTTCGATACTCCGGGTTTCCTTGCGCGTGAAATAGCGGCGATAATGGACAAGGCCGATAAAGTTTGCATCCAGATTTTTCCAAGCCCAATACAAGGCAGTCAGTTCGCAGTAATGGGGATTTTTTTTACTGATATTCTCTCCGGTATTGTCACCTTGATAGCCAATATCATTTTTTCCTTCCCTGCCTACATGAATAGGAAGATAGACGGAATCTTCCGGCATCCAGTAAGGTTTGTGGGCAGCGACCATGATTTTTATATTCAAGATTCTTTCTCCTTATATCTGTAGCATTTTTAATAAGCGCCTTTGCCGAACAGAACAGCAGTGAATGTTTTGGCCAAATACATGATATCCAACCATACCGACCAGTTTCTTACATACCAGGTATCCATTTCCACACGTTCTTCATAGGTAGTATCGCTTCTGCCGCTGGCCTGCCACATGCCGGTTATGCCGGGCAGTACCATGGCATACTCACGGAAGTATTCTCCGTAACGTTCAATTTCTTTTTTTACAATAGGTCTTGGGCCTACCAAACTCATATCGCCTTTGATAACATTCCAAAGCTGAGGGAGTTCATCCAAACTAGTTTTCCGCAAGAAACCACCCAGCTTAGTTACGCGCGGGTCATTGGTCAGCTTAAAGGATTCTTCCCATTCCTTGCGGGCTTCGGGATTCTTGGCTAGATAATCCTGCAAGATTTCCTGTGCATTAGGCACCATGCTTTGAAATTTGTAACAAGGAAACTCCTTACCATCTTTACCAATACGACGATGGGCAAAGATTACATTACCTTTATTATCAATTGCCACTAGCAATGCCACTATAGCAATAATCGGCAGTATCAACAGACCGCCACAAATCGTGCAAACCAAATCAAAAATTCGTTTGTAAATTTTATTGCGCCGCATAGCCAGATTGTTACGCAGATGAAGCATAAGGATTTCCTCGGTGAAAAGCACCTGCGCTTCTACGCCCATCATCGGCGTGCCAATCAAATCCGGCACATAGGACAGATTGCGTACATGGGGCTGGACGGTGGTTATAAGCTGCTGTAATTTGTCACGCTCCATCCCCGGTGCCGTGATGATTACGTTCTGTACATGGCTGTTTTCCACGACTTTCTCTGCTTCGCTGATTTTTCCCAGCAGCTTGTATTTGTCTGGGATTTTGTCGGAAATCGGATTATCGTCCA
>NZ_AUJE01000018.1 GCF_000424065.1 Selenomonas ruminantium subsp. ruminantium ATCC 12561
ATAGAGCAGGAAGAATCCTATACTTCAAAGGCAAGCTGCCTTGACCTGGACGATATTCCTGTCTACAATGCCGAAAATCCGTATACTGGTATATTCAGTGGCAAGCGTGTCCAGCGTGGACTGTATCGGTTTGCCGATGGCAGAACTGCAAATGCCGATGTCAACGGGGCGGCAAACATACTTCGCAAAAGTAAGCAGAACTTCGATTTCGAAGAACTGTGTAGAGGGCTTTTGGACAGCCCATTGAGAATAAGGGTATCCTGACAGCTAACTCCTTTGGGATATGTCTGTCGGGCGTTAGTCCGTGTATCAAACTTCTCAAGAATCCCCCACTTCTATAAGTGGGGGAGGTTCAAAAAATAATCGATAAGTATAAAGTACAGAATGTTGAACTGACAAGTCAGAAAAGTGAACTGGTTAATCATATTCCTCTGAGAAGGTTCCATTTTATTGGTCAGCTGGATGGCTATGATGTCGAAGTTGAGGTTGCGGCATTATCGAGAAGAAATTCAGGTTGGTTTTTTACCTTCCTCTATGATACCGGAGACATAGAAGCTGAACATCAGGTACAAAAAGCGATTGAAAGTTTGAAATATGTTAAAACGTCATAATACAAATAATGGGGGCTGTTTTCTCCTGCATTTGATGCAAGGGGGGAGAAAGCCCCCGCTTTTTATTGCTCGTGGCGTGGATTTTCTGAAAAAAATATGATAAGATAATCAGGTATATGTAAATAAAGGTGGCAAAAGCCGCTATTATAGGGGGATTTTTTGATTATGGCAAGATTATTTGGTACAGATGGTGTGCGCGGCGAGGCTAATGTGAACCTAACGCCGGAATTGGCTTATCGTTTGGGCCGTGCGGCTACGATTTATTTTGGCCGCGACAGCGAGGAACAGCCGCTGATTCTCATTGGCCGTGACACGCGTCTGTCCGGTGAAATGTTTGAAGCAGCCCTGACGGCTGGTATCTGCTCTGCCGGTGGCCGTGCTATGCTGGCTGGTGTCATTCCGACCCCGGCAATTGCATATCTGGCACGCCGTCATAAGGCTAAGGCTGGTATCGTGATTTCCGCTTCCCACAATCCGTTCCATGACAATGGAATTAAGTTCTTCGGTGGTGACGGCTACAAACTGCCGGATGCGGTGGAAGATGAGCTCGAAGAAATCGTGCATCAGCTCGAAAATGACGACAATCTGGCTCGTCCGACGGGGGAGAAAATCGGTCATATCGAGTACCGTACGGATCTGCTCAATCAGTACATCGAATTCGTCATCAGCACCTGCTCGGAACGTTTTGACGGCATGAAGATTGTGCTGGACTGCTCCAATGGTGCCGCTTATGAGGTTATGCCCAAGGTTCTGCGTGAACTGGGTGCCAAAGTCAAGGTTATCCATGCGCTGCCCAACGGTGTAAACATCAACGACAACTGCGGTTCCACGCATATGGAATCCCTGCAGAAGGCTGTTGTGGAAAATAACGCAGACTTTGGTATTGCCCATGATGGTGATGCTGACCGCTGTCTCTGCGTGGATGAAAAGGGACAGATTATCGATGGCGACCACATTCTCGTAATGTGCGCACAGGATATGATTAAAAAGGGCACTCTGCCGCATAAGACGGTTGTTTCCACGGTTATGGCCAACATCGGTTTCCATAAGGCCATCAAGGAAGCTGGCGGCCGCGTTGAAGTAACGCAGGTTGGTGACCGTTATGTACTCGAAAACATGCTCAAGAGCGGCTACAAAATCGGCGGTGAGCAGTCCGGTCATATCATCTTCACGGATTACAGCACCACGGGTGACGGCCCCATCACGGCTTTGCAGGTTCTGTCTTCTCTGAAACGCAGTGGCCGCAAGGCTTCGGAACTGACGGCGCTCATGACGACTTATCCGCAGCTTCTGGTTAACGTGCGCGTAGCTACGAAGGAAGGCTGGGAGAAGAACGAAGCTATCTCCGCAGCAATTGCCAAAGGCGAAGCTGAGCTGGGCAATGATGGCCGCATCCTCGTGCGTCCGTCCGGTACGGAACCGCTTATCCGCGTAATGGCAGAAGGCCCGGACCAGGCACAGCTTGACCGGATCTGCAACGAGATTGCCGATGTGGTCAAAAAAGAGCAGGGCTGATATGAAAAAAGCCATTTTATTTGCCAGCTTTGGTGTGATTAATGAGCAGGCGCGCAAAAATTGTATTGATGCCGCTGCAAGGCAGATAGAGGCGGCCTTTCCGGAGTTTACGCTCCGGCAGGCTTATACCTCGGTATTTATTCGCAAAAAATTAGCTGAGCAGGGGACCCATATGGATTCCCTGTCGGAAGCCTTGGATGGCTTGGTGGCTGATGGTTTTACGGAAGTCATCATTCAGCCGGGATATCTTACTGCAGGTGAGGAATACGAGAAGAAAGTTCTGCAGGTTATAGAACCTTATCGGCAGAAGTTTGACCGTCTGCTGATTTCCCGTCCCTTGATGGAGTGTCCTGCTGATGGAGCCGATATGCTGGCTGTTTTGCAGGAAATTTTCCCGCTGGAAGCCGGTGAGGATTTGGTGCTTGTGGGACATGGTTCCCCGCATCAGCATAACCCGGCTTATGAAAATCTGCAGGCAGATGCCGATAAGGCCGGGTTCCCGGCTCATATCGGTGTGATTGAGCCGACGGATACGCCGGATTTTGCGGCGGTGTTGGCAAGGCTGCAGGCAAAGGGCGCGAAAAATATTCTGTTGGCGCCATTGCTCCTTTCTGGCGGGGCTCATGTCAATGAAGATATTGCTGGTGCAGAAGCAGAATCCTGGTTAAGCCGTTTGCAGGCGGCAGGTTTTTCGGTTAAGGTCAGCCTAAAAGGTTTGGGCGAATATCCGGCATTTCAGAAGTTATACGTCAAGCGTTTGCAGGAATGGGATTTTTAAGGCAACGCTTGCATAACTTTCAGCTATAAGCAGTATTCATATAAAGGGTATTTCTATTTTTATAAATATGAGTTATAATAACTTAGTGTACTGCTTGGTTCATAATATGGCGTAAGTAATCGTTGAATGTGAACGAGACCGTACACTGGTATAATTGAATTTAGGCAGGATTAGGTAAGGGATGCCTAAAAAATGAATGAGGTGAGTATATGTCACATCCAGTAACAACCAATCCGTTGATTATTATGTTAATCAACATGACCGTTGTGTTCTTGGTGCTAATCGCCTTAGGTGTGGTCATCAATTTGATTCATTATATTGACCCCACGAAGCCGAAAGCTGCGCCCGAAGAAGCGGCACCGGCTAAGCCGGAAACCGTATCAGAGCCAGAGCCTGCAGCAGCTGCACCTGTGGAAGAGGGGATTTCTCCTGAGGTGGTTGCCGTTATTGCTGCGGCGGTCGCCAGCATGGGCTGTGCGGGTACGGTGAAAGCCATTCGTCCAATCGAACGCAACAACTGGAAAAATTCCGGCCGTAACGCAATTCAGAGCCGGGGTTAAAGCAGGGAAGGAGGAATTATCATGGAATTATTACAAGCATTTGCCGTTTCCCTGCAGGCCGTTTGGTTAGACAGTGGTTTTTCCGCGTTCACCATGGGCAATGGCATTATGATTCTCGTTGGTCTGGTGCTTCTTTATATGGCTATTGTCAAGGAATTTGAGCCGTTGCTCTTAGGCCCGATTGCCTTTGGCTGTATCCTGGCCAACTTTCCGCGTACGGGATTTTTAGAGGAACCGGGACTCATGCAGGCCATCCATTATGGTATTGCCAATGAAATCTTCCCGCCACTCATTTTCTTAGGCATTGGTGCGATGACGGACTTTGGCCCGCTGCTGGCGCGTCCGGTTACCCTGCTTCTGGGAGCTGCTGCCCAGATTGGCGTGTTCGTGGCCTTGGTTGGCGCTATGCTCTTGGGCTTTAATGTACAGGAAGCTGGTGCTATCGGCATCATCGGTGGTGCTGACGGCCCAACGGCCATCTATCTGTCCATTCAGATGGCACCGCATCTTCTGGGGGCTATCGCCGTAGCAGCGTACTCCTACATGTCGCTTGTGCCGCTGATTCAGCCGCCGATTATGAAGCTTTTGACCACGCAGAAAGAGCGTGAAGTGGCGATGGAACAGCTCCGCCCCGTGACGAAGTTCGAGCGTGTCTGCTTCCCGATTGTAGCGGCTATCATCATCAGCCTGCTTCTGCCGCCGATTGCGGCTCTGCTGGGCTGTCTGATGCTGGGCAACCTGTTCCGTGAATCCGGTGTTATGGACCGTCTTTCCGATACGGCGCAGAATTCCCTGTGCAATATCGTGACGATTTTCCTGGCAACCGGTACAGGCATGACCATGAATGCAGACGACTTCCTGCAGCCGGCAACTCTGCTCATCATCGGCCTTGGTCTCTTGGCCTTTATGTCCGGTACGGCTGGTGGTGTGCTCTTTGGCAAGCTTATGTGCCGTCTGTCCGGTTGGAAGATTAACCCGCTGATTGGTTCGGCTGGTGTTTCCGCTGTGCCGATGGCTGCACGTGTAAGCCAGATGGTGGGCATGAAGGCAAAACCGGGCAACTACCTGCTGATGCATGCTATGGGCCCGAATGTGGCTGGTGTAATCGGTACGGCAGTTGCTGCTGGTACGATGCTGGCTATGCTCAAGTAAAGTATACATAAAAATACATAGAAAAAGCCTTTACAAGAGGTCTTTGATATGGTAATATCTTTTTTGTAAAGAAGAATAGCTTTTGGCAATGGAGCCATGCAGACATAATTCCCCGTTTGGGGTGTGTTTGCATGGTTTTTTCGTATTTATATCATTGAAAGGGTGGTTTTACGTGGAAAATTTACTGTATGTGATTCCGGCGAATTCGAAAAAAGAGGATATTATTGAGCAGCTTAAAGCGCATCCGGAGATTAAATTCGTATCCCTCGTAGGTGTGGATATGGCCGGCAATGATACGGATGAAAAGATTCCCGTAGGTATTTTCCTGAAAGATATGGATGATTTCTATGCTGGTACTGCTGTGCAGACCGATGGTTCTTCCGTTGTACTGACGGGGATTGCCACCCTGAATAACGCCAAGGTCGATATGCCCATTGACCCGACTGTTAACTGGTTCGTCGATTACAATATGGAATTCTACGATGAAGAAACGGGCAAGCCGGTAGGTACCCTGCGTATTCCGTCCTTCCTCGTGCATGAAGGCAAGCGCGTTGACTCTCGTGCAGTGCTGGCAGATACGCTGAACTATGTGAAAGAAGAACTGCTCGCTACGTTCAAGAAACACCCCAAGATTTCCGGCCTTGAAAGCATTGATGGCAATGATGTTGTCGATATTCAGTTCACCTCGGCTACGGAATTGGAATTCTGGGTAAAGACGCCGCTTGAAGAAGCTGCGATTGAAGAAATGTCTGCCTCCCAGGTTATGCAGGAGCAGTATTGGGAACGTACGCATGGTGCTGTGCGCACGGCAATGGAAAACTGCCTGCTTGAGCTCGATAAATATGGCTTCAAGGTAGAAATGGGCCATAAGGAAGTTGGTGGCCTTAAAGCACAGATTGACGGCAGCGGTAACATGACTCATGTTTGCGAACAGCTGGAAATCGACTGGAAGTTTGCCGATGCCCTGCAGGCTGCTGACAACGAAATCTTCGTGCGTACGGTAGTCAAGGAAACCTTCCGTTCCATTGGTCTCGAGGTAAGCTTCAAGGCTAAACCGATGATTGGCCTGGCTGGTAACGGTGAACACACCCATATCGGCATGGCAGCTGTCACCAGCGACGGCAAGACGCACAACCTCTTTACAGCAGATGACCAGTATAAGGACTTCATGAGCGCTGTGGGCTATGGTGCACTCATGGGCATGCTCAAGAACTACGAAGCCATCAATCCGTTTGTATCGGCTACGAATGACTCCCTGAACCGTCTGAAACCCGGTTTTGAAGCTCCGGTATGTATCGTTACGTCTCTGGGCCACCGTCCGGACCAGCCGTCCCGTAACCGTACGATTCTGGCCGGCCTTATCCGTGACCTGGGTAATCCGTATGCTACGCGTTTCGAACTGCGTGCCTGCAACCCGTATACTAATACGTATTTGGTTTTGGCTGCGATTTACTCTGCTTGTCTCGATGGTATCAAGACGGCGGTTACCCATACTACGGCAGAATTGCTGACGGAACTTTCCAAGGAGGCAGGCGAAGAAGGCTTCTATCTGGAAAAAGACCGTGCTTATCGCAGTGAAAACGATGTCTTTGAAGACTATACGGATGAAGAACGCGACCGCCTGTTCGGTGCTCCTCCCGCAACGGTTTGGGAAAATATGCAGAACTTCGATAACTACACCGATAAAAAAGCTGTTATCACGGCTGGCGGCGCCCTCAACGACACGATTATCAACGCTTTCCGTGCCGGCGCGCTCCTGCGTTGGAAGACGGAGCTGATCGCCCGCATCATTCCGGAAAACCGCGATATTGTCCGTGCAGCTAAGGAAATCAAATCGGATTTCGTAACGGATTTGGATTCCTATAACTGGAATAAAATTAACGGCATTCGTGCTTACCTGGCTAAGGACAGCATTGATGAAAAATCGCTGTTCACCCTGCTGATTAATGCCTTGAACGAAGGTGACTATGCAGCAGCTTCCGGCCTGCAGGTAGAGATGTACGACAAGGTTGAAGAACTGAAAGCCCTCTACGACAGCTACGTTAAAAACATGATTTGATGAATAAAAATCCCCAGCAGCGATTTCACTGCTGGGGATTTTTTGACGTCGCTTATTTTTTCAGCGCTTCTTTGAGAATAGCCGTCAAGGCTTTCTGGGAAATGCGCATCATGTCACCGAGGAGAGCGTTGTAAAGGTCGCCGCCATCGCAGACACCGCGTCCGTTTTCCGTGATGAAGAACTTTTTGGGATGTTCTTCTGCCTGATAAGCCTCGTTGAGTTTATCCTGGACAAGTTTCTCGATTTCCTGATCTGTCATCGAATACACCTCTTTCCATATTTATCACATAAGATATAATACTACATTTGAAGTGTTTTTTCCTCTTTTTTGCTGAAGAAAATAAAAAATATTTATTGCAGGGAGGATTTCAGCCTATTTTCAGCGAATTTTTACGGAAAATTAATGGTAGTCTAAAGCAACTATAAGAATGACGGTGTATATTATAAGCATAGTCAAGATAGTTAATCACTTGAATGGAGGGTGAATATTATGCGTAAGAAAATGTTAGCAGGATTTGTGGCTGGTGTACTCATGGCAGGTGCGGGTTTTGGTATGTTGAGTGGACAGGCTCAAGCCGCCGAGATGGCTGCTCAAAATGGGCGGCCGGATAAGCCGCCTGTGATGCGTGGTCATCAGAGTGGAGAGCGCCACGTGAAGATGAATCCGGATGAAGCAGCCAAGCACCTGAATAAGACTTTTGGGGTCAGTGAAGATGAAGTGAAGGCTGCCTTCAATGAAAAACGCGATTTTCGCGATATCGGTCAGGCAGCCATGCTGGCAAAAATCAGTGGTAAGTCCTTTAAAGATGTGCTGGCAATGAAGACAAAGGACAAGCGTTGGCCGGAAATCACGAAGGAGCTGGGGATTAAGCCGGAACAGATACGTGCCCAGATGAATGAACTGAGTGCCGAGCGCATAGCACAGCGCGGCAATATTGACAAAGACCAGGCACTGTCCTTGTTAAATAAAGGCTATCGGCCGATGGATGTCAGCGTGGCCGCTAAGCTGGCTAAACTCAGCAACAAGGATATTCAGACCGTTCTGGATATGAAGAAAATCAATAACCGCTGGGGCGATGTAGCTGAACAGCTCGGTGTAGATCGGTCGGCCCTGCGTCCGAATATGGAAAAAGGAAAGTTCCCAGGACATGGTCCGCAGGGCGGCCCGCCGGATGGTGGTGAGATGCCGGAAGAAAAATAATAAAGGATTTTTCCACCCGCAAGGCGAATATTTCCCTATAAGCATCTTGCAGAAGGGGAGACCATTATGATTATTACCGATAACGAAACAGTAAACGCCGCTGAGGATTTGATTCGCCGTCATAAGGAAAAACGTCCGGAAAAGCCGCGTACCATACAGGCAATCTCTGCCCGCTACTATCAGGCCATCGGCCAGTATCAACAGTTGATGCGGGCTGATGTGGACAATCGGGAGCAGCGGGTTATGCTCTATTCGGAGATTAAGACTTTGGGTTGGTGTATGGGCCGGGAAGAAGCGAAAATCGTCAAGGAAATCAATGCACCAATAAAATAGTATCTAAAAGACGCCCGCCCCGTCGGGAATATCTTTCTTACGCTTAGACAGGCTTGTCAAACGCTGCAGAAAGATATTCCCGACGGGGCGGGCTTAGTTATGCTTATGATTTTATGGTTTCATGGCTTTAGGTTAGAGATTCTTTTCGGTTAAGACCATGTCCAGGGCGTTTAGTACGTCGTTGACATTTTCTTCCGTAATCACCAAAGGTGGCTGGAAGGCCATGACGTTGCGGTCTACGCCGTTCTTGCCGATGATAAAACCGCGGTCTTTGAGGACTTCGAGTACATCGTCAAGGATTTCCGGAGCCGGGCTGCCGTCCGTGTGGATGAATTCTGCGCCATCCATCAGGCCGAGGCCGCGCACATCGCCGATAACGGGATGTTTCTTTTGGAGCTCACGCAGGCCATTTCTAAGCTGCTCGCCACGTGCCTGAGCATTTTCCATAAGCTTGTGTTCCTCGATATAGTCGAGAACCGCCATAGCTGTGGTGGAGGATACCGGATTGCCACCAAGCGTCGAAGCGCCGGGGCGGGTGTAGGTATCAGCAATTTTGGCCGTGGAGATAAAGGCGGAAATCGGGGCGCCGTTGCCTAGAGCTTTCGCCATGCACATGATATCGGGAACAACATCGTAATTTTCGATGGCAAACATCTTGCCGCTGCGGGCAAAGCCTGTCTGTACTTCGTCGATAATCAGCAGGGTGTTGTACTGGTCAAGGATTTCCTTGACGCGTTTGAAGTAGCCCTTGGGGGGCACTACGCAGCCAGCATTGCCCTGAATGGTCTCGGCGATGAAGGCGCCGGGATGGCCGGAGGTGGAGGATTTGATCAAATCCTCAATGGCATTGGCGCAGGCGTAATCGCAGTCCGGGAACTTCTTGTTCATGGGGCAGCGATAGCAGTTCGGGTTGGGGGCAAAGTGAATGCCGCCAACGGGATTGGGGTCGGTGCGCCACATAGTAAGGCCTGTTACGCTCATGCCGAGCTTCGTGCGGCCATGCAGGCCGTGGCGCAGGGCGATGATTTCGCTGTTGCCCGTGTAGACAGAAGCCAGCAGGAAGGCACCTTCCGTAGCTTCGGAGCCCGTGGAGCAGAAGAAAGACTTCTGCAGGTCGCCTGGCGTAACCTCGGCGAGTTTTTCGGCAAGATTCACGAAGTTTTCTGTGAGGTAGATGTTGCAGACATGCTGCAGCTCATCAATCTGGGCTTTCATCTTCGTGAGGATTTCCGGATTGCAGTGGCCGCAGTTCATAACGGACACGCCTGCGTACATATCCAGATATTTCTTGCCTGTGCTGTCCCAGAGGTACTGCATGGAACCTTTGACCATTTGGGCAGGTTCCTTGTAGAAATGACCTAAGCAGGGCATGATGTATTTTTTCTTTTTTTCGATAATGGCCTCAGGGCCGATAAATTTTTTGCTTTCCATATTTCCCTCTCCTAAAAAATAAATAGGTTAGATGGAGTTGCGGCTCCGGCGGAAACGGTAGGTGCCAAGCCCCAGTTCGCGCGGGCCTTTTTTGAGCGTTTCGAGGTCGTCGGCGTGGAAGGCCTCTTTGCCTGCCGTAAGATTATCCAAAGCTGTGCGGTAAATGCGGGTGACCATGCCGGCAAATTCCGGGGCATAGTCCTGTGCCTCAATGCGGTAAGCGCCTAAGCCGTTAAACTTCGCAAGGTACGGATAGAGGCAGAGGTCCTTGGCAAAGTAGATATGGTTGCGGCCAAACTGGTCAACGCGCAGGGAATGCTTTTCACCAGCCTTGTCGAGCAGGGCATAGCGGCGGTCGAGCACTTCGGGATTGTTGAGTTCATTGAAGAACGGCAGGCTCATGCCCGGAATATTGTGGTCACAAATCATGGACTCATAGGAGCCGTGGACAACAACTTCGATGGGCAGCTCGGAGCTTTCGACGATTTCGCGCAGCTGCTCAAACGAAAGCTCGTAGGAAGCCGTGCCCATGGTCAGGCCATTTTCCTTAAGGAACTTGGCGGCCAGATGGTTAAAGAGGTTGAAGGACACATCAGCCTGTACTGGCAAATCCGTCAGGCGCTTGGCCAGCTTCAACGAGCCAAGGTTGCTGACCATTATGCCGTCGGCTTTGAGTTCACGCTGTCTCAGAGCAGTGAAGAACTGTTCCAGTTCGCCGCATTCCCGGCGCATGGTCGTGCGCGGCGTGTTGATGATGATTTTGGCGCGGCCCTTGTTGTAGGCGATAACTTCGGCAAAATCTTTGAGACTCCAAGGCTTGTTGGGGCGGAAGGTTTCGCCGCCGACATAGACGATATCGGCACCGTTGTCAATAACAGCGCAGGCTGCACCAACGGTGTTTACGCGGACACTTAATGTACGGTGGTCAGGATTTGACTTGTCAATATCGCGTTCCTGTTTCAGGATTTCGTCCTGGAAACCTGCTTCCTTCACCGCATCGCTGAAGAAGCGCGGTTCACGCGTGCCGTCAAAGCCGATATCCTTTTTATCCGGGGAACCGAAGGCAAAGGTGGTCGTAAAGTCGCGGGCACGGTTCTCGTACAGGCTCTTCCAGCCTTCTTCATCCGGCTGCCAGCCCATCGGGTCAGCAATATAGGCATCAATGGCCTTGCGGTAGGTGCTGACAATGCGGCGGATAAAGGGGGCAGGGCGCATACGGCCTTCGATTTTGAAGGAGAACACGCCAGCCTGAATGAGCTGGGGGATATGGCGGTACATGCACATGTCCTTGAGCGCCAGCTTATAGGCACCCTCGCTGTCCTTGTCGAGCACTTCGCCCGTCTTTTCGTCAATCAGCTGATAGGCCCAGCGGCAGGGTTTCAGGCAGCGGCCACGGTTGCCGCTCTGGCCAAAGACCACGCCGGAGTGAATGCACTGGCCGCTTTCGCTGATGCACATATCGCCGTGCATGAAGTATTCCACTTCAATGCCTGTGCGCTCACGGAACAGGGAGAGCTCGGAGAGCGTCATCTCACGGCCCACAACGACGCGGGTAATGCCGTATTCTTTGAGCTTTTCGATGGCGTGCTCGTTATGGGTATTCATCATAACGGAGGTGTGCACAGGAATCTTGATGCCCATTTCGTGAATGAGTTCGAGGACAGCAAAGTCCTGCACCAAAATAGCATCCGGGCGGATTTCATTAAGGTAGGTGAGGTATTCACGCAGTGCGGGGATTTCCTCATCGCTGATCAGGTTGTTGAGGGTGATGTAAAGCTTCACGCCATGCTCATGGGTGTAGGCGATGGCCTTTTTGAGTATTTCATCATCAAAGTTGAAATCACCTTCGTGCATGCGCATATTAAAATGCTTGCCTCCGAGGTAGCAAGCATCAGCACCAGCTTCCACACCGGCCACCAGGGCATCCCAGGTACCGGCAGGTGCCAGCAGTTCTACGGATTTACGATTTAACAGCATCGAATAAAAACTCCTTTTTGGATAGGTTTTATCTTAATAGTTCCAATTAATAAGTATAACAGAGAATGCGGGGGCTATCAATAATACATTGCATTCTAAAGTGGATTGTGTTACAACAATAAGTACCGAATAATGGTAAATACGACAAATGACCGGTTCGTTTGTAGGATTGTACAAAAACGATTGTTATGGTTGTGGGAGAGGTCTAGAGACAATGGAAGAAAAAAATGCAGCACTTGACTGGCTGGAATTGATGGCTGGCAAGGGCATTGGGGCTTTGGCGCAGAAAATGCAGCGACAGGGCGGAAAAGAGCTGATTATCACAGGACGGCAGGGAATCGAACATCACCCAAAATCCGGTGTTATCGCCTCACAGGCTGTGCTGGATATGCTGGCAGCAATGCCGGATTTTGATGAGAATCAATATTATTATGCCAAAAATCAGCAAATGCTGGTTTTTAAGGTGATTTTGGATGATGTGCCGGACAGTGTCCTGTTTATCTTTTGGCAGCAGGCAAAAAGCGAGGACATTGCGCCGCTTTCCGCTATGCAAGAATCTGCCCGCCTGGCCCTGAAATGGTATCTGCGGGGGCATAGGGCTTTTGCCAAGCGGCTGCATGAGCAGCGGGCGGCTTTTTTCGAAGGGGTTTTTATCAAGCATAACATCAGCGTAGAATCCCTGCTGACTGAACAGGGCATTGAAGTGCATCGTGACCGTAAATATGCGGTTATGCTAATGGATATGGGGACAGATATGCCGCTTATTCCGCCTGCCGATTTTCGGGCTAAATTATTGCAGTTCAGTCAGCGTCATCAGATGGAGCTCATTTATCCTTTGGAATGGAACGGCATTTATCTGGTGATTTTGTCGGGACTTTACGTTCAGCAGGAATTAGGGATGCTTTCTTTGAAAAAAAGGCAGGAATTATTTGCCACATGGCAGCAGCTGTTCTCAGAGGTCTATAAGGTGGCGGTATCTATTGGTGTAGGTGGTGACTATCCGCTGGCTGAGCTGCATCGCAGCTATCAGGAAGCACGCATTGCCCTAATGTTTCGGCAGATTAAAGGCGAACAGGGCTTTGTGCAGGAGTTTTCCGGCATGGGCGTATTCAAGGAACTCTTTACCTGTGAAAAGTCGCGAATTGTGGAATTCTGTCGTCAGACTTTGGATAAGCTGCTGGCCTATGACCATGACTGTGACGCAGGCTTACAGATAACCTTGCGTACGCTGCTGGATACGAATTTCAACTATAAGCTGACGGCAGAAAAACTCTTTGTGCATGTGAACACGGTGCGTTATCGCTGTGAGAAAATTGCCCAGCTATTGGATATCGACATCAATCATCCGGATACCCGCTTTAATCTCTATGCGGCTATTCGGGTAGGGGATGTGCTAAAGGCGCTTAATCTCCTGCAGCCCGGTTATGTGGGGAATTTTGGCAGTCACAAGAATAACGGCAGTCATGGTACACAAACGATGTTTTAAGAACTTTGCAAAAAAATCCCTGCTGATTTTGCGGTCAGCAGGGATTTTTTTATACAGATTCTTTTGCGGCATTCTTGCCGGCCGTATAGCCAAAGGTTTGGGCACGGCCATGGCTGTTGCCGGGAATGCAGGTGGGGTAGTCATTGCCATAGAAGGAGCCGGAGTTGTTGCCGGCGGCATAGAGTCCGGGAATGACGTTTTTCTCTTTGTCGAGAACCTGCATGTTCTCGTTAATACGCAGGCCGCCGAGCGTTACCAACATGGAAGTTCCCATCTTGCAGGCGAAGAAGGGGGCCTTTTCAATCGTGGTCATAAAGAGGGGCTTTTTGTGGAAGTCCTCATCTACACCTTTGCGGGCCAGTTCGTTGTAGCGGTCAATCGTGGCTTTGAGGGTTTCATAAGGCAGCTCGCACTGTTTGGCCAAATCTTCAATGGTGTCGGCTTTTTTGACCAAGCCTTCTTTGATGTAGCGTTCCACATCTTCCGGATTGTGATGGAATTTCATTTCCTTGCAGGCAGTCTGATGGAAAGCAGGGGCTTCCTGCGGCCATTTGGAATCCCAAATGTTCCATTTGCATTGGCCGGGCTGCTGGCGTACCTGGTTGGAAAGGTACCCAAAGGTCAAATCCTCGTTGCCGAAGCGCTCGCCTTTGAGATTGACGCCCAGCCATGGCTGACGGGTCAGGGCATCGGGATTTTCCTTGGGATTATCGACAAAGGCCTTGTCAAAGTACATGGCTGTATGCGGCCATTCGTCAATGTCTGCACCAATCCAGAGGCCCATCTTCTGGCCGTCACCGGTGTTGAAGGTGCCGGGGTAAGAAATCTTGTTGATGGTTTTTGCACTGGGAATGTAGTAGTTCAACATTTCCTCATCATGGCCATAATCGCCGGCGCAGAGAATAACGGCTTTTTTGGCATTGAACTTGATGTAGGACTTATTTTCATTCTGAGCGATTACACCGGTGACGCGGCCTGCATGCGACAATAGTGAACTGTTGTCTCATGCCCATGCGCAGGCCAATGTAAATTGTATTGACTGCCATGAAAACGGCATCGAGGATAAAATCCAGGAAACCGTTTGGTATGTGACGGATGATTTTGATGACCCGCCATACAAACGGGCTTTCCCGAATGAAATGTGCACGAAATGTCACAGTGATATTGACGCCATCGTGGCGAAAACGGACTTTGGCGAAGCCAATCCGCATAATTCCCATTTAGGCGATTTGGTATGCTCCGACTGCCATAAGATGCATAATCAATCCCATGCAAAATGTGCGGACTGCCATAACTTTGAGTTCCTGCAGAATTTGCCGGCAGACTGGGATAAAGAAGCAAAGAAAACCAAGTAAGGGTTGGTTATTGCTGGACTGGGAGGTTCTTTAATTCCTGGCGAAGCCAGTCAAGCCGCTGTTTTTCCCGCAGGATGGCCTGCTGGAGTATGCAGCGGTGGCCAAAATGTTTCTGGCGTGCTTCTTCGTCGGCAAATAGTAGCTGCCAGCGGGCTTGGAGGTATTGATATTTTTCCTCATGGCGGGCGATTTCCTCTTGAAAGAGTTGGCGTGTCAATGGGTCAGCGGCCGAATCCAACAGGTAAAGCTTCATGGTAAAGTCGTCCCGGGTTGGCACAGGCTGGCTCAGTGGTTCATGCATCCAGGCGGACAGCAGTTGCTGTCCGCTTTTTGTAATCTGATAGAATTTTTTTTCGAGTTTTTTGCCGACAAGTTCTGTGCGGGAACTGATCAAGCCGTCATCTTCCATATGGCGTAGTTCGGGATATATCTGGCTATGGTTGGAATACCAAAAATCGCCTAATTCTTCTTCAAAGAGTTTTTTGATATCATAGCCGGCCAGTTCGCGATGCGCCAGTAGCCCCAGAATAATGTATTTTAGTACGTTCTTTTGTGCCATTGTCATCACTTCTCCTTGTTTTGCTCGTTTTAGTATAGCATAGGTGGGCGAGACTGACATATATTTTTACGAATATTGCATTGCATTCGCCTGGGCTTTATGCTACAATTCTATGTATTGTGGCGATGAACAAGAAGAGTAAATCTCGCAGGCTTTTCTAGAGAGTCTCTGTTGGTGGGAAGGAGATAAAGCCGGAGGTCGAACGTTCGCTTGGGAGTCTTTCGGAGGAAATGCCGGACGTATGACTGCGTTAAAGTTATCGAGTGAAAAATCAGGGTGGTACCGCGAAATTCAGCCTTCGCCCCTCGTGCACATGTTGTGCGGGGGCGAGGGCTTTTATAGTTTGCTTTTCATAAGGCAGGAGGTAAATAAATGGAAGAAAAGATTTCGGAGCTGAAGGCAGCTGCCGTAGCTGAAGTCAAAGCCGCAAGCGATATGACGGCGCTTAATGATATCCGTGTGAAGTATTTGGGCAAGAAGGGTGAGTTCACCTCTATCCTGCGTGGTATGGGCAGCCTGTCCGCTGAGGAACGTCCGAAAGTCGGCAAGATTGTCAATGTAGCCAAAGCAGAAGTGGAAGAAGCCATCAATGTGCAGGCTGGTGAGCTTAAAGCGAAAGAACTTTCCGCACGCCTGGCCAGTGAAAAGATTGACGTTACCCTGCCGGGCCGCAATGTGCCGCAGGGTCATCTGCATCCGCTGACGCTGACGATGCAGCGCATCAAGGATATTTTCGTACATATGGGCTTCAGCGTGGAAGAAGGCCCGGAAATTGAGCGGGATTACTTCAACTTTGAAGCATTGAACCTGCCGAAAGACCATCCGGCCCGCGACATGCAGGATTCCTTCTACATCACGGACGAAATTCTCATGCGTTCCCAGACTTCGCCGGTACAGGCCCGCACGATGCAGGCTAACGAGCCGAACAAGCCGATTCGCATGATTGCGCCGGGCCGTGTTTATCGCCGTGATGAATACGATGCGACGCATTCGCCGATGTTCACGCAGGTGGAAGGCCTGGTTATCGACAAGGGCATCAGCTTTGCTGACCTCAAGGGGACGCTCGAACTCTTCCTGCATCAGATTTTCAACGAAAATGTAGGCGTGCGTTTCCGTCCGAGCTTCTTCCCCTTCACGGAACCTTCTGCTGAAGTGGATATCTCCTGCGTGATGTGCCACGGCGAAGGCTGTAAGGTCTGCAAGGGCACGGGCTGGCTCGAAATTCTGGGCGCCGGCATGGTTCATCCCCATGTGCTGGAAATGAGTGGCTACGACCCGAAGGTGGTCAGCGGCTTTGCTTTCGGTCTGGGCGTGGAACGTATCGCCATGCTGTCCTATGGCATTGACGACCTGCGTCTGTTCTACGACAATGACGTGCGTTTCTTGCAGCAGTTCTGATTAGGGAGGTTACAACATGCAGGTTTCCATTAAATGGTTAAACGATTATATAAAGTTCAACGAAACGGCTGAAGAACTGGCCGACAAATACACGATGTCCGGCGTTCCCGTGGAAAATGTTATCCGTGCGGACGAAGGACTCGATAAAGTGGTAACGGGCCGTATCGAAAAGCTCGAAGCTCATCCGGATTCCGACCATCTGCAGATTTGCCAGATGAATGTGGGCGAGCCGGAACTCATTCAGATTATCACGGGGGCGCAGAATGTGTCCGAAGGCCAGGTTGTGCCGGTAGCTATGGTCGGTGCGCATCTGCCCAACGGCCTCCATATCAAGAAGGGCAAGCTGCGTGGCCTGCCGTCCAATGGTATGCTGTGCTCCGCAGAAGAACTCAAGATGGACCTCACCAAGCTGACGGAAGAAGAAAAGAACGGCATCTACATTCTGCCTGCTGATACGCCGGTCGGTGTGCCCGCTAAGGATGTACTCGGCCTTGATGATGTCGTGCTCGAATTTGAACTGACGGCTAACCGTGCCGATTGCTTCAGTGTTGTCGGTCTTGTGCGTGAAGCCGCTGTGCTCACAGGCAATGAGCCGCACTATCCGGAAATCTCCGTTAAGGAAGATGATGAAGCCAAGGCTGCCGATATGATTAAAATTGGCATTGAAAGTGACCTCTGCGACCGTTTTGCCGCCCGTGTGATTAAGAATGTCAAGGTTGGCCCCTCTCCGGAATGGATGCAGCAGCGCCTCGAAGGCGCGGGCATCCGTGCCATCAACAACGTGGTCGATGTGACCAACTTTGTCATGGTGGAACTGGGCCAGCCCATGCATGCCTATGACTATGATGAAATTGCCGGACA
The DNA here is from genome assembly GCF_000424065.1 of Selenomonas ruminantium subsp. ruminantium ATCC 12561. GTDB lineage: Bacteria > Bacillota > Negativicutes > Selenomonadales > Selenomonadaceae > Selenomonas_A > Selenomonas_A ruminantium. The sequence continues at coordinate 17,277 of NZ_AUJE01000018.1, forward strand.
CAGCCTGACGGCCCGCCTGGCTAAAGAAGGTGAAAACCTCCATACTTTGGACGATAGCTCCCGCATTGCCAAGGGCACGGAACTCGTCATTGCCGACAGCGAAAAGCCGGCAGGCCTTGCCGGTGTAATGGGCGGTCTCGAATCAGAAGTAACGGAGAAGACTACGACCATCGTGCTCGAAGCAGCTTCCTTCAACGGGGCCAGCATCCGCCGTACTTCCCGTGCCTGCGGTTTGCACTCCGAGGCTTCGGGGCGTTTTGAACGCGGCGTGGATGTGACGGCTATTCCCCGCGCTCTTGACCGTGCCTGCCAGCTTCTGCAGGAAATGGGTGCCTGCACGGTAACGCAGGGCATGGTGGATGTATATCCAAAGCAGAAAGAGCAGACGGAAATCCATTATACAGCTGAACAGATTAACGCCCGTCTGGGTACGCAGCTCAGTGCCAGCAAGATGATGGAAATCCTCACGAGCCTGGGTTTTGCCGTACAGACGGAAGGCGAAGGCTTTGTGGCCAAGGTTCCCACATGGCGCAATGACTGCACCTGCATGGAAGACCTCTCCGAGGAAATCTCCCGCATCTACGGCTTTGACAATATTGCTCCGACCCTGCCCTGGGGTGCTGTGATGCAGGGTAAGCAGAGCCCGCGTCAGGATTTCATCGACAAGATTAAGGAAATCCTCGTTGGTCTGGGCATGACGGAGGAACTGTCCTTCAGCTTCACGAATACCGACTTGCTGGACAAGATGCTGGTGCCGGCTGACAGCGAACTGCGCAAGGCTGTGCCCATTATGAACCCGCTGACGGATGATTATCCGCTCGTGCGCACGAGCCTGTTGACCTCCATCATGGAAAACGCTGTGCGCAACTTCTCCCGCAAGAATATGGATCTGCGTCTCTTTGATGTAGCGCCTGTATTCTTCCCAAAACAGCTGCCCGTAACGGAACAGCCCGAAGAAGTCGTAAAACTCGTTGGTCTGATGACGGGCCGCCGCAATACCGTGGGCTGGAACCAGACAAATGACATGATTGACTTCTACGATATGAAGGGCCTGGTCGAAGAACTGCTCAGCAGCCTCTCCATTTCCAAGTACACCGTAGAAGCCGGTGAACACTTCGCCCTGCATCCGGGTAAGACCGCACTCTTTAAGAAGGGCCGCGAAGTCATTGCCACCCTGGGCGAACTGCATCCGCAGGCCGCAGAAAACTTCGGCATCAAGCAGAAGGTATATCTCTTTGAGATGGATGTGGAAGTACTCATGAAGTACACGGCCAAGAACTTCCATTTTGACAGCCTGCCCAAGTTCCCGGCAACTTCCCGCGACTTGGCGATTGTGGTGGACACGGACGCCGAAGCTGGCAAGATTGAGCAGGTCATCACGAAGAACGGCGGCAAACACTTCAAGTCTGTAACGCTCTTTGATGTGTACACTGGTGAACATGTAGCTGAGGGCAAGAAGAGCTTGGCGTTTAACCTCCAGTTCCAGTCCAAGGATAAGACGCTGACCGATGAGGAAGCAGATACGGCCTTCAATAATATTCTCAAGGCTGTGGAAAAACAATTTGGTGCTGAGCTGCGGGCATAAGGTGATAGCATGGCAGAAGAAAAAACTAACCGGCCGTCTGAACGGGTGGTTGTGGAGATTTACGGCAACAGTTATCCGCTGAAAACCGATAATCCGCAGGAGATGAAAAAACTGGCAGCTGCTGTGGATAAGAAAATGAAAGCGATGTCCCGGGCTGTGCGCAGTTTTGATGACCGTAAAATTGCTGTATTAACCGCCCTGCAGATTGCAGAGGAATATTATCAGCTCAAGAAAGATTATGATGAGCTGATTGAACTTCTTGATGAAAAATAACAAAATATAGCAGGAATTTTTCTCTTGCTCACGAATATAATCCGTAAAGTAAAGATAAAAGGCATTACTTTACGGGTTATATTTTTTTTTAAGGAGTGGGTAAAATATGGGGTTTATTAAAAATTTGCGGGTGGCCTATAAAATGCTGATATTAGCAGCGTTTGCTGTAATCGGTATGCTGATTATTGGCTATCAGGGATATTCGACAGCAAAAAAAGCTCAGATAGACATGGATGATAATTCCAGCTCGGTGAAATCCATCGGCTATCTTAGCGATATGCGCTATGGCACACGCTATGCCCAGGGCATGATGATTATCATGACTACGGTAAAGGATGACCCACAGCGCATGCAGAATTTAGACAAGAAATTCCAGGAAGGTCTGAAATTCGTTGAAGATGGGATTAAGCAGTATGAAGCTGTTCCCGGGAAAACAGATGCAGTTAAGCAGGAATTAGAAGCGTATAAATCCATTTGGGCAGCTTTGCAGAAAAACATGACCGAGGTCGTAAAACTTTGTCAGGCAGGCAAGCAGGAAGAAGGTATGGCGCTTTATAACCGCGAAGGTGCCAAATTGCTGGATCAGATGCGGCCGCATATCAATAAGATGACGGAACTGGAAAACAGCCATGCCGAAGAACTCAATAAGCAAAACGATGAAGATACGGAAACGGCTATTCGCAATATGATTATTCAGATCCTTGTAGGGTTGATTATTATGGTTGCCGTAGCGATGTGGATTACCCGCGAAGTCGTTAATCCTGTTCAGGCGATGATGCGTTCGTTGGAACGTCTGCGCGGCGGTGACTTTAGCGACCATGCCCGTACCATTGTGCGCGGTGATGAGTTCGGTGAAATGGCAGACAAATTGGCTGAGGTTCGCATGACGCTGAACAAGCTCATGCGCAGTTCCAGCACGACTGCCGAACAACTCGCAGCATCCTCGGAAGAACTTACGGCCAGCTCCCATCAGTCGGCACAGGCATCGGAGCAGGTTGCGCAGTCCGTTACCAATGCTGCTGGTGCGGTAGCTGAACAGCAGGTGGATGTTAATGATGCGATGGAGTCCATTGAAAACGCAGTACAGGCCATTGAACGCCTAAGCAGGACAGCCAATCGGGTTTCCGAGCATGCGAACACCAGCAATAAGGCAGCTGTAGAAGGCAATGAGGCAGTTAAACAGGCCGTCAACCAGATTAACAGTGTAGCGCAGATTGTCAACAGCTCTGCGGAAACCGTAGATAAGCTGGGACAGAGTTCACAGGAAATCGGTCAGATTGTCGAGACGATATCTTCCATTGCGGAGCAGACTAACCTTCTGGCACTTAACGCGGCTATCGAGGCTGCTCGTGCCGGTGAACATGGCCGCGGTTTTGCGGTTGTTGCCGATGAAGTGCGTAAACTGGCTGAAGCATCGCAGGAAGCTGCCAAGCAGATTACCGGTCTTATCAGCGGGATTCAGTCGGAAACCGCAGCAGCCGTTTCCTCCATGCAAAAGGGCAGTGCTGCTGTTAAAGAAGGTACGGCATCCGTTGAACAGCTTCGCGATACCTTTAAGAGCATTTATGATGCCGCTTTGGGCGTAGCTAAACAGGCTGAAGAAATGACTAGAGAACTGCATGTTGTTGAGCAGGATACCCAGAATATCAAGGAAAAATCTGGGGAGATTTTGCAAAAAGGCGGTATGGTAGCTTCGGAAATGGAAAGCGTATCTGCTGCTTCTGAAGAACAGTCGGCATCTGCTTCGGAAATTGCCGATGCCAGCTCGTCCCTGGCTAATCTGGCGCAGAATCTGCAGAACTCCCTGCAGAAGTTTAAGTTCTAAAGTTGAATTTATGCTAAAAAAGTGGGAACCTTTTGAGGCTCCCACTTTTTCGTGTGCTTAAATCAGATATGCAATTGATTCTTGATGCGTTCCACAGCGCGGACGGTATTTTCGCGGTTGCCAAAGGCGGTAAGACGGAAATAACCTTCACCACAGGGGCCGAAACCGGCGCCTGGCGTGCCCACGATATGGACTTCAGTCAGGAGCTTATCGAAGAAATCCCAGGAGGGCATGTTGTCCGGCGTTTTGAGCCAGATATAAGGCGCGTTGACACCGCCATAAGCCTTTATGCCGGCAGCCTGCAGACCTTCGCGGATGATGCGGGCATTTTCCATGTAGTAGCCAATGGTTTCCTTGACCTGTTTCTGGCCTTCTTCCGTGTAGATGGCCGCAGCACCTCGCTGAACGATGTATGCAGTGCCGTTGAATTTGGTGGTGTGGCGGCGGTTCCAAAGCTTGTTGAATTCGACAAGGCTGCCATCGGCAGCGCGGCCTTTGACGGTCTTGGGGATAATGGTATAACCACAACGGGTACCTGTAAAGCCGGCGGTTTTGGAGAAGGAACGGAATTCAATAGCAACGTCTTTTGCTCCTTCGATTTCATAGATGGAGCGGGGAACATCGTCTTCGGTGATATAGGCAGCATAAGCCGCGTCAAACAGAATTACCGATTCATTTTCACGGGCATAATCCACCCATTTCTTCAGTTCTGCGCGGGAAAGGGTAGTGCCCGTGGGGTTGTTGGGGCAGCAGAGGTAAATCATATCTACACGCTCTTTAGGCAGTGCCGGAGCAAAATCGTTGCTGGCATCACAGGGCAGATAGGTAACGCCGGCAAAGTGACCATCTTCATTTAATGTGCCGGTACGCCCTGCCATAACATTGGTGTCTAAATATACCGGATATACCGGGTCGGTAATGGCTACATGATTATCCGTACCAAAGATTTCCTGAATATTGCCGCAGTCGCTCTTGGAGCCATCGCTGATGAAGATTTCATCGCTTGCAATTTCAATACCCCGGGCTTTGTAGTTGTGTTCGATAATGGCATCCGTGAGGAAACTGTAACCCTGTTCCGGACCATAGCCGCGGAAGGTATCGGCATTTGCCAGTTCATCGACAGCCTTATGCATAGCTTCGATGCAGGCAGGGGGCAGGGGCTGGGTAACATCACCAATGCCCAGACGGATGATGTCTGCTTCGGGATTAGCTTCCTTAAAGGCTGCTACCCGGCGGGCGATTTCCGCAAAGAGATAACTGCCGGGGAGTTTCAGATAATTGTCGTTGATTGTAGCCATATAAACCTCCAATAGAATTGTTCTCAATATAACTTTTGGGTATATTATATCATGTTTCTATAACAAATCAATAGGTAAATGCAAGAAAAAGATGACTGCGCACAGCGAAGCGCAGTCATCTTTGACTTAGTGATATACAGGTGGGTGTTCAGTTTAGGAACGTTTGTAAGCCGTAACTTTCTGATAGTGTTTCTGGAAGAATTCTTCAGCAACCTGCGGGAACAGAGCATAGGAGAGAACATCTTCTTCAGAAGGATTGAGGAAGCCTTTTTCCTTGAGTTCTGCTTCGAATTCAGCAAACGTCTTGGCCTTTGCATCTTCTACAGAGCAATCTTCGATGATGTCTTCCGGAGCAATGCCCAGTGTCTTGGTAAGGAAGTCTCTGTCGATAGCAACCGGCGTACGGCCGAACTTACCACGAGCCAAATCCTTGAATTCTTTCGGTACCATCTTATAGCGTTCGCCGCTCATGACATTGAAGGTAGCCATGGTGCCCACAATCTGGGAAGACGGGGTAACGAGAGGAGGATAGCCAAGATCTTTGCGCACGCGCGGCATTTCGTCCAGCAGTTCCTGATATTTGTCTTCCATGCCGGCTTCTTTGAGCTGGTTGGCCAGATTAGAGAGCATACCGCCCGGAATCTGGAAGTCCAGTACGTTGGGGTTGATATCGAAATAACCTTTGAGGTTGAATTCGTTGATTACGCGTTTCTTGACTTCGAGGAAGTGCTTGGAAATCGGCGTGAGTTTCTGTACGTCAATGCCCGTGTCGTATGGCGTGCCTTCAAGCGCACGAACCATGGTTTCCGTGCAGGGCTGAGACGTATCCGAGGAGAAGGGTGCCAAAGCCGTATCAATGATATCGACACCAGCTTCAACGGCTTTGAGATAGGTAGCATGACCAAAACCGGAGGTGCAGTGCGTATGCAGTTCGACAGGAATATCCAAAGCAGCTTTCAGTTTCTTAACCAAATCTTCAGCAACATAGGGCTTCAAGAGGCCGGACATATCCTTGATGCAGACGGAGTTGCAGCCCATGTCCTGAAGTTCCTTAGCCAGCTCAACGAACTTTTCGTTGGTATGCACCGGGCTGATGGTATATACGAGACAGCCCTGTACTTCCGGTTTTTCCGGGCAAGCCAATGCAGCTTCAATAGCCACTTTCAGGTTGCGCACATCGTTGAGGGCATCGAAGATACGGAATACACCAACGCCATGAGCAGATGCATGACGGACAAATTTTTCAACGACGTCATTGGAGTAGTGGTTATAGCCAAGCAGATTCTGACCACGGAGCAACATCTGAATCGGTGTATTGAGGTTAGCCTTTAAGGTATCCAAACGTTCCCAAGGGTCCTCACCCAAGAAACGCAGGCAAGTATCGAAGGTAGCTCCGCCCCATGCTTCCAAAGCCTTGTAGCCTACGGAATCCAAAGCTTTGAGCTGTGGGAGCATATCCTCGATGCGCATACGAGTAGCACACAGAGACTGATGGCCGTCACGCAGTACGGTTTCCATGATTTTGACAGGTTTCTTTGCCATAACTAACACTCTCCTCTAAATTATTAACGCATAATTATAAGTTATGCGTATTAATTCGTGATAAGCTGAAAAAACAATAGAATAAAGCCGCCATACATGGCGTAAATACTAGGTTTTTGGAGCTATAAAATCATTAACATCACAAGCATAGTATAGGTGCTAATTATGGCTTTGTCAATGTAAAATGTGATTTTTTTCTCAATCTATAACTAATTGGAATGATAGATAGAGATTATTGTAAAATGTATACAATTTAGGTATGGTGTAAATTATCACAAACAGGCAGAAAGTTTTTTTTATGAACTATTGGTTTTTTATGCATACATTGGTATAATGATTGTGTGGTTAATAAGCTACTTTGTGTTGACACATTGTTCTATGTTTACACAATGTGCAGGTAAATTTGGAATTGTAAGGAGAAATGTGTAAATGAAACTTGTAGTAACAGTCGTAGGCAAAGACCGTGTAGGCATTATCGCCATGGTTAGCCAGATTTTGGCCGAGAACAATGTCAACATTTTGTCTATCAATCAGAATATCCTTGACGGCTATTTCAACATGATTCTGATTGCGGAAATCAGCAGCAGCAAGATTAAGCTGGTGGATTTGCAGAAGAAACTCAAGGAAAGCGGTCAGGAAATCAATGTGGATATCAAGGCACAGCATGCCGATATCTTCAATGTAATGCATAATATCTGATGTGACGTTGACTTCTAGGAGGATATATTCTTGATTAGCATAGACGATATCATTGAAACAAATGAGATGATTACGGAGAACAAATTGGATGTGCGTACCATTACCATGGGGATTTCCCTGCGGGATTGTGCTCACCCCAATATGGAACAGTTCTGCCGTAATGTATACGACAAAATTACGAAATCCGCAGAATTTCTCGTGAAGACTGGTGAGGATATCGAAGCGGAGTACGGTATTCCCATCATTCATAAGCGTGTATCGGTAACGCCGATTGCCATTGCCGCTGATGCCTGCAAGACGGATACCTATGTGCCGGTGGCTGAGGCTATGGATCGAGCTGCCAAGGAAATCGGTGTGAATTTTATTGGTGGTTTTTCGGCATTGGTCGAAAAAGGTTTTACCAATGGTGATCGCATTTTGATTAACTCCATTCCGCAGGCATTAGCAACGACGGATGTGGTTTGTTCATCCGTAAATCTTGGTTCGACGAAAACCGGTATCAATATGGATTGTGTTCGCGAAATGGGCGAGGTCATCAAGCGTACGGCGGAACTTACCCGTGATAATGATGCTTTGGGCTGTGCCAAGTTGGTTGTATTCTGCAATGCTCCTGGAGATAATCCCTTTATGGCGGGCGCATTCCATGGTGTCAGCGAAGCGGATAAGGTGGTCAGCGTCGGTGTCAGCGGCCCAGGCGTGGTAAAGCATGCGCTAGAAGCCAAGAAAGGCGCAGATTTTACCGAAGTTGCCGAAACCATCAAAAAGACGGCGTTTAAGATTACCCGCGTAGGCCAGTTGGTTGCTCGTGAAGCGTCCAAGCGTCTGGGGGTGCCCTTTGGTATCATAGACCTGTCTCTGGCACCGACGCCGGCAGTGGGTGACAGCGTGGCGCGTATCATTGAAGAAATGGGGATTGAGAGCTGCGGTGCTCCAGGTACGACAGCGGCACTGGCGCTCCTCAACGATGCCGTGAAAAAGGGCGGACTGATGGCTTCTTCCCATGTTGGCGGCCTGTCCGGTGCGTTCATTCCGGTAAGTGAGGACGAAGGCATGATTAATGCCATTAAGACCGGCAGCCTGTCCTTGGAAAAACTCGAAGCCATGACCTGTGTCTGCTCCGTTGGTCTTGATATGATTGCCATTGAGGGCGATACGAGCGCGGCTACGATTTCTGGCATTATTGCGGACGAAGCAGCCATCGGTATGATTAACAACAAGACCACGGCTGTCCGTGTTATTCCGGTTCCGGGCAAGAAGGTGGGCGACATGGTGGAATTCGGTGGCCTTCTGGGGTACTGTCCCATTGTGCCTGTGCGCAATCAGTACAGCTCTGCGGCATTCATTGCCCGCGGCGGCCGGATTCCGGCTCCAATTCGGAGTTTGACAAACTAATAGATTATGCCTTCCCCTTTGGGGAAGGTTTATATTTAGGAGAATATTATGCGTGTTACGAAGAAGATTAAGGAAGAACAGATACGCATTTTAGGGGAAGTCTATAAAGATACAAAGCCAGCCTTGATATTTCGCAACCCCTTTGAACTCTTGATTGCGGTAATCCTGTCGGCCCAATGTACCGATAAGCGCGTGAATGTGACTACGGCCCGGTTGTTTCAGAAAGCGGCCACCCCAGAGGAAATCCTCTCTCTGGGGCTGGCGTCTTTAGAAGAGGAAATTCGTGACTGCGGATTGTTTCGCAACAAGGCTAAGAACATTATGGCAACCTGTCAGATCCTCTGCGAGGCGTATGGCGGTGAAGTTCCCGCAGATTTTGAAAAACTGCAGGAACTTCCCGGTGTGGGGCGCAAGACCGCCAATGTGGTCATGAGTGTGGGCTTTGATGTCCCGGCGATTGCGGTGGATACGCATGTGTTTCGTGTAAGCAATCGTCTAAAACTGGCTGTAGGTGATACGCCACTGGCTGTGGAACAGGGACTTATGAAGGCAATCCCAAAAGATAAATGGTCAGCGGCCCATCATTGGCTTATTTGGCATGGGCGGAATGTCTGCAAGGCGCGCAAGCCGTTATGCAATGCGTGTCCTCTGGCAGAAGTATGTCCAAGTTGTGAACCGCTGGCATGAGCATAGAAGTGAGATGAGAGCATGATTTATCGAAAAGCAACTTTTGCTGATGTGGAAGCAATATATGAGTTGGTGGCTGATTACGCAGAGCAGGGTGTAATGCTGGCGCGTTCGCGTAATACCTTGTATGAAACCTTGCGGGATATGGTGGTAGCCATTGATGATGATGGAACATTGGCCGGTGTCGGCGGTCTGCATGTGATTTGGGACAAACTGGCCGAAGTGCGGACTATGGCGGTATCACCGGACAAGCGCCGCCGTGGCATTGGTGCCGAAATCGTCAAACGTCTGCTGGAAGATGGTGAACAGTTGGGAATTGAAAAATATTTCACGCTGACCTATCAGCCGGAGTTTTTCAAGTCCTTAGGCTTTGTGGTCATCAATAAAGAAGAACTGCCGCATAAGGTGTGGAAGGAATGCATTGACTGCCCTAAGTTCCCCAACTGTGATGAAATCGCTATGGTAAAAGTTTGAAATAAAAGTTTTTCTGTGGTGGAAAAACTGTACATTTTTACATTTGGTAGTTGACATTATGCGGATAAACTGATATAGTATCAAACAACGAGAATAAATGCAAAGACGGAGAGAAGTAAGAGGCAGAAGTTTTACAGAGAGCGGCGGGCTGGTGTAACGTCGCAGATGGAACCTTTGAAATACACTCCTGAGCAGCCGGTTGAACAGCTGATGTACAGATTAGTAGGCCGCGCCGGAATGCCACCGTTATCATAGGCTAGGATATGTATGTATCCGAATAGAGAGGCTTGCATCAGCAAGCAGGGTGGTACCACGGGTATAACAGCTCGTCCCTGTGAGGGGGCGGGCTTTTTCTATTTGAACTTTGACTTGATTATGTTATTATGGAGGAATGAACATGATTATCGTAATGAGCCCCAGTGCGACAAAAGAAAATTTAGAAAAAGTCATCAAAAAAGTGGAATCCGCTGGACTTAGAACCCATATATCGGAAGGCGAGGAAGTAACAATCGTAGGTGTAATCGGCGATCAGAAGAAAATCGCAAATTTGGAAATGAATATGATGGAGGGCGTGGAAAAGACTGTCCGCATCACGGAAAAATATAAATTGGTCAGCCGTAATTTTCACCCGGAAGATACCATTGTGGATGTGGACGGCGTGAAAGTCGGCGGCAAGCAGATTGTGGTTATGGCAGGGCCATGTTCGGTGGAAAGCATTGAACAGCTTCGGGAAGCTGCTAAGGCAGTAAAGGCAGGCGGTGCGCAGTTCCTGCGCGGCGGTGCCTTCAAGCCCCGCACCAGCCCCTATGATTTTCAGGGACTTGCTGAAGACGGCCTCAAGATGCTGCGTCAAGTAGCAGACGAAGAAGGCCTCAAAGTTGTTACGGAAATCGTGGACAAGGACGATTTGGAACTGGTGGGTAAATATGCCGACCTCTATCAGGTCGGCGCCCGCAACATGCAGAACTTCCAGCTCTTGAAGGCTTTGGGCAAGGCCAATAAGCCGGTTATGCTCAAGCGCGGCCTGTCCGCTACCATCAGCGAATGGCTCAATGCTGCCGAGTACATTATGGCGGGCGGCAATGAGCAGGTCATTCTCTGCGAGCGCGGTATCCGTACTTATGAAACTTTTACCCGCAACACGCTTGACCTTAGTGCGGTAGCAGCGGTCAAGGAACTTTCCCACCTGCCCATCATCGTTGACCCGAGCCATGGCACGGGCCGCTGGCAGATGGTGAAGCCCATGGCCAGAGCGGCCGTGGCTGCCGGCTGTGATGGCCTTATCATCGAAGTGCATCCGCATCCGGAAGTGGCACTTTCCGATGGTGACCAGAGTTTGACGCCGAAGAATTTTAACCTGCTGATGGATGAACTGGGCAGGATTGCGGAAGTCATGGAGCGCACGGTGTAATATGAAACAGGAGAAATTAACGCTGGCCATAATCGGTGTAGGTCTTATCGGCGGTTCTCTGGGGCTTTGCCTCAAAGATAAACTGGGCGACGATATCTACATCACCGGTCTATGCCGTACGCAAGCCTCCATGGATAAAGCCATGGAGCTAGGGGCGGTGGATTTGGCCACGAACGATATTGCCAAAGTGGTAGGTAACGCCGATATCGTCTTTTTAAGTCCGCCGGTTTTGCAGATTGTGCCCATGGTGGAAAAGATTTTGCCCTATCTTAAAAAGGGCGCCATTATCACCGATGCGGGCAGTACCAAGCAGTATATCTGGGAGCATCTGCAAAAGATTCTGCCGCCGGATATCTACTATATCGCCGGCCATCCCATGACGGGACGGGAAAAGAGCGGTGTGACGGCGGCGAAAAAAGACTTGTTTGTTGGCAAGGCTTATGTGATTGTAGAGGATACAGGTGCACCGCAGGAAGCGCATGATAAACTCATGAGCGTGTTGCAGCATACCGGTGCAAATTTTACGACGCTCGATATTGCCAAGCATGACCGCTGTGCTTCCGTTATCAGCCATGTGCCCCATGTGGCGGCGGCAGCGCTCGTAACACTCCTCAACCAGTCCGGCGGGGATATGGAATCCTGCATCAAGCTTATTGGCGGTGGCTTTAAGGATACCACCCGTATCGCATCATCCAATGCGGATATGTGGGCGGATATCTGTATGACCAATGGCAAGGCCATTGCGGCAAATCTCAAAACCTTGCAGGAGATTATCGGCACGGTGATTACCGCCTGCGAAAATCAGGACAGACAGACCATTCACGATTACTTTGCTGCCAGTAAGCAGCGCCGCGATGCTTTGCTCGAAGATGCTGCACATAAATTTGATACAAATTGATTTTTCTTCTTGACAGCGGGCAGGGAGAAGCCTATAATAGGCCTATCAGTTAAAGGCAAAGACAAAGACACGATGGCAAGGGAACGGCTCTTAGAGAGGAATCTGTTTGGTGAAATGGTTTCGGGCTAGTTGTTGCGATTACCACTTTGGAGCTGCCGGCAGGAACGCTTTTGGCTAGTATTGCTGGACGGGTACTCTTACGTTACGAGAGCTTGAGTGGCCGCTGATTTTGGCGGCAATCAGGGTGGAACCACGATGCTATAGCTTCGTCCCTATTTAGGGACGGAGCTTTTTTGATTTTAGGAGGGAATTGTATGTTAAAGATTACGTTGAAAGACGGTTCTGTTCGCGAAGTAGAAGCGGGCGTCAGCGTTTTGGATTTTGTAAAACAGGTCAGCAACAGCCTGGCTAAGAAAGTTTTGGCTGCGAAGATTGATGGCGAAACGAAAGACCTCACGACGGTTCTCGATAAGGACTGCGCTGTAGAATTTCTGACGTTTGAAGAAGCAGACGGCCGTTGGGCACTGCGTCACACGGCATCCCATATTCTGGCACAGGCTGTAAAACGTCTCTACAAGGAAGAAAATGTAAAACTGGCTATTGGCCCGGCTATTGACAATGGTTTCTACTACGATATCGATATGGACCGCCAGCTCAGCGAAGCTGACCTCAAGGATATCGAAAAGGAAATGAAGAAAATCGTCAAGGAAAACCTCAAGCTCGAACGCAAAGAGGTCAGCCGTGCCGATGCCCTCAAGATGTTTGAGGAAATGGGCGAAAGCTACAAGGTGGAACTTATCAACGACCTGCCGGAAGATGCGCTGATTACGCTCTATACGCAGGGCGAATTCACCGATCTCTGCGCCGGCCCCCATGTATTATCCACGGGCAAGGTTAAGGCGCTCAAGCTGCAGAGTGTAGCTGGTGCTTACTGGCGTGGCAGCGAGAAGAACAAGATGTTGCAGCGCATCTATGGCACGGCTTTTGAAAAACAGGCTGACCTTGATGAATACCTGCACATGCTCGAAGAAGCAGCGAAGCGCGACCACCGCAAACTGGGCAAGGAACTTGACCTGTTCAGCCTGCACGAAGAAGGTCCGGGCTTCCCGTTCTTCCATCCGAACGGCATGGTTGTCCGCAATGAACTCATCAACTACTGGCGTGAAGTACATCGCCGTTATGGCTATCAGGAAATCAAGACGCCGATGATTATGAACCGCAAGCTTTGGGAGACTTCCGGTCATTGGGATCATTACAAAGAAAACATGTACTTCACGAAGATTGACGATGAAGATTATGCCGTAAAACCCATGAACTGCCCGGGTGGTATGCTGGTGTATAAATCCCATCAGCACAGCTATCGTGACCTGCCGCTGCGTATGGGCGAGCTTGGCCTTGTACACCGTCATGAGCTCTCCGGTGCGCTCCACGGTCTGTTCCGTGTCCGCAACTTCACGCAGGACGATGCGCATCTCTTCATCACGCCGGCACAGATTGAGGACGAAATCCAGCACACGATTGACCTCTTCGATGAAGTGTACAGCACGTTTGGTCTGAAGTACACGGCAGAACTCTCCACGCGTCCGGAGGATTCCATGGGTTCTGACGAAATTTGGGAAAATGCTACGAATGCCCTGCGCAATGCTTTGGAACACCGCGGCCTCAAGTATGTCATCAACGAAGGTGACGGCGCGTTCTACGGCCCGAAGATTGACTTCCATCTGCGTGATTCCATCGGCCGTACGTGGCAGTGCGGTACGATTCAGCTCGATATGCTGATGCCGGAAAAATTCGACCTGACTTATGTAGGCGAAGATGGCGAAAAGCATCGTCCGGTTATGCTGCATCGCGTGGTTTACGGCTCCATTGAACGCTTTATCGGTATCCTGATTGAAAATTATGCCGGTGCATTCCCAACGTGGCTGGCTCCGGTACAAGTACGCATCCTGCCGATTACGGACAAACATGCCGATTATGCTTATGAGCTCAAGAAGAAAATGTTTGACCTCGGCCTGCGTGTTGAAGTGGATGACCGCAACGAAAAGACGGGCTACAAAATCCGTGAAAGCCAGGTAAAGAAGACGCCGTACACGCTGGTTGTCGGCGACCAGGAAATGGCTGACGGTACGGCAGCTGTCCGCAAACGTGGCGTGAAGGACAGCGAAGTGATGAAGGTTGACGATTTCATTAAATATGTTCAGGAAAAAATCGCCAGCAAGAGTGAAGAATTCTAATTTTGCTAACACCGGATGTTTCTATAGCGTATATAAAGTTAAACCCTATGAGAGAAGACGGCGCAATACTATGCGCCGTCTTCTCTCATATATTGATTTTTTCAGATAAATATGATAGTATAGAAACATAAAAAGGTGCTGCCGGTTGACGGTTGCCCCAAGATAAGTAGTTATAGAATAACCGCTAAGTTTCTCAGGCTGGGCGGTTATTTCTGTTTATTCAAGTCTTTGCCAAGCGTATAGCCGAGGCTAAAGCAGGCGATGCCAAAGGCCAATAAGGCCATGGCAAACTCTAATGCCATAAGCATTCCCCCTCAGTACATATTTCCCTGTGGGATTTCTATGTCATCGAAGGGGCACAGTCCCTTCGGAGAAGGGCAACCGCCGACCGTTTAGGTAGCACCAGTAACAGTATATCATGTTTGCCTTCTGCTCACAACAGAAGGTTTTTTGTCATAACAGATTAATTCACTTTTTCAAAATCCGATGCCGGATGTTTACAGAGGGGGCAGATGAAATCGGCGGGGAGTTCATCGCCTTCGTATTCGTAGCCGCAAATCTTGCAGCGCCAAATGGTTTTTCCGGTTTTGCTGGGGGCTGGCGCCTGTGGTTTTGGTTTGATGTTCTGGTGATAGTAAGTATAGGTTGCAGAGGGAGTACTGCTTAGAATGTCCATATCGGTGACGCTGGCGATAAAGAGACTGTGCGTACCCAGATCGATTTCCTGTGTGACATAGCCGGAGATATAGCCATTGGTTCCTTCGTTGATAATCAGTGCCCCGCTGGCTGCCCGTTGTGTGGCGGTGAAGCCGGCAAATTTATCTACATCGCGTCCCGACTGGAAGCCAAAGCGCTTGAACAGCTCAAAAGTTGCATCCTGGCTGATGATGGAGGCGGTGAATTTTTTGCTGGCGGCAATCATGTCGCGGGTATGATTCTTTTTGTTGACGGCAATGGAGATTTGATTGGGGTCAATGGCCACTTGCGTTACGGTATTGATGATGCAGCCGTTGTCCTTGCCATCCAGATTGGCGGTGAGGACGTAAAGTCCATAGGAAATGTTGAACAAGGTGTTGGGATTCATACGCTATCCTCCTCTGCATAGATGAAAATTCAGATATATCTGCCATCTATTATACACGGTTTCGCAAAGGGCGTAAATATGTTATGATATATGATATGTGTGAATCGTGAATGAGGTGTAAAATTTTGCAGTTAAAACGCTTGGAGGCTTATGGATTTAAGTCCTTTGCAGATAAGATAACCATAGATTTTGACCAGGGAATAACTGCCATTGTGGGGCCAAACGGCAGCGGCAAGAGCAACATCACTGATGCTATCCGCTGGGTGCTCGGGGAGCAGAATGTCCGCAACCTGCGCGGTACCAAGGCGGAGGACATTATTTTCACCGGTTCGGCGTCCCGCAAGGCTTTGGGCGTGGCCGAGGTTTCCCTGTTCTTTGCCAATGATGGCACCCTGCCGGTGGACTTCCGTGAAGTGGTCGTGACCCGCCGCCTTTATCGCAGTGGGGAAAGTGAGTTTTACATCAACCGTTCCCGTTGCCGCTTGAAGGATATCTATAATCTCTTTGCGGATACGGGTATCGGCCATGACGGCATGAGCATTATCGGTCAGAATCGCATTGACGATATCTTAAACAGCCGTCCTGAAGACCGCAGGGCCTTCTTTGAGGAAACGGCGGGGATTACGAAGTACCGCAACCGCAAGCGCGAATCGGTTAGAAAGCTTACGGATACGGAAAACAACCTCGTGCGTGTACAGGATATTATCCACGAGATTGAAAATCAGCTCGAACCGTTGGCCCGTCATGCGGAAAAGACGCGGATTTACAATGGCCTGCAGGAAGAATTCCGGCGCTGTAAGCTCAGCAAACTGGCTAATGATTATGCGCAGGAAGCAGCCAAGAAGCAGGAAAACGATGAAAAGCTGGCTGCTTTGCGCGATGAGGCCGTGGGGGCCGATACGCTGGTGCAGGCGGTGGCAGCAGAGAAAGAGCGGCTCAATAAGGAAATCATTGATTTGGAGCGGGCCTTGCAGGAGCAGGCGGAAAAAAATGAGAACCTGCGGCAAAAGATGGAAGGCGCGGCGCAGGAACTGGCGAAACTGCACGAGCGCCAGGACCAGAGCGATGGTGCCCGCCAAAAGATTTTGGACCGGCGGCAGGAACTCAACCATGAGATTGCTAAGGCTGTGGCCGACATTGCCCGCCTTACAGAACAGGCCAGTCACCATAAGCAGGATTTAGCGTTATTGGACGAACTGCTGCAGACGGAGCGGGCAAAGGAAAAGAAACTAGCCAAGCGGATTCACGAAGAAGAAGACAAGGCTCGTGCTTTGCAAAAGCAACGCGAGGAACAGCAAACCATCTGGAATGCCAAACAGCAGGAATATGCTCTGGCGGAGCGGGATTTGCAAAACGGTACGGATGGTCAGGAAGACCGCGAAAGAGAGCTTGAACAGGCCAAGGATAAATTGGCTGAATTAGAGGATTTGCAGGATAAACTTGCAGCTCGGTTACAGCAAGAGAAAGACAAGATTCAACAGCTGCAGGCGCAAAGCCAGGCGGCGGCTGAGGAAAAAACGGCTGCGGTAAGTGCACAGCAGCAGGCAGTCCGCCAGTTAAACGACTGTATCCAACAGTTAAAGAGTGGGGAGAGCAAACTGCAATTCCTGCAGAAGATGCAGCAGGCTTATGAGGGCTTCGGCAAGGCGGTCAAGGCGGTGCTCAAGGTGCAGGAAGGCTGGCGCAGCGGCGTGGCTGGTGCCGTGGCGGAACTCATTGATGTACCGAAGGATTACATTACGGCGATTGAAGTGGCCTTGGGTGGCAATCTGCAGAATGTGGTCACTAAGGATACGGATACGGCTAAAGCCGCTATTGCTTACTTGAAGCGGGAGCGGCAGGGACGTGTTACGTTCTTGCCCTTGTCTACTTTGGTGGTTCGCCAGCCGCAGAGCATTAAGGAGGGCCGCGCCGATGGTGTTATCGGCTGGGCTAATGGCTTGGTCAAGGTTGACAACCAGTACCAAAAGGCTGTGGATTTTCTCCTGTCGAGAACGCTGGTTGTCGATACCCTCGACAATGCATTACAGATTGCCAAAAATCATGAACAGCGCCTGCGGATTGTCACCTTGTCTGGTGAACTCTTAAATCCGGGCGGCTCATTATCCGGTGGCAGCCGTCAGCATGCGGAGGCAAGCTTTTTGAACCGCAGCGGCGAAATTGATGAATTGAAGGCGAAACTGGGTAAGCTTACCGCCAAACAACAGGAGCTGACCAGCAGCCGACAGGACAGGGAAAAGGCTGTAGCAGAGGCTGAGGCCAAGCAGCAGGAATTGCAGCACACTTTACAGGCGGCCCATATTCGCCGAGCAGAGCTAAGTACCAATTTGGAGCGTTTGGCGGAGAACCTGACCGAGCAAAACCGTTTGATTGCCGATTTGGAACAGGCGATGGCGGCGATGGAGAAATCCTTTGCCAAGCTGCAGGAGAAAAAAATCTTTGCCAAACGGGCCGCAACTGCTGCGGAGGCAAAGTACAAGGAACTGGCACAGGAAGAAGAACGCATTCACAGTGCTATGGCCGATATCGAGCAGGATGCTGATGCCTTGGCGCAGTTTATCCATGAACGGGAAGTCAAGCGGGCAACCTTGGAACAGGAGGCTATGGGCAACCGGCAGTTTTTGGAACTTCGTCAGCAGGCTAAAGCCAATAGTGAAAACGCCCTGCGGGACAATGAACGGGAAGAACGGGATTTGGACAGCAGCCTGGCCGACAGCGTGGACCGGCTGAAGGTGCTGGAGGGCCAGCAGCGGGCCTGGCAGGATGTCTATGACGAAGGTCAGGTCAAGCATGGTGATATTTATAAAGAGCGCATGGACAAGTTGGAGGCCAGCCAGGTGGCGGATAAGAAAGCCCATGAGGCCGCCCAAAAGCGCAACCGCCTGCAGGAAACGATTCAAAAACATGAATTGACGGATAACAAGCTGCAGATGCATTTGGAACAGCTGCAGGAGGAGATTCTGGCCGATTACGGGCTGACACCGGAGCGGGCGGCTGAAGAGGCCATGGAAGGCGAACCAGCTGAAATCCGCAGTCAGATGCAGAGTCTGGAGCGCAAGTTAAAAGAACTGGGGCCGGTAAACCCAAACGCGCTGGAAGAATACGAGGAACTTTCCAAACGCCACGATTTTATGGCTAAGCAGGCAGGCGATTTGACCACGGCCAAGGAGGATTTGGAGCGCATCTTAGCGGATATGGACGAGGCCATGACCAAGCAGTTCAAGGAGGCTTTTGCGCAGATTCAGGTGTATTTTGCCGATATCTTTATTCGCCTCTTTGGCGGCGGCAAGGCGGAATTGAAACTACTGGACGAAGAGGATGTGCTTAACTCCGGTGTGGATATCCTCGTGACTCTGCCGCAGAAGAAACGGCAGAACCTCTCGGCGTTGTCCGGCGGTGAGAGGGCGCTTACGGTTATCGCCCTGCTTTTTTCCTTCCTGCGCTATCGTCCGTCGCCGTTCTCGGTACTGGATGAAATTGATGCGCCGCTGGATGAGGCCAATGTGGTGCGCTTTGGTTCCTTCCTGAAGGAATTTGCTGATAACACCCAGTTTATTGTGGTTACCCATCGCAAAGGCACGATGGAGGCTGTGGATACTTTATACGGCGTCACGATTGAAGACGCTGGTGTATCGAAGATATTATCTGTAAAACTAGACGAAATTGAGGAGTAGTAGAACATGGGATTTTTTGACAAATTGAAAAAGGGTCTGAACAAGACCCGCGAAAATCTGACCAATAAGATTGAAAAGTTGGTTATCGGTTATGCCGATATTGATGATGAGTTCCTCGATGAACTCGAGGAAACGCTGATTATGGCCGATGTGGGCGTGCAGACCACGGAAAAGCTCATGACGGCTGTGCGCAAGGGCATTAAGAAAAAGGAAATCAACAGTCCGGAAGATTTGAAGCCCTTTTTGGAAAAGGAAATCGCCGAAATCCTGAATGCCGGTGAGGATACCACCCGCACGGCGGAAAATGGCCCGACGGTGCATCTGGTTATCGGCGTAAATGGCGCAGGCAAGACCACGACCATTGGCAAGCTGGCTGCCTATTACAAGGCACAGGGCAAGACGGTTATGCTGGCGGCGGCGGATACCTTCCGCGCGGCAGCAATTGACCAGCTCGAAGTCTGGGCGCAGCGCAGCGGCGCACAGTTTATCAAGCACGAGGAGGGTTCTGACCCCGCGGCCGTAGCTTATGATGCTGTAAAAGCGGCCGTGGCCCGCAAAATTGATATTCTGCTTATCGATACCGCCGGCCGCCTGCAGAACAAGTCCAACCTTATGCAGGAACTGGAGAAAATCAACCGTGTCATTGGCCGCGAAATCCCCGGTGCGCCCCATGAAACCCTGCTGGTGCTCGATGCCACCACGGGACAGAATGCCATCAGTCAGGCGGAACTCTTCACCAAGGCAGCACCGATTTCCGGCGTGGTGCTGACAAAATTGGACGGCACGGCCAAAGGCGGCGTGGTCATTGGCATCAAGAGCCAGCTTTCCATGCCGGTCAAATGGATTGGCGTAGGCGAGGGCATTGAGGATTTGCGTCCCTTTGTGGCGGAAGACTTTGCCAAGGCACTTTTTGCCAAGGAATAAGAATCGTTTGGATATGGAGCGGGAATATTGTTTAAGAATATTATGCACCATAGGGCATCATCCTGTAGTGATTGTGCCAAATTGTGTTGTACAAAAATCGAAGATTTTCGTGTCAAAATTGGCAATCTGACCATTTTTGAAGATGTGAACCTGCATTTGCATTGCGGACAGCTGACGGCGCTGATTGGCCCCAATGGGGCGGGCAAGAGCACGCTCTTAAAAGCCATTTTGGGTGAGGTTGCGCACACGGGCAGCCTGCAGTATACGGCGGCTGACGGGCGGCGCAAGGGACAGCCGATTATCGGCTATGTTCCGCAGTACCTTCGCTTTGATGTCAGCGCGCCCATCAGCGTGATGGATATCTTTTTGGCCTGTCTGACCGAAAAGCCGGTATGGTTGACTTCCGGCCGGAAAATGCGGCCCCGCATTCTGAAGAATCTTGCCAGGGTTCATGCCGAACACTTGATTGACCGGCGCCTGGGGGCTTTATCGGGCGGTGAATTGCAGCGTGTGTTATTGGCGCTTGCGTTAGAACCTTTGCCGGATTTACTGCTTTTGGATGAACCGGTATCAGGCGTTGACCAAAATGGGCTGGAGCTCTTTTATGAGATTTTGGCGGATTTGCGGGAGCAGGAGGATATGTCCATTCTGCTGATTTCCCATGATTTGAACATGGTTGCCCGCCATGCAGATCAGGTGGTCCTGCTGAATAAGGCGGTAGTAACCAGCGGCACCCCGGAAGAAGTCTTTGCCGATAAGCGGACAAGGCAGATATTCGGCCTGCTGACGGGGGAAAGCCAGGAAGAAACGCAGGGAGGTAATGCCTGATGAATGAACTTTACATCCTGCTCGATATCCTGCTGCCCTTTGATTGGGCGCATTACACGTTTATGAAACACGCCTTTTTGGCTATCCTCTGCATTACGCCGCTTTTCGGCCTGCTCAGTACGATGGTGGTTTCCAACCGCATGGCCTTTTTCTCGGATTCTTTGGGACATGGGGCGTTTACCGGTATTGCCATAGGCGTGCTGCTGGGGGCGGTATCGCCGTTATTGTCGTTGATTGTCTTTTCAATTGCCTTTGCGGTGTTTATCACCTATATCAAGAACAAGAGTACGGCTTCGACCGATACCATTATCGGTGTGTTTTCGTCAACGGCCATTGCCCTGGGCTTGATGATCATGAGCCGGGGCGGCGGCTTTAACAAGTTTTCCTCTTTCCTGATTGGTGATGTGCTCAGTATTACAGTGGAGGATTTGCAGGCACTTGTCTTTGTGGTACTGCTGGTATTAGTTGGCTGGGCGGTGCTCTTTAACCGGCTGCTCGTGCTTTCCATCAATTCGGCTTTTGCCCGCAGCCGTGGCATCAGTACGTTTTGGGTGGAGAGCATGTTTGCCGCCATGCTGGCGGTGGTGGTTTCCATCAGCATTCAGTGGGTGGGGATTCTGATTATCAACGCCCTGCTGGTGCTGCCTGCCGCTGCCGCCCGCAATGTAACCAACAATGTCAAGAGCTATCAGCTGTTATCCGTAGCTATTGCCCTGACAGCGGGCATAGCCGGACTTTTGCTGGCTTATTACTTCAATATGGCTGCGGGAGCAACCATTGTGGTCTTGTCGGCGATTATTTTCTTTGTGACTTTGCTTTTAAAATCGCGTTTTGTCCGGTAAACGGCATAAAAAAGGCGATGTGGCAGAGCCACATCGCTTGCAGAAGGGGAACGCTTGCGTCTGCACTGGTCTAACTGCATAAAGGGGGAGACCAGCGCATAAACGCACGTTGATTGGTAACCTAGGTATATTATTCGCGTTGTATGCGTAAAAATCCTTTTTTATTAAAAATTTTGTTTGAGGAGGCATATTTTATGAAACTGGCAATTTTGGGAACCGGCTTTATTGTTCATGAGGGCGCTCTGCCTGCCTTGCAGAGTGTGCCGGAGATTGAAGTAACGGCGCTATTTGCCCGCCCGCGCAGCAAGGAAAAAGCGGAGGAACTGGCCGTAAAATATGCTATTCCTCAGGTTTATACGGACTATGATGAACTGCTGTCTAACGCAGATGTGGATTTTGTCTATGTGGGACTGACCAACAGTGTCCACTATGAATATGCCAAAAAAGCCCTTATGGCTGGTAAGCATATCATCATGGAGAAACCGTTTGCCTCTACAGTGGCTGAGGTGGAAGAACTGCGTGATTTGGCTCTTGCACACCATCTGTATATGTTTGAGGCAGTAACCCTTTTGCATACGCCGAATTTCCAGGCAATCCGGGAAGCTTTGCCAAAACTGGGAAAAATAAAGGCCGTACAGGCAAATTATTCTCAGTATTCCAGTCGCTATGACAAGTATTTGGCCGGTGTGGTTCAGCCGGCCTTTGACCCGGAACTTTCCGGCGGAGCCTTGTATGACATCAATATTTATAACCTCAATCTGATTATTGGCTTATTTGGTGAACCGGAAGATGCGGTTTATATGCCGAATATCGGTTTTAACGGCATTGATACCTCCGGAATACTCATGCTCCAATATCCGGGATTTACCGCTACAGCTTTGGGCGCAAAGGATTCGGAAAGTCCCTGTTTTGCCACTGTGCAGGGCGAGAAGGGCTGGCTGCGCACCGTAGGTGCTCCAAATGAACTAAAAGCCTTTGAAGTATCCCTGCATGGTTCCAAAACGACAACCCGCTATGAATTAAACCGCTATAGCCATCGTATGGTACATGAACTTCAGGCGTTTGCCAAAATGTATCAGGAAGGTGATTATACCGGCATGGAAAAAGGACTTAACGTGTCCGTGGCGGTGATGAAAACCGCTGAAAAAGCGCGTAAAGCCGCAGGAATTGTATTTGGCTGCGATAAGCAGTAAGAAATGGAGGAAAAATTATGTTTAAATTTGACCATAATAATATTAATGTGCTGGATTTGGAAAAAAGCATGAACTTTTATCAGAAGGCGCTCGGACTCAAGGAAGTACGCCGCATAAATGGCGAGGACTTTACCATCGTATTTATGGGGGATGAAGCGGGGAGTCAGCATGTATTGGAACTGACATGGCTGAAAGACCGTAAAGAGCCGTATAACCTGGGAGATAACGAATTTCATTTAGCGTTGCGGACAGACGATTTTGCGGCAGCTCATGCCAAGCATAAGGAAATGGGTTGTATCTGCTTTGAAAATGAGGCTATGGGGATTTATTTCATCGTTGACCCGGATGGCTATTGGGTAGAAATCCTGCCGCCAGTGGTTGAAGTTTGATTTATAAAGTTTGATTATATATGTAAAAAGTTCATGCAGCGCATCGTTAACTCTTTGGCGTCACCATCTTTATGCTGGCACAGGTAATCCAGTGTATAGACATAAAGGAATGATGTGATAGGCACGAAACGACGGCCTTTATGGAAATTACCCCAAAGCAATAGTTTTTGGTAGATTATTTCCATGTCATCAAGTGTAAGGTTGTGTTTCTTTACGATACGGCGCAGTTTGTAATCCTGCTGGCAGAAAGCATAGATTTCTGCCAGCAGTTCTTTATTTTGCAGGTCATCGCGGTATTTTTCAATCAGGCGGCTGTTGGCATTGGAACGGCGCATAGAGTGGCGCATTTCCAATAGGAAAATGATGGATAGCAGTGCTATCAGCAGGATTAAAACGTAATTCATGGCAAACACCTCGTTAATTTTTCTCAATGCTAGTTTAACACAGCTTAGGGCAAAATACGAGAATTTGACAATTCGAAAGAAAACTGTTATGATTACAGACATCTCATTTTCTGTGGGAGGAAAGTGAGTCGGGATACTAAGTATAATTTTTTTCTGTAAGGTTTTGGGATTAGAAGGAGAGTTTTTGACAATGAAAAATCTTGAATGGTGCGATTTAGCTGAGCGTTTCTATGCTTTTAAGACGGTGGCTGACCGTCTGGGCTTCTATGTGCCGGAGACTGCTGGCATGGAAGACAGCCTTTATAAGTGCCGTCCGTTCGTAGCCGATGCGGAAGTTGCTGGCAAGATTCGCACGCTGGATGAAGGCAAAGCACTTCATTTCGATTTCAGCGAAATGGCAGATGATCAGCTGCCGGTTTACGATGAAAACGACGAGCTGGCACACGCTTAATTCATTTTTCGTTTAGCTTTACTATGGATAAGGCGCGCAATGTGTGGTATAATTCATACGTTGCGTGCCTTTTCTATACAGGCAGTGCGGCAGATTATTTGGGGTACGGAAATGTACTCGTCATATATAGGCGGTGTTTCTCATTAGTAAGCAGGAAGTTACAACGGAAAATAAATCCAGTAAGGGAGAGTCTTTCCTTAAAGGAACCTTTATCCTGACCGTGGCTGGTTTTGTGGTCAAGGTCATCGGTTCGTTGAACTGGATTTTTGTTTCCCGAATCTTAGGCGGTGAAGGTATCGGTCTTTACCAGATGGCCTTTCCTATCTATTTCTTTGCCATGACGGTCTCTCAGGCTGGTGTGCCAGTGGCTATCTCCATCATCACGGCGGAACGTGTGGCCTTGAAAGATATTTATGGCGCTAAGCGGGTATTCCATATTTCCATGGCGTTGATGCTCGTAACGGGCCTCTTTTTCTCGTTTATGACCTATTTTGCGGCGGACTGGCTCATTGAATGGCAGTTTGTCCGCGATGCCCGTGCGTATAAGTCGATTGTTGTACTGGCGCCTACGGTGTTTTTCGTCACCTTTTTGGCCAGCTCCCGCGGTTATTTGCAGGGCTGGCAGCGGATGACGCCGACGGCGGTTTCGCAGATTGTGGAGCAGATTTTCCGGGTTATCACCATGATTCTGCTGGCAGAACTCTTGCTCCCGTGGGGGCTTGATTATGCATCTGCCGGTGCATCTTTAGGTGCTTTGGCTGGTGCCGTAACCGGGCTTATGGTACTCGTGTACTTCCATTGGAAATTGGAAAAGGATATCGAGCGGGATTACGGGCATGATCTGCAGCCCCTGCCGGGGACGGAAGCTGAGCCTGCCTGGTCGATTATCAAGCGGATTTTTAAGCTGTCTTTGCCGGTGTCGGCGGCCAGCATTATGCTGCCAGTCGTGTCCAATCTGGATTTGATGATTGTGCCGCAGCGTTTGGAAGTGGCAGGCTATAGTGTCAATGAGGCAACGGAGCTTTTCGGTTATCTGACCGGTATGGCGGTTCCCTTGGTAAACTTATCCTGTATCATTACGGCTTCCATGGCCATGAGCATTGTGCCGGCTATTTCTGAGGCCAGAGCGCTGAAGGATATGAAGCGTGTATATAATCAGACGGCAGCTTCTGTGCGTATTTCAAATTTCGTTTGCTTCCCGGCTTTTGTCATTGTCTTTGTACTGGCTACGCCTATTGCATCGCTTATCTACAATGCACCGGGCGCTGGCCCTGCGGTAATGATTTCGGCAGTCAGCATAATTCTATTGGGGCTTCATCAGGTGTCTACAGGCATTTTGCAGGGCCTGGGCCATCCGACTATTCCGATGGTAAATATGATTTTGGCAGCTGTAGCCAAAGTTATTCTGAACTGGGAACTTACGGCTATTCCCTGGCTGGGCATCATGGGTGCTGCCTGGGCGACGGCAGCGGATATGGGCGTTGCCGCCATTATCAATCTGATTTTTATTTACAAGTTTATCGGCTATCGCATGGAAATCCCGCAGTTGCTTAAAACAATAGTGGCCTCTGCAATCATGGCTGCAGCCGTGTATTTCTTCTATGATTTCACCATGGCCTGGTGGCAGATGGGGGCTGTTTCTACTTTTGGTGCGGTCTTCTTTGGCTGTGCTGTGTATATCGCGGTTATGCTCGTAATCGGTGGCCTTAAAGAGGATGATTTGGAGCGTATGCCGATGATTGGCCGGATTGGGATTAAATTTCTGCGGAAAATAGGCGTTTTCAAGGCGGAGGAAAAACAGGAGGCGTAAACTTTGCAGAAGCTGGTGCTGTTTTATAACCCGGTATCGGGACATGCAGCCTTTAAGAATAAGCTGGATTGGATTGTAGAAGCTTTTCAGCGGCGGGAAATGTTATTGATTCTCTACCGCACAAAAAAAGAGGGCAATGAAGATTTTGTAGATTTTTTACAAGAAGTAAAGCCAGATGGCGTTTTAGCTGCCGGTGGTGATGGCACTGTACATGAATGCGTCAATCTGTTGGTAAAAAATCACTTGGACTTACCTTTGGGGATTATTGGCAGCGGTACTTCGAATGATTTTGCCACATATCTCAAGATAAATGAGGATATGGAAGCCTATTTTGATAAGATTGCGGCAGGAAGTATCCGGCGTATGGATGTCGGCAAGGTCGGTGACAAATACTTCATCAATGTTGCTAGTGCTGGCATGATGACCTGTATTGCCCATGAAGTGGACAGACGTTTGAAAAATGCACTGGGCAAGATGGCGTATTATCTTAAAGGCATTGGTGAGATTCCCAAGTTCCGGGCTGTGCCACTCGTCATTACGGCTGATGGTGTAAAACATGAATTGGAAGCGTTTCTGTTCGTGGTTATCAACAGTGGCGTGGTGGGCAGTATGAAAAATGTAGCTTCTGGGCTTGCTGTAGATGATGGCAAGTTGGACCTATTGGCTATCAAAAAATGTGGTGTCCATAAGTTGATGGCGGTTACGGCTGATTTGGTGGCGGGAAATCCTGTATCGGAAAAGGATTGTGTACTCCATCTGCAGGCACAGAATTTCCGTATTGAGACGCAAGGGGAACTGCAGAGCGATTTGGATGGTGAAATCGGACCGTCCCTGCCGCTGGCGATAGAAACAGTTCCTCAAGCTATTGCGATTTATTGCTAAGTTTAAGGGAAAACACGATTAAGCACTAGCGGAATAGCTTAAAATGGTGTACAATAAAGAAGGCGCGATTTTTCGCGAATTTTATAAGGTGGAGGGAAACAATCCATGAAAAAATTTGTTCAAATGTTACTCGTTGTATGCATGGTGGTATTTAGTGCTCAGGTAGCTTTTGCCAATTATGA
This sequence comes from Selenomonas ruminantium subsp. ruminantium ATCC 12561, assembly GCF_000424065.1. Lineage (GTDB taxonomy): Bacteria > Bacillota > Negativicutes > Selenomonadales > Selenomonadaceae > Selenomonas_A > Selenomonas_A ruminantium. The sequence goes on from NZ_AUJE01000018.1 coordinate 44,258, forward strand.
CAATGTAACGATTCAGGAAGGTGCCGATATTACGGCTGTAAAGCGTATTGCTGTGGCTGCGCCGCTCTATACGCCTGTTGATGATAAGGCTCCGAACAAAGAAATGTTGACGCAGATTGTATCGGATGCCAGCCGCGTATCCCGTGGCTATGTTATTTCCTATGATGCTGTAGCTGAAGGGATTAAGACGGCTACCAATGTGGACATCAAAGCACTTGACCGCCGTCAGGCTGCTAAGATTTACAAGGAAAACGTAGCTAATTATGCCGATGCATATGTAGTGTTGACGGTGGCAAACAATAGTCGTACGACTTTTTTCTTTGATGTGTTCAAAGCTGGTACCAATGAATTGCTTTATACGTATGAGATTCGCGCAAACAAAAGTGAAGGCGACACGGTAACAACCTTCAACAACCTCAGTGAACAGTTCTACAAACATTTTGACCGTTCTGCTGATGAGCAGCTGAAAGGCAATAACAAAAAGAAGTAAAAATAAAGGAGACAGGCTCCCTGTAAAAGGGGGGCTGTCTCCTTTTCTTATCTGTTTATTCAGCAGGCTCAGCCAAATACAACGGTTTGATTTTTGCCGATTCAGCGGTGGTTTCATCAATGTAGCCGTTACGTACCATGGCATCGATTACGATAAATTGTCGCTTTTTGGCCAGCATAAAGTCAACATAAGGCGAATAGAGCGATGGGGCATTAGGTGTGCCGGCCAGCATAGCTGCTTCGGGAAGTTTTAAATCCTGAGGTCTTTTGTTAAAGTATCCTTCAGCAGCCGGACCGATGCCATAGAAATTGGAACCATAGTAAATGGTGTTGAGGTATAACTCTAATATTTCACTTTTGCTGTAATTGGCTTCCATATCGAGTGAGAGCAATAGTTCTTCGGCTTTGCGGCCAAAAGACTGCTCGTGAGAGAGAAAGAGATTTTTGACTAGCTGCTGGGTGATGGTGCTGGCGCCTTCGGTGACTTCTCCATACTGGAGATTGACAAGTGTTGCTCGCATGATACCTTGCACATCGAAACCATAATGGCTGTAGAAGCGGTTGTCTTCAACAGCAATTATGGCATTTTGCATATCTTCGGGAATATCACGGAGTTTCACATAATGGTTCCGGTCGATACGGGCATCTACAGCCCTTTTGATGAAGAGCATACGACTGAGACGGTCGGTGGTGGATATTTTCTTAGGGGGGTCAGTCTGCTGATTAGCAGGCAGAACGGCCTCAAGTTTGGGCAGAAAATCACCAACGTGCTGCCAGGTGCGAGGGGAGAAAAAGTAAAAACCGCCCGCTAAAAAGAAGGTGATAAAGAAGAGCAGAATCAGAAAAAAGATTAATCGGAAAAATTGTCGGTAAATTCGACGTTTTTTATGTTTTTTCATAAATGTACTCCTTAAAAAATTATAATTACATTATAACACGATTTTTTATAAATAGGGGTTGCAATTTTATGCAATATAGATGTATAATTATAAATGAAGTTTACAGGATACAGTTGACATATCAAAATTGACGGATTAAAAATCCGTGTTGACAGGTCAAATTTGTATCGGAGGAGGAATTTCTCTATGAAGGTCAGCGTTATTGGTGCTACCGGTTATGCCGGAGCCGAACTTCTGCGGCTGCTCTATCAGCATCCGCAGGCAGAAGTGGTGCATATCACTTCGGAAAGTCATACCGGTGAAAAGATTGCCAGCCTTTATCCGCATCTGCGGGGGCTTTACGATATGGAACTGGAGTCCATGAAGGATATCGAGCGTATCGGCAAAGACAGCGATTTTGTCTTTATCGGTCTGCCGCATGGTCATGCCATGGAAGTGGGTCGGGCGCTTGCGGGGATGCCGGTGCGAATCATTGACCTGGGCGCTGACTATCGTTTTAGCGACACAACGGTGTATGAAGCATGGTATCATGTACCGCATACCCATCAGGATGCCGAACGTGTTTATGGTCTGGCTGAACTTTATCGGGAGCAGATAAAGGGGGCCAAAATCATCGGCAATGCCGGCTGCTTTACCACTGCCAGCATTTTGGCACTCGCGCCATTGGCCAAGCAGCATCTTATCGATGTGAATACGATTATCGTCGATGCCAAGTCCGGTGTATCTGGGGCAGGGCGCGGTGCCAAGCAGGCCAATCATTTCCCGGAGCTTTACGATAACTTCCGGGCTTACAATGTAGCCAAGCACCGACATACGCCGGAGATTGAGCAGGCACTGGCCGATATTTCGGGGGGAAAGGTTCTCTTGAACTTCACGCCGCATCTTGTGCCGATGTCGCGGGGGATTCTTTCCACCTGCTATGCCAACCTCAAAGAGGGCGTAACTGCGGATTTGGTCAGTGCCGCTTTTGCAAAGCTCTATGGCAAGGAATACTTTATCCGTTTATTGGGCGAAGGTGCATATCCTTCCACCAAGGAAGTTCGCGGTTCTAACTTCTGCGATATCGCCTGGCATGTGGATGAACGAACAGGCCGCGTGATTGTGCTCTCGGCCATTGATAATCTCGTGAAGGGCGCTGCCGGGCAGGCAGTACAGAATTTCAATATCGCCTGCGGTTTTGAAGAACGTATGGGACTTGATTTCGTCCCCCTTTATCCCTGATAAAAAACGAAAAACAACTCTGAGGAGGAAGATATATGTTTAGTGATGCACATAAAAAAGCCGGGGTTACTTACCCGCAGGGCTTTCAGGCTGCCGGTGTCAAGGCCGGCATAAAGAAAAGCGGCAATCTCGATGTTGCCGTAATCTATACGGAACAGGAAGCGGCCGTGGCCGGTACCTTTACCCAGAATGCGGTAGCATCGGCTCCGGTACGCGCGTCTAAAAAAGTTGTAGCTACGGGCATGGCACATGCCATCACGGCGAATGCCGGCTGCGCTAATGCCTGCACGGGCGAACAGGGCGAAAAAGATGCGGCGGCTATGCAGGATATCACGGCCACGGCTTTGGGCTGCAAGGCGGACGATGTAGTGGTTGCCTCCACCGGCGTTATCGGTGTGAACCTGCCCATGGACAAGATGGAAGATGGTATCAAGCAGGCGGTTAAGGAACTGTCCACCGAAGGCAGTGAGAACGCCGGCAAGGCCATCATCACCACGGATACCTATTCCAAGTCCTGCGCTACAGAAATTACGCTCGGCGGTAAGGAAGTACGCTTTGGTGCTATCGCCAAGGGTTCGGGCATGATTCAGCCCAATATGGCCACTATGCTCTGCTTTATCACGACGGATGCGGCCATTGACAGCAAGCTTCTGCAGAAGGCCCTGTCGGAAATCGTCGAGGTTTCCTTCAATATGATTTCCATTGACGGCGATATGAGCACCAATGATATGGTTATCGTACTGGCCAACGGTGCCGCAGGCAATGCGAAAATCACCGAAGAAAATGAGGATTACAAGCTCTTTAAGGCCACGCTGCAGAATATCTGCCAGGAGCTGTCCAAGAAGATTGCGGCTGACGGTGAAGGCGCTACCAAGTTCCTGACTATTTCCGTAACGGGGGCAAGAAATTTTGCCGAAGCTAAGACCATTGGCATGAGCGTTGCCAAGAGTCCGCTCGTAAAGACGGCGTTCTTCGGTGAAGACCCCAACTGGGGCCGCGTAATCTGCGCTGTGGGTTATGCCGGCGTACCGATGGACCCGAATAAGACTGTCGTGAAGTTCGGTGATATTCCCGTTTATGCCAATGGTGTAGGCGCAGATTATGATGAAGCAGAACTGCGGAAGGTCATGGAGGCCCATGATATCGTTATCGGTATCGATATGGGTGAAGGCGATGCCAAAGCCGATATTTGGAGCTGTGACTTCTCCTATGAATATGTGAAGATTAACGGGGAATACCACACCTAAGGAGGCAGGCTGATGTTTACAGCAGAAGATAAAGCCGCCATTTTGGTGGAGGCCCTGCCCTATATCCAGCAGTTCTATGGCAAGACCATCGTCATCAAATACGGCGGCAATGCCATGATTAACGATGATCTCAAAGAAAAAGTTATGCAGGATATCGCCCTGATGAAATACGTTGGTATCCGTCCTGTCATCGTTCATGGCGGCGGTCCGGATATCACGGGCTTCCTCAAAAAGGTCGGCAAGGAATCAGATTTTGTGGCAGGGCTTAGAGTCACCGATGAAGAAACCATTGAGATTGCGGAAATGGTGCTCGACGGCAAGGTCAATTCCGAGATTGTCAATCTCCTGAACCGCCGCGGCGTAAGGGCTGTGGGGCTCAGCGGTAAAGATGCTGGGCTGATCAAAGCCCGCAAGAAACTGGCCACGGTTTACGAAGGCGAGGACACCAAAAAGGTGGATATCGGCTATGTCGGCGAAGTGGAGCAGGTGGACACAGGTATTCTCGAAGACCTGCTGCAACAGGGCTATGTGCCCATTATCGCGCCCATTGGTGTAGGCGATAACGGCGAGAGCTACAATATCAACGCCGATTATGTGGCGGCAGAGATTGCCGGTGCCTTGCAGGCAGAAAAACTGCTGCTTTTGACGGATATCGAGGGGATTTACAAGGACTTCAATGACAAGTCAAGTTTCATCTCCACCTTGCATCTGCCCGAGGCCAGGCAGTACATCAAAGAAGGCATTATCGCTGGCGGCATGATTCCCAAAGTGGAAGCCTGCCTGACGGCTTTGGAGCAGGGCGCAGGCAAGACCCATATCATTGACGGGCGGCTCGCACACTCCATTATCTTGGAAATCTTTACCTCCCGGGGCATTGGCACCCAGGTGGTGCGGTAAGGAACTGTGCAGAAATAAATCTGTCAATAGAGCGCAGAACAAATTTTCATAGGCTAGGCGGAGGAGGGAGTCATAGCGGGGGCTATGGCGACCGACGACAACAACGCCTATGGAAATTTGGGCAAGCTATATGACTGATTTATTTTGTAACAGTTCCGAAGGGGGCACAATATGCAGGAACAGGAAATTTTTGCGGAGGACCAGCAAAGCTATCTGCCGGTTTTTAACCGCTATAAAATCGTCCTTGACCACGGCGAAGGCGCCGAGGTTTGGGATATAAACGGCAAGAAATATCTGGATTTCTTGGGTGGCATTGCGGTAAATGTACTGGGGCATAACAACAAGGCCTTGGTACAGGCGGTGACGGAGCAGGCAGGAAAACTCATTCACTGCTCCAATCTCTACTACACCAAGCCACAGGCTGATGCGGCGGCCAAACTGGTCAAGCTCAGCGGTCTGGATAAGGCATTCTTCGCCAACTCCGGCGCGGAAGCCAATGAAGGGGCCATCAAGATTGCCCGCAAGTATGGATACAGCATCAATCCCGAAAAGACGGAAATCATATCCGCCTGGGACAGCTTCCATGGCCGTACATTGGCTACGCTGACGGCTACGGGACAGACGCATTACCATGAAGGTTTGGGGCCATTGCCCGCAGGTTTCACCTATGTGCATTACAACGATATCGCCGAACTGGAAAGCAAAATCAGCGACAAGACGGCGGCGGTGATGCTCGAAACCATTCAGGGTGAGGGCGGTGTCCATACACCGGATGGCGATTACCTCAAACAGGTTAGAGACCTTTGCGATAAGCATGGTGCCCTGCTGATTCTCGATGAAATACAGGCAGGTATCGGCCGCAGCGGCAAGTTCTTCGCCTATGAGAATTACGGCATCAAACCGGATATCGTAACACTGGCCAAAGGTTTGGCGGGCGGTGTGCCCATCGGCGCCTTTATCGTCACCGACAAGGTAGCGGCAGCCTTTAAGCCTGGCGACCATGGCACGACCTTTGGCGGCAATCCGCTGGCCTGTGCGGCAGCCAATGTGGTACTCGATACGGTACCAAAAGATGAATTTTTGAAAAATATTCAGGCTGTAGGCAAATATTTTAAGGATAAATTGCAGGAATTAGCGAAAAAATATCCAAAATTTATTGTAGATGTGCGTGGTGAGGGTCTGATTCTCGGCGCTGAACTTGCCGGTGCCGAACATGGCCGGGATATCGTCAATGACTGTCTGGCCAAGGGGCTGATTATCAACTGCACGGCGGGCAAGGTATTGCGCTTTATCCCGCCGCTCATCATCACCACAGCACAGATTGATGAAGCATTTGCCGTAATGGACGAAGTTATCGGCAAATACGCCGAATAAGGGGGCTTTGGATGTTAAAAGGACGCGATATGTTGTCCATCCACGATTTATCCGTGGATGAAGTACAGGAGATTCTGGCACTGGCCCATGAACTCAAGGCCAAGCAGAAGGCGGGAATCGAACATCATCTCTTAAAGGGCAAGACCCTGGGCATGATTTTTGAAAAGTCTTCCACGCGAACCAGAGTTTCGTTTGAAGTTGGCATGTACCAGCTCGGCGGGCAGGCGCTGTTCCTCTCGAACCGCGATTTGCAGCTGGGCCGCGGCGAACCCATTAAGGATACGGCACGCGTGCTGTCCCGTTATCTGGATGGCATTATGATTCGTACCTACGGCCATGACCGCGTGGAGGAACTGGCCAAATACGCCGATATTCCGGTTATCAATGCGCTGACGGATTTGCTCCATCCCTGTCAGGTGCTCACTGACCTCTTAACCATTCAGGAGCATAAGGGCAAGAACCTCAAGGGCCTCAAAATGGCTTATGTGGGCGACGGCAACAATATGACCAACTCCTACATGTATGGCTGTGCCAAGGCCGGTATGACCTTTGTGGCTGCTACACCGGCAGATTATAAGCCGGATGCCACGGTGACCAAGCAGGCAAAAGAAGATGCCAAACTCACGGGCGCCAGCATTGAGCTCGTAACCGACCCGGTAGAAGCGGTCAAGGGCGCTGATATCGTGGTTACGGATACCTGGGCCAGCATGGGACAGGAAGATGAACACGATGCGCGCAAGAAAATCTTCGCTCCCTATCAGGTCAACAAGGAACTTATGGCTCATGCGGACAAGCGGGCTATCGTAATGCACTGCCTGCCGGCTTACCGCGGTGAAGAAATCACCGAGGAAGTCTTAGAGGCCAATGCCCATGTGATTTTTGATGAAGCAGAAAACCGCCTCCATACCCAAAAGGCCATTATGGCGCTGACAATGGGTTAAGGCGAGTATAGATTTAGAAGTGGAAAGGAAGTTCTATTATGGCTAAACAGATTAAAAAAGTAGTTCTGGCTTACTCCGGTGGTCTCGATACATCCGTTATTATTCCCTGGCTCAAGGAAAATTATGATGGCTGCGAAGTTATCGCCTGCTGCGCTGATGTAGGGCAGGGCGATGAACTGGATGCCGTGCATGACAAAGCGCTGAAATCCGGTGCTTCCAAGGTATATATCGCTGACCTCAAGGAAGAATTCCTCAAGGAATATGTATGGCCGACGCTCAAAGCCGGTGCTGTTTACGAAGATAAGTACCTGCTCGGTACGTCCTTTGCCCGTCCGATTATTGCCAAGAAGCTGGTGGAAATCGCTAAGCAGGAAGGCGCGGATGCTATTGCTCACGGCGCTACCGGCAAGGGCAATGACCAGGTGCGTTTTGAGCTGACCGTTAAGGCTCTGGCTCCGAACATCACGCTGATTGCTCCGTGGCGTGAATGGGACCTCGATTCCCGTTCTGCCGAAATCGAATATGCCAAGAAGCATGATATCCCCATTGCTACGGATAACAAGACCTATTCCATGGATAGAAACATCTGGCATCTGTCCCATGAAGGTGCTGACCTTGAAGACCCGGCCAATGAACCGAAAGACAGCATGTTCCTGATTTCCAAGGCTCCGCAGGATGCTCCGGACGAACCGGAATATGTGACCATTGACTTTGAAAAGGGCGAACCGGTTGCTGTTAACGGCAAGAAACTCGGCGCTGTAGAACTGCTGACCGAACTCAACGAAATCGGTGCGCGCAATGGTGTGGGCATCGTGGATATCTGCGAAAACCGTCTGGTGGGCATGAAGTCCCGTGGCGTGTATGAGAATCCGGGCGGAGCACTGCTCTATTATGCACATCGTGAACTGGAATATCTCTGCCTTGACCGCAGCACCTACCATTACAAACAGCAGGTTGGCATCCGCTATGCTGAACTCGTCTATGATGGCATGTGGTTCTGCCAGCTGCGTGAAGCACTGGATGCTTTCGTAAACAGCACACAGCAGACGGTTACCGGTCAGGTTAAGCTCAAACTCTACAAGGGCAATATCATTTCCGCTGGTTCCACGTCTCCGTATTCCCTCTACAGCCAGGAATTTGTAACCTTCGAACATGATGATGTGTACAATCAGGCTGATGCTACGGGCTTTATCAACCTGTTCGGCCTGCCGCTTAAAGTTCGTGCCCTGATGCAGGAGAAGACGGGTAAATGAGTGAGGCCATGTGGGGAGGTCGTTTCACCAAGACCGTAGATGAAATGGTCAACGAATTCCAGGCCTCCATAAACTTTGACAAACGCATGTATCACGAAGATATTGCCGGTTCCATTGCCCATGCCATCATGCTGGCCAAATGCGGCATTATCTCCGATGATGACTGCGGTGCCATTCTGCAGGGCTTAAAGGATATCGAAGCGCAGATTGAAGCCGGGGAGTTTGACTTCTCGGTGGATTTGGAAGATATCCACATGAATATCGAAAAGCGGCTGACCGAGGCCATTGGCGAAGCTGGCGGGCGGCTCCATACCGCCCGCAGCCGCAATGACCAGGTGGCACTCGATACTCACATGTACATCCGCCGGGAAGTGGTGGCCGTGCAGAAAGAAATCATCAATTTGCAGGAAGCCCTGCTCGAAACAGCGAAGAAAAATCAGGATGTGATTATGCCTGGTTACACGCATCTGCAGCGGGCACAGCCGATTCTCTTTGCGCATCACCTGATGGCTTACTTCGGTATGCTTTCCCGTGATTATGCCCGGTTCAGCGGCGTCTACCAGCGGGCGGATATCATGCCGTTAGGCGCTGGCGCGCTTGCCGGAACCACCTTCCCGATTGACCGGGAACTTGTGGCCAAGCAGCTGAACTTCGAGCAGATTTACAGCAATAGTTTGGATGCGGTCAGCGACCGTGACTACATCATGGAATTTCTGTCGGCAGCCAGCATTTTGATGGTACATCTTTCCCGCTTGTCGGAAGAAACCATCCTCTGGTGCAGCCGTGAGTTCTCCTTTGTGGAACTTGATGATGCCCATTGCACGGGCTCGTCCATGATGCCGCAGAAGAAGAATCCGGATGTTTCCGAACTCGTGCGCGGCAAGACGGGCCGGGTAATCGGCCACCTGATGGCTATGCTGACCACGGTCAAAGGTTTGCCGTTGGCCTATAACAAGGATTTGCAAGAGGATAAGGAAGGTATCTTTGACTCTATCGACACGGTGAAATTCAGCCTGGGTGTCTATGCCCAGCTTATCCGTGGCATGAAGGTCAAGAAAGATGTTATGCGCAAGGCGGTGGAGGAGGACTTCTCCAATGCAACCGACCTGGCCGACTACCTGGTAAAGAAGGGCATGCCCTTCCGTCAGGCACATGCGGTATCCGGTACGGCCGTGCACAAATGCATTGCCGAGGGCAAATATCTTGCCGATATGACCCTGCCGGAATTGCAGGAACTCTCGCCGCTCTTTGAGGCCGACATCGCCGAGGCTTTGAAGCCGGAAACCTGCGTCAACCAGCGCATTTCCTTGGGCGGTACGTCAACAGAGCAGGTCAAACTGCAGCTGACCGCCGCACAGGAACTTATCGACGCTGAAAAAAAGACCAATACGACATTGACGAGTCAACAAATCTGACATGTCAACATAAATTTGACAAGTCAAATTGACTTGTCAAACATAACGAAACAGCCTTGCAGAAGAAAGATTTTCTGTAAGGCTGTTTTTCGGTTTGTACATGGAGTTCAAGAAGCTTGACAAATACACGTAGCGGATACTGAAAGAATGGATTGAAAACAATATGACATGTCAACTCCATAATATAGGAACTGTAAAGAATTTTTCCTGTAAATCCCCAGCTGAATACGTTTCGGAAATAACACAATGAACTTGTTATCTACCGCCGACGGGCGACACGTTGTGATAATATGAAATTATCGAATAATGTAGCAGGTTTTTCCATGAGTGGTATCGAATAATCTCCATGAAGAAAATGCAGTGGAGAGCTAATTTTAACGTGTGTATGATTATAAGCAATTTATGGATTAGCTTATAAAGAAATGTCGGTGATAAAAATGCATGATGAAAGAATAAATCATAAAACAGAATCGCAGTCTATAATTTATAATCGTGTATCATCTTTGTTTCAGTTTATTCAAGAATTGAATAAACTGAAACAGAAAACGATTCTTAATGTTAAAGATTATCGGTGGCATCTATGGTGTTCTGATTTGCCAAATGACCCGGAGAATATCAAGCTGTTTTATCAAGATAGAACTTCGGATGATGAGAATGTGTCAGTGGATGATGAGCAGGATAATGTACTGCTTAAGGTGCATAAGGAAGATTTTGAACCGTGTCCGGCGCCTGAGAATATTCTACTAGATTGGTTGAAAGATGGTTGGAATGATTTTCGTTGCGACCTAGAGTATTATGATGAAAAAGTTGTTATGGAAATTGATCCTGATACCGCGGAGGAAGTTGAAAAAGTAATATCTTTTGATGAGAATACGAACAGAGTTTGTGAATCGAAGCGTTGGTCTGTCCTTCGTGAACAATGGAGGGAAAATCAAAAAAGAATTGCTGGGAATCGTGATGTTTTTGATAAAATATATAGTGAATACTATGCGTTGAAACGGGATAGTGAAACAGAGGAGGTCGTTGTTGGAAATGGTATTTTTTGTGATGCAAGGAATACATCTGTTTGTCATCCAATATTGACACGTAGGGTAAAGTTGGACTTTGATGCTGTCAGTAACACAATGTATATTCTTGATACTGATGCTGAGCCTGAGATTTACTCTGATGTATTAAAGATATTGAATGGTGTTAATCTGCAGACAATCAATGCATTACAGGATGAATTGGTGGAAAAAGATTATCATCCGCTGGATAGAAATGATACCCCCGAATTTCTAAAAGTTTTAATTCGTCAATTGTCGTCAGATAGTGTTTATTCAAATAATGGAGAACCAGATGGTTGGAAGCATAATAACCGCTTTTTGCTTTATAATAATCCGTGTTTTATCCTTCGTAAGCGGCAGGATGGTACGATAAGAGCCATAGAAAAAATCAATGAAGCGATTGGGGCGGGAATGGAAATCCCGAAAACGCTGATAGATTTAGTCAGTGGAGGAAAAGCAGATGTTTCACCTGCTGATAGAGAATATTCCATTGAAGAACAGTTGGCCATGGTTGGCGGTGAGAGTGTAGATATTCTTCTGAGCAAGGAAGCTAATCGTGAACAGTTGGAAATAGCGCATCGCATAGAGAAATATAATGCTGTGCTGGTTCAAGGGCCTCCTGGTACGGGTAAGACGCATACTATTGCTAATTTGTTAGGACATTTTATTGCACAGGGGAAAAGTGTCCTTGTTACCAGTCACACAACAAAAGCATTGGATGTCCTAAAAGATAAAATAGCACCAGGACTGCAAAGCCTTTGTGTGTCGTTGCTGGACGACTCTAATAAGGATATGGAGAGGTCTGTTGAAGGCATTACCAGCTTTATGTCGCATCATTCCGCAAATAGTCTGAAGAAAGAAATGGAAACTATCGGTGAAGAGCGTAAAAGCATTATTGCTGGTCTGGCAAAGGTCAGGAAAAAAATTTTCATGTGCATTCAAAAGGAATGTGAATCGATTATATATCAAGGGGAAAGTCTGACACCGACAGATGCAGCTAAATATGTTGCCTTCAATCAAGAAAAGTTAGATTATATTCCTGGCACAGTTAAGGCGGAGGCTGTGCTGCCTTTGACTTTTGATGAACTGGTCGAGCTGTACCGTAGCAATAAAATAATAACGGATATGGATGCTGCTGAGTTAAGTTATGACCTCCCTGCGCCGAATGAATTGCTAGGGGTAACTGATTTTGAAGAATTATGCCGGCATTATTCTGAGGTGGAACATCATATCAATTCTGTTAGTGAGGCAGGTTTTCTTTCTGTGGATGCGTCCACGGAAAGTCAGACCATCAAGTTTAGGTTGTTTGGTCGGGAATTTATAATTGGTTATCCAGCAAAAGAGCCAATCAAAGCATTAAAAGAGTATTGCAGTAAATATGGTGAAATTTTGCCTTGGCAGCAGGCCGTTGTGGTCGATGGCGAGACTGGAGGCGGGTATAGAACCCGCTGGGAACGTCTTATCGAACAGGTTGAAATTACGAATGATTTGAGTGCCAAAATGGCCGATATAGGTCTGGGCATGGAGGTTACTTTTGCCGAAGGGATATTGGTGGATGATTTACTGGCACCATTAAAGGAAGCTAAAGGATATCTGGATAAAGGTAAATTGCCATTTATGTTTTCTGTTTTCCATAAGGCTTGTGATAAAGCTTTGAAATCTGTCCGGGTGTCTGGAAACGTACCATCTTGCAGTAAAGATTGTGAGGTGGCTATTCTGACGATTGAACTTCAACAGGCGCGTAGGAAATGTAATAATTTTTGGAATGAACTGCTGGTGCCGCATGGTGTATCGGAATTTCAGTCACTAGGGCCGCAGCCGGAACGAGCAGCTGTCCAATATACGCATTCTGTAGGCAAATTTTTGAATTGGACTGCTACGGATTATATGGATTTTAGTAATTTGTTGAAGAGTGCAGGCCTTCCTGAGGCTGAGGTGTGTGGTATTACGGCGTTGGATTCTGCACAAACGGCACTTAGTAAACGCTTAACAGCTATTCATGAGTCTATTCCATTATGTTGTGATGTGTGCATGGATATCCTGAATCTAACTAGTTATCGGGAGCAGTTGGAAAAGCTTTCACAAATTCTTGTTAAGGATAAACGGGTGAATAGTAATATCCTGCAGGATATATATCGTGCAGTAGCGACAAAGAATACTGAACTTTATTGTGACTCACTGGGACGGTTGGTAGCTGTTTATGACAAATACAATGTAATGTTTAAGCGAAATGAGTATCTCAAACGCTTGCAACCTTATGCGCCGGATTGGGCGGAAGCGATCAGTAAACATGAAGGGATACATGGCAGTGATGTGGTTCGTAGTGATATCATGGAGGCGTGGAAGTGGCGGCAGTTATCTATGCTGATTGAAGACCTTACGTCAACTCCGCTTAGTGAATATCAGGCAGAGAGCAGAAGATTGAGCAAAGCATATCGGGAAATTACAGCTAAGTATGCGGAGAAATCCGGTTGGTATCATTTGCTACGGAAGACAGAGGCAGATATGGATATGCAGCAGGCACTACAGGGATGGTGTTTGGCTGTGAAAAGAATTGGCAAGGGAAAAGGAAAAAGAGCACCTATGTTTAAGGTTGAAGCCAGAAAGAAGATGGAGAAATGTCAAGAGGCAGTTCCTGCTTGGATTATGCCAATTCATAAGGTAATGGAAAATTTGAATCCAGAAAAAAATACTTTTGATATTGTTATTGTGGATGAGGCGAGCCAGGCAGATATTTCATCTTTGGCAATCTTATTTATGGGCAAGAAAGTGATTGTAGTCGGTGATGATAAGCAAGTTAGTCCGATGGCAGTAGGGATTGATACGGATAAAACGGATAATTTGCGTCAAATGTATTTGTCATCAGATATTCCCAATTATAAACTGTATGATTCTCAGACATCTATCTATGATATTGCTATGACCACATATCATCCATTGATGTTAAGGGAACATTTCCGTTGTGTGCCGGAAATCATTGGCTACAGTAACTGGCTTTCTTATGATGGTAAAATTATGCCGTTGCGCTCTGCCAGCAGCAGTAATTTGCTACCTGCAGTAGTGAATTACCGTGTGATTGATGGCAAAAGGGATGCACGAAGAAAAATTAATGAACCGGAAGCGAAGGCTGTTGTTGCATTGATGAAGGCGTGCATGGAACAGCCAGAGTATAAAGGGAAGTCATTTGGTGTGATATCCTTGTTGGGAATAGAGCAGGCTAAGCTAATTGAAAAGTTTATCACGCAGGATGAGGAGATAGATGCACAAGAAAGGGAAGAACGGCGTATACTGTGCGGAGACTCTTCAAATTTTCAGGGGGATGAACGGGATGTTGTCTTTTTGAGCATGGTTGATAGTCCTTCCAATCCTACGGAAATTTTGACTAAGCGAGGAGATGGTGTACAGGATTCGACACGCAAGCGTTATAATGTTGCTGCCAGCCGTGCAAGAGATCAGCTATGGGTGGTTAATTCCTTAGACCATAATGTGAATCTTCAAGCTGGAGATATTAGAAAAGGTCTGCTTGAATATGCATTAAATCCTAATAATACAGAGGTTCAGCAAACTGTGGTTTCAGCAATGGCAGATTCAGAGTTTGAAATTCAGGTGGCGATGAAGCTGAAGTCTCGTGGATATCATATTGTACAGCAATGGGAAGTGGGTGCCTACAGAATTGACATGGTGGCTGTTTGTGGCGATAAAAAAGTGGCCATTGAGTGTGATGGTGAGCGTTATCATAGTTCGCCAGCACAGGTGCGTAATGATATGGAACGTCAGACGATATTGGAACGCATTGGCTGGACATTTATCCGAATCAGGGGAAGTGAATACTTCAGACAGCCGGATAAGACTATTGAACGTGTAGTGGAAGAACTGGAGGATTTGGATATCCATCCTGAAGTATCTGAAGAAGTATCAATTGAAGCAGGAAGAGAAACGGAACTGCTGAAACGTGTCAAACATAGAGCTGAGATACTATTGCAATCAGAGTCAACAGTGGAAACTTCTATTGTTAACAAAGCTGATAGTGATGCTTTCTTAGATCATAATCCAACTGATGTTGGTATTGAGTTGCCAGTATCAACGGAAGTATCCGGTAAGGCTAATTCTGTTTTTGAGCAGCCAAGTTTGTTTTCAGGAGTGACAATGCAGCCTCCAAAGAGTTTAAGTGGAGTCGCGGAACTGTTAGAGCAGCATAACTATCAAGTGATTGATAAAAGTCAGGAGATGGAGGTAATCTGGGTTATAACGGAAAAGTCCGCCGAAAATGAGTTGCTTCAACTGCTAGGGGAGGAATACACGGTTATATGGAATAAGCGTGGCATAATATCGACAGAAAACGAGCCATATTTCAGTATAAGGAGTAGAGATTATGGCAAAAGAAAAAAGTGATGTAAAATTTGAAATGGCAAACGAATTAGGGGTGATTTCGGAAAAGGAAAAGGGATGGAGGTTGGAATTTAATCGGGTAATATGGAATGGAAGAGACCCGAAATATGATATTCGTGCTTGGGGGCCTAACCGTGAAAAAATGGGTAAGGGAATAACATTGACAGAAGATGAGTTGAGAAAGCTGAAAGAACTCATTGACAAGGAAATTGCTTTTTTAGACAGTTGAGATAGTGGATTGAGATACTGAGGCAGGCGGCTGGGTTTTGCAAACATGACTTTGACAAGTCAAGCTGTCTGCTTTTTGTATATTATCTAAGTGGCGTTCATTATCTTTAAGTGAAAATGGAGAGGCGAGAAAACTTATGTCAAAATGGAATATGGCTGATAGGCCTTATGAAAGTAGAGAGTATCTTCAAGGATGGTCTATCGCAGGAAAACAATTACAGACATTATTCAACAAATATAATGAGGGAATATTAAACGTATATCAAGGATTTTGTTGGATAAGAACACAAATTATTAGCCCTACTTTTGATTCAATGAATTTTAGATATAAGAATAGAGTATATTCAGTATTGGTAGATTTAGTTACCGAGGGGGAAAGTTCCCTGTTAGGTAATTTAAGACCATATCAGGAAAGTGCTTTTAATCGTAAGGGGACCGGCAAGCAGCAATATATGTGTCATGTTTCCGATGAACATGTACGATTCTTGATGGAACAAGCCAAGAAGCATCAGCGCAAGGGAAAGGTCTTAGAGGTTATTAACCGCGTATATAGACAGGCAGGCGATGAGGTAGAAGTCGAGGGAGAACACCGTGGCCTTATGCCCAAATTGTCACAAGCGCATGCACGTGCTCAATGAGGAGAGGGCAGTAAAGTTGCTGCAGAGTCGGAATCGAAGAAAATAAAGCGGTTGACATGTCAAAAATTGACTTATCAACCGCTTCTTTGTATTACACTACTATGAGTCCCTGGACTGAAGACAGACTGGATGAGCTGCTAAATAACGAAAAAGAGGCTCATAAGAAGGACAGGTACAAAAAATGCCCTGACTGTTATTGCTTGGGGAAGTGCCAGTCAGAGCGTATTAACCTTTGCGAACTGGGGAAGCTCGCTGACGGTACTATCCAATAGGGATTAGGGAAAGGGTAGCACCGATATATGCTATGTGACTTATTATATGGAATAATCCTGCCTGCAGTACTGTATTTTTTTACATAAATATAGCCTGATGACTGTGGAAATATACATTCGGTTAAGGATTTGAGGCAAAGGGCGTATAATAAATTCATTATTTGTGCGTTATCGTTGTTATATAAGCTTGCAGTTTTGTCTGGAGTTATGGTATGTTATTGACTATCCCCTTGACGGCGGAAATGCCGTCAAAGAATTAAGAGATGTAAAGGAGTATCCCGAAATGTGTGTGTTACGGTTTGAAGAGAGGCCCAAGAAATTTAACGAAGGCAGTGCAGTGCGGCTTATTGATGTACTAAGAAAACAGCATACAGAAAAGCCGGATAGAGCGTCAGAACAGAATAAAAGTGTGGATGTAGAATGAAGATGATGACCATCAATTTTGACGGTGAAGAATATCCGGCTAGATTAATCGATGTAAGCGGCAAGCGCTTGATATCAATAGATAGGCTGGATGTTGCCCTTATGACAAAAGCCGGCTGTTATGTATCAGAGGAAGCCCGCGCTATTGATGAAGGTATTTTTCTCTATGTACCAGAGCCAATCCTAGTATCTGATGAAAAGACACTTGTGCGGTATGTAAAGGAACTTGTAGTGTGATTTAACGAGGAGTAAATACATGCAGTTTTTATATGTGTTCATTGGAGGCGGGCTCGGAGCAGTGTGCCGTTATATGGCGACCACAGCCATAGGTGCAAGATTTGGGAGGATGTTTCCCTTTGGGACATTATTGGTAAACACAGTGGGGAGTTTCTTTATGGCGCTTGTTATGGGGATTTTGTTGTCGCTGGCCAAATCGGCCAACATGCTTCCGGAATCTTTGCGGTTGTTGTTGACCGTGGGTTTCTTAGGTGGATTTACAACATTTTCATCCTTTAGCATGGAAACCTTGACCTTGATAAATGGAGGCAACATATTCTTGGCCTTGGCTAATGTTTGTGCCAATGTATTACTGGGACTTGGTGCGGCAATACTTGGTTTTCATATTGCAGCCGCTTTATAGTCAGCAACAAATTCAGAATAACGAATAAAAGTATATCTTTTGAGGAAAGTAACATATCGGAAAAAGTGCCAATAGTTATGGTAATACATTCTGCAAGGCTCTTTTGACATCTTTGCTTATAAATTATACAATAGGCTTATATTGTTAAAGCAGGAGGAACGCCGGATGTTAGTTGGTGAAGAAAGAAATAAAGTAGACCAGATTTGGGATACATTTTGGACAGGTGGGCTGACCAATCCGCTTTTGGTTATCGAGCAGTTCACCTATTTGCTGTTTATTAAGCAGCTGGATGATATAGAGACAGAGAACGAAGCAAATGCGGCATTGTTGGGCTTTGAGAACGAGGAGAAAATCTTTGGCCCGAATCAGCAGAATTATCGGTGGAGCAAGTTCAAGAACTTAGCGCCAGCTGTGCAGTTTCAGCTTATGCAGGAGGAGATTTTTCCTTTTATCAAAACGCTGCATCCGGATGATGATGCGTCCTATACCCGTTTTATGAAGGATGCGACATTCCAGATTTCCGCACCGGACAAACTGGCGAAAATCATTGAGGGAATAGACAAGCTGGATTTGACGGAACGGGACAGCAAGGGCGATTTGTACGAGTACATGCTGTCCAAGCTGGCCTCTTCCAAAATCAACGGTCAGTTCCGCACGCCCCGCCATATCATCAAGATGATGGTGGAAATGGCAGCGCCGCAGCCCTCGGACATCATCGTAGACCCGGCTATGGGAACGGCAGGATTTTTGGTCGCCGCTGAAGAATTTGTTCGTGAAAATCACGGCGATATGCTCTTGGATGATGAACAGGCACAGCATTTTAATTCTGCGATGTTTCACGGTTTTGATACCGACCCCACCATGTTGCGCATTGGTACCATGAACATGATGCTTCATGGCGTAGAAAATCCTGGGATAGATTATAAGGACAGCCTTTCCAAGAATAACTCCGATAAGGAACTTTATACCCTTTGTCTGGCCAATCCTCCGTTTAAGGGTTCTCTGGACAGTGAAACGGTGGAGGAAAGTCTGCTGCGTGTCACCAAGACGAAGAAAACAGAGCTGCTTTTTCTCGCATTGTTCCTGCGCATTTTGAAACTGGGCGGCAGAGCGGCGGTTATTGTTCCTGATGGTGTGCTCTTTGGTTCGTCCAAGGCTCATCAGGCGTTGCGTAAGGAAATTGTGGATAACAACAAATTGACGGCAGTAATCTCCATGCCCAGTGGTGTGTTCAAACCTTATGCAGGCGTGTCAACGGCAATACTGTTCTTTACCAAGACAAATGCAGGTGGTACGGACAAGGTTTGGTTCTACGATATGCAGGCTGATGGTTACAGCCTTGATGATAAGCGGCAGGAGATTGAGGACAACGATATTCCTGACATTATCGCTCGTTTCAAGAATCTGGAAAAGGAAGAAGGCCGCAAACGCACGGAGCAGAGCTTCTTTGTGCCGGTAGAAGAAATCCGGCAGAACGGATATGACTTGTCCATCAACAAGTATAAGGAAATTGAGTATGTGCCGGTGGAATATCCTAGCTCTCAGGAATTGATAACTAAGCTTGATGAGTTGGAGTTGGAATATGTTGATTCCATGGAAAAATTACGGAGCTTATGTTATTATCAGGAGGGGAATGATGAGTAAACTTGGAGACATTGCAAGATTCCAATCTGGGGGGACACCGTCACGGAAAAAAGCAGAATATTTCCGAGGGGAAATACCATGGATAAGTACGGTAGCATTGAACGGTGATATTATCGGTTTTGAAGATGCAAAAGAATTTATTTCTGAGTTAGCGATAACAGAATCAGCCGCTAAAATTGTTCCAGCAAATTCGATAATGGTAGGAACTCGTGTTGGTGTTGGTAAGGTTGCAATAAATAATGTACCAATGTCAACAAGTCAGGATGTAGTATCTTTAGTTGATATCGATGAAGCAATTTGGAATAAAAAATATATTGTGTATTCTATTTTAGCTAAGACGGAATATCTTAATAACCAAGCTAGAGGAGCAACCATCAAGGGGATAAAAATAGATGTTCTTGAAAATATAGAAATTATAGACAGATGTATTGATGAGCAGATAAAAATTGTTTCGATTATGGATCAATTAAATAAAATGATAGATAATCGAAATAGCGTTATTGATGTTTTAGATGTGCTAGTCAAATCACGGTTTGTTGAGATGTTTGGGGATTTTAATATTGAATTACCATTCCAAATCTGGAAGTTAGATTGTATAGCTGACATTGTTTCTGGCATTACGAAGGGGCGTAAGACAAAAGAAAAGGATTTGCGAGAAGTTCCATATATGGCAGTATCCAATGTAAAAGATGGTTACATTGATTGGACTACTATAAAAACTATCATGGCGACTGAAAAAGAAATCGAACAATATCGCATACAGCCTAATGATATCCTTATGACAGAAGGTGGCGACCCTGATAAAGTTGGTCGTGGTGCGTTGATTAACGAGGTCCCAGAGGATTGCATTCATCAAAATCATATCTTTCGTGTACGACTTAACGAGAAGGTTAATCCCACATACTTTGAAGCATATTTACAGCAGCCATTTACAAAGAGGTACTTCCTAAAATCTGCAAAGCAAACTACGGGGATTGCAAGTATCAATATGACACAGTTGAGGAATACTCCAGTAATAGTACCACCGATAGAACTTCAAAACCAATTCGCCGACTTCGTAGTCCTAACCGACAAATCGAAACTTGCTGTTCAGCAAAGCATAGAAACGTTGCAGATGCTAAAGGCAAAACTTATGCAGGATTATTTTGGCTAATTATATATAATGATTGTAATGGATTAAGCGGTGCCGGAGGTTGGTGGAAAGGGAAAGCCTACATGAAAGATTACCTTATCACCGAAATTGTGCAGGGGATGCTTCCTTATTTGGATAATGCACAGTTGATGCGCCTACGTGAAAAGTTGACCGAATGCCTGTCGAATAAAGTGGTTACAGGTGGTAGCATGGTAGATAATGATACGGGGACAAGCAATGATGCGTTTGTAGAAATGTTTATTGCGGCTAAAAAGGTAGAAGGTTGTAGTGAACGAACCTTAAAATACTATCAGTCAACCATAGTCAAGGCATTGGAACAGCTTGATAAGCACTTGACGCATATTACCACGGAACATTTACGGAAGTATCTTTCGGATTATCAGGCGGTTCGCGGTTGTAGTAAGGCGAATATTGATAATATCCGGCGTATTCTATCCAGTTTCTTTGCTTGGTTGGAGGAAGAAAACTATATTCTGAAAAGCCCTGTGCGCCGCATTCATAAAATTAAGACGGCGAAGATGGTTAAGGAAACTTATTCTGATGAAACGTTGGAACAAATACGTGATAACTGCACCAATATCCGTGACTTGGCGATAATAGACATGTTGGCCTCCACAGGTATGCGTGTAGGAGAGCTTGTGCGGCTAAATCGCAGTGATGTGGATTTCGAGAGCCGGGAATGTGTAGTATTCGGCAAGGGTAGCAAGGAGCGTCCGGTTTATTTTGACGCAAGAACGAAGATACACCTAAAGAATTACTTGGATAGTCGTACTGACGAGAATCCTGCACTTTTTGTATCTATTCAACATCCGCATAATCGTTTGCAAATCAGTGGCGTTGAGATACGCCTGCGGAACATGGGGCGTAAATTGGGGATTACGAGAGTACATCCACATAAGTTCCGGCGAACCCTGGCTACAAGAGCTATCGATAAAGGCATGCCCATAGAGCAAGTTCAGCAACTCTTAGGCCACAGCAAGATTGATACAACCATGGAATATGCTATGGTTGACCAAAATAATGTGAAAATTTCCCATCGTAAGTATATAGCATAGTTTCAAATCACGGTTTGTAGAGATGTTTGGCGACTCCGTGACAAATCCGATGAAGTGGCCAATAAAGCGATTCAAAGATATATGCATTGTAGGTTCTAGCAAACGTGTATATCGGAGCGAACAAACATCAGCAGGTGTACCATTCCTGCGTGTTTCTGACCTAATCTCAAAGATAGTTTCTAATACGGAAACTTGCGATTTATACATATCTGAACAACAGTTCAATGAATTTGAGCAGCAAGGTTTAGTACCCAATGCCGGTGATATACTTGTTACAGCACGAGGAACCTTGGGACAATGCTATATCATAAAGCCGAAAGATAAATTCTATTTTCAAGATGGCATGATTAGCTGGGTTCACACAAGCGAAGCAGAAATCAATCCTGTCTATGTTTCATACCTATTTGATTCGCAGGGGATAAGGCAACAGATAGACAGAGTTGTGTCTGGTACAACAGTTGCTTATCTTTCAATAGCACAACTTAGCAATTTTGATATTCTGTTGCCTGCTATTGAACTCCAAAACCAATTCGCCGATTTCGTAGCCCTCACCGACAAATCGAAATATGCCATTGACCAGTTTATAAAATCATTACATGCAGCTAAAGATGCCACAGCATAACTTATGAATTAAGGTGTAGAACTTGATAGATATACATTACATAGGGAAATTAAACAAAGAACTTTATCAGGTAGTAACAGCAGATATTGACAGTGATGAAGTCATAATTACAGATGAGCGAATTGAACATATAGCATTGCACCATCCGGGAGATTATGAAAGATATAAGCAGTATATGCTGGAAGCAATACAATGTCCCGATTACATAGTGGAAGCCAATCGACCGAATACAGCGTTGATTTTGAAGGAAATAAGGATAGAGGGGCGAGTCTTTAAGCTGATTTTACGACTTAAAACCTCCACAGACCCTGCTAACTTCAAAAATTCAATAATAACTTTTTTAAGAACAGACACAAGAGAATGGAATAGAATTGTACGCAATAAGAAAATTCTTTACAGTCGTAAGGATAAGTAGTACAATGTAAGTAAGAAAGGAATAGTTATCTGAGGTGGTAGATTTCGTCCGGACCACACGCCGATGGCATGACAGAGGAAACTCGAGTAGATGCAGGAGAAGCGGACGCCTGCCGGATAGCTATTCTGAATTGAGAGAACCGTTCTCGTAAGAGGGCGGTTTTTCTGCTATACGAGGGATGAGGAATAGTGCTCTGTTATATGACAGGGAGGGGAAATTATGGCCTCAAATTTTGACTTTGTGAATCAGGAACCCCAATGGGTTAATATAGCTGAACGGGCCAGAAAAGCAGAACAAGGAATGGCAGTAGCGCCGGAGGTGGCAGCTATTTTTGGCCGTTCGGCGATGGAGCTGGGGATTAAATGGGTTTACCGCGCAGAGGGAATGGATACCAGTGACCCGTATAAATACGGCAAGGATAGAGATCTTTTTTCCCTGCTGAAAGATAGGGGCTTTTGTGAAGTGGTGGGGGATAATAAGCTGCTTCATATGCTTGACCAGCTGCGTTTGCTCGGCAATAGGGCTGCACATGGCGGCAGTCCGCTTACACATGGGGATGGTGTACTGGCCCTTAGAATCCTCTTTGAGTTTTTGAGCTGGATGGCCTATTGCTATACAGCAATTCAGGGAGAAATGGTTTTCGATGAAAGTCTTTTGCCCTCGCCTGATGATAAGGCAACGGTCAGTCAGCAGGAAATCCAAAAGCAGGCAGAGAATATCGCGAAGAAAGATGCCGCCCTGGCTCAGAAACAGCATGAGCTGGAGGAAAAGAATCAGGAACTGGATGATATAAGGGCGAAGAACGAGCAGCTGCAACAGGAACTTACCCGTCTGCGCAAGGAACGTCAGGCACAGGGCGAGTTCCATGTCAATCCGATTACGGAAGCGGAAACCCGCAAACGCTATATTGATTATGACCTTGAAGCGGCAGGCTGGATAATCGGCGATAACTGCCGTATTGAGGAAGAAGTTTCCGGCATGCCCAATGCTTCCAGTACCGGCTTTTCGGATTATGTACTTTATGGCAGAGACCAAAAGCCTTTGGCCATTGTGGAGGCCAAGCGTACAAGTTATGACCCCGAGAAGGGGGCAAAGCAGGCAGAACTCTATGCCAATAGCTATGAGGCGAAGTATGGCCGCCGTCCCTTTATCTTTATGACCAATGGTCTGCGCACGGTATTTCTCGATGAGCAGGGCGGTTATCCCCGTCGGGATGTGTCGGGCTTTTTTACGCAGGATGATTTGCAGATGCGCATGGACAGGCGCGGTATGCAGCAGACTTTGGCAGAGGTTGAGCCGAATCACGATATTGCAGGCAGGCCTTACCAGATTGAAGCGGTCAAGGCGGTGGAAGAGGCGTTTGACCATAAGCGCAGGAAAGCGCTGATTGTGCAAGCAACGGGAACAGGCAAGACCCGTGTAGCCATCAGTTTGTCGGATGTATTATTTCGTGGCGGCTGGGTAAAGCGTATTTTGTTTTTGGCTGACCGTACTGCGCTGGTACGCCAGGCCAAGCGCAGCTTTATGGATTTTTTCAGCAATGAGATTCCCTTGGCCAGTCTGATGGATAGCCGGGATGATGCAGCGACGGCGCGGATTATCTTCAGCACCTATCCTACGATGATGAACGCCATTGATACAGCGAAAAATCCCGAGGGACGCAGATTGTTTTCACCAGCTTCCTTTGACCTTATCATTATTGACGAGAGCCATCGCAGTATCTATCAGCGGTATCAGGCGATTTTTCAGTATTTCGATGCCATGCTGCTAGGCCTTACGGCAACGCCTAAGAATGAAGTGGACAAGAATACCTATCGTCAGTTCGAGCTGGAGGCAGGGAATCCTACCTTTGCTTATCAATATGATGAGGCAGTGGAGCAAGGCTATCTTGTTCCCTATGAACAGTTTGAGCGTACCACAGACCTGATGAAGAATGGACTCCATTATAAAGACCTTAGCGAAGAGGATAAAGAGCATTATGAGGAAGTGTTCGGGCTGGCTGGTGATAATGCCCCGGATATTTTGAGTTCGGCCTTCAACAAGTATGTATTCAATCGTCAGACGGTGCAGATGGTCATCAAGGATTTGATGGACATGGGGCAGTATATTGATGGCGGGGATAAGCTGGGCAAGACCATCATCTTTGCCAAGAACAGGAAGCATGCCAAATTCATCGTGGATATTTTCCATGAAATGTATCCCGAGCTTGGCGATGCGTTCATTCAGCAGGTAGATGGCAGCATTGATTACCACGAGCAGATTATTGATGATTTTCGTACGCCGGACAAGATGCCGCAGATTGCTGCTTCCGTTGATATGCTGGACACTGGCATTGATGTGCCGGAAGTGCTGAATCTTGTGTTCTTCAAGATGGTGCGTTCTTACAGCAAGTTCTGGCAGATGATAGGCCGCGGCACGCGTCTTTGCCCTGACCTTTTTGGTCCGGGACAGAATAAGCAGAACTTTTATATCTTTGACTATGGCGGGAACTTTGAATACTTCAGCCTCCAGGGCAATAAGCTGAAGGAAACCAAGAATCAGCCGTCACTGGTAGAGCGCATTTACAATTTGCAGGCCAATCTTTATCTGTTGCTTTATAAGGATAAAGATACGGAGCGGCAGGAGTTTGCCCAAAAACTCTTTGCAGAGCTGCACGGCACAGTGATGGCACTGGATAATGACAGCTTCCGTGTCATTCAGAATCGCCAACAGGTCGAGAAGTATCGGGATAGACGCAGTTGGGCCAATCTGACGGCTGAAGATGTGGCGGAGATTGCCAAGCATATAGCTCCGATCATTCCGGCACAGGATGATGATGTAATGGCCCGCTTCTTTGACCAAAAGATGTATGGCATTATGTACGATTACCTGATGGCCAAGGATATTACGACGAAGGCCGTGCAGGTGGAGGAAACTGCTGACAAACTTAGTTCACCGAATCTGCAGACCATTCCGCAGATAAAGGCGAAACAGACCTTTATTCAACAGGTGCGTTATCCTGAATACTGGGATGATGTGACGGTGGATAAAATCGAAAAAGTACGGACGGAACTGCGCGATTTATTAAAGTTCCTGGAACCTGAGACTACGAAAAGCTACTACACGGATTTTACCGACAATCTCCTTATGGTCAAGGAACCTCATGTGGTTACACCGGAACAGACTTCGGAAAGCTACAAGAAAAAGGTGGAGCGCTACCTCAAGGAACATCAGGATAATATCGCCGTTCATAAGCTGCGTACGAATAAGCGGCTGACTTCTGTGGACTTGCGGGAACTGGAGCGGGTGCTGTGGGAAGAATTGGGAACACAGGAAGATTATCGGAATCTTTATGGACAGCGGCCTGTAGGGCTTATGGTGCGTAAGACTGTGGGCATGGACAGGACAGCTTTGGAAGAGGTGTTCGCCGAATTTTTGCAGGAAAATCGCTTAAATGTTCGTCAGATTGATTTTGTCAAGCGTATCATTGACTATTTAGCCAAGAATGGGGAGATGATTCCACAGGACATTAAGAAACCTGCATTTGCGGGCATGAACAATGTTGCCCAATTGTTCAAGGGGAACACTGCAGAAGTTGCGCATATTTTTGACAAAGTGAGAGAAGTCACCAATAATGGCAGTGAAATAGCCTGATGATGGGAAGTATACTTATCTTGCAATGGATAGTGAGGTGGAGAGGCCATGTTTAAGAAAAGTTTCTTTTTGTTAACGATGTGCTTATTTATGATGACTGAAGCATTAGCTGGAGAACTTCAAATCATAGATAAGCCTATTATATGGTCGGAGCAGCGGGAGCAGCTTATTCGTGAATACGCTATGACGCATTATGGATTGGATCAGGTGCACATTACGCCCCAAGCAGTAGTGGTGCATTGGACAGCCTCTGGTACATGGGAATCTGCATATAACCATTTTTATAACGAATCCAGAGGAGATGGAACACTAAATGTAGCATCGCATTTTTTGGTTTCCAAAGAGGGACAAATTTTCCGGCTAACTCCGGAAACAGCGCTTAATCGGCATATCATAGGTTATAATTGGTGTGCTATAGGAATTGAAAATGTAGGCGGTGTTGGCGGAGCTGAAGATTTGACGGATGCACAATTAGAGGCGAATATCGACTTAATCCTATATTTACAGGAAAAGTATCCGACAATCCACTATGTTTTTGGTCATTATCAACAGGATGCTGCCAGGGAGAGCGGTTTATACATCGAAAACGTGACGGGGTATCGCTCAGAGAAGATTGACCCTGGTCATAGCTTTATGAAAGCTCTGCACGAACGTTTACAGGACCGTGGTTTAGTTTTTTATCCGGAATAAAGCAGATATCGAGACAAGAGGAGGGCTTAACAATTGCGTTAAGTCCTCCTCTTTTGCTGATGGGGGACAGAGCAACAAGAACTTTTCGTTCAATGAAAGAGTGTTGGTATTGACTGTATACTGGTAATTAAAGGCGATATGGAGTTTAAAAAATTTGTAATTTTGTAATATTATATTACTTGGTACGTATATATCAATAAAGGAAGGGCTGATGATTATCCGTTAGAATATCATATTGAAGAATACCAGGAGGAAAAGATGATGAGGAAAATGGTTATCGTATTGATGGCGGCTTTGTTTGTCTGTGTAGGCAGCGTTAGCGAGGCTGCAGAAATAGACCATCGCACCTGGACTGTGGTTCATGTTTCCTACGAAGTACAGAAAGGTGATACTTTAGATAGTATTGCTCAAAAATACATACAGAAGAATACCTACGGAGTTCGGGACATCAATGAATTTCGTGAAGGCATCAGGGAAATCAATAATTGGCTTATGACCAGGGAGCTTAAACCGGGGGATATTATTCGAATTAATTACTGGGAAAAAGTTACCAACTGATAAAATAAAAAGAGATTTGCAGGTTTTACGTCATTCATGTAGAAGAAATATAATGTAAATGTATTATATGTACGGACATTAGAGGTGATGTTCTATGTGTTCTGACATAGACTGGCATGAACTTATCGGCAAAGCGATTACAACGGATGCCTCAGACATCCACTTAACGGTGGGGCAAAAGCCGCATATGCGCTGTTTGGGTATATTGACGCCTATGGACAGCCGCCCGCTGACAGAGCCTGTTATGAAAGAAATTTGTTCGGCTATCCTGAATGATGGTCAACGAGAGCATTTGGCAAAGACACGGGAAATCGATTTGTCCTGGATTTTTGCGGGCAGGCGGTTCAGGGTCCATGCCTATTATCAGCAGGGCTGTCTGGCTTTAGCTTTTCGTCTGTTGCCGGAGAGGATTCCGAGTCTGGCAGAGCTGGGGGCGCCAAAAGCCTGGCAGAAGATGAAGGGAATCGATCAAGGTCTGATTTTAGTGACGGGAAGAACAGGTTCTGGCAAGTCAACAACGCTTGCGGCCTTTATCGAGGAGCTTAATCACGAAAAGCCATATCATATCGTCACCTTGGAAGACCCAATCGAATATGTTTTTTATCCGGATAAATGTTTTATCAGCCAGCGGGAATTTGGCACGGATTTTTATTCATTTGGCAATGCGTTAAAAGGGAGCCTTCGTGAAATGCCTGACCTTGTTTTGGTGGGCGAGATAAGAGACTATGATACACTGGCTACAGCACTTGCGGCAGCTTCTGCAGGGATGTTGGTGTTGGGGACTTTGCATAGTGCCAGTGCTGCTGAGGCTGTTTTGCGCATGGAAGGAATGTTTCCGTTAGAAGAACAGTCGAGCTTGCGCAGCCTGTTGGCAGAAGTTCTGCAGGGGATATTTGCGCAGCGCCTGGTTCCTGCTGCCGGTGGCGGGCGGATGGCCGTTACCGAGGTACTGCTGGCGAATTCGGCCGTGCGCAGCTTAATTCGGCAGGGGAAGTATAATCAGTTGATTTCGGTAATGCTTAGTCAGCAGGCTGTTGGAATGCAGACTTTAGCAATGGATGCCCAAAGACTTTGGCAGGCAGGACGAATTGACGGGGCTGTCTATGACAAGCTCTGTAAGCAATAGTGAGGTTATTATGACATACTATTATGAAGCTTATAATCGTCAGGGCGAACATTATCAAGGGGAAATCGAAGCCGGCAGCCGTCAGGAAGCGGCGCATAAGATACGGCGGCAAGGCTTGTGGATAACGGCGCTGGCAAGTAACGATAAGAATAAAAAGGGGATAAAAGACTACCTCGAGGAAACGAAATTTTTCGCTAAAGTTGTGGATGATACGCAAATTGCCCTCTTTTTTCGGCAGATGTCTGTACTGTTAAGTGCGGGAATTCCCGTCCATGAGGCACTAAAATCGCTGCTGACCGGTGGCAGGCAGGGAAGCTATACCCGCTTGCTCACAGGGCTTTATCAACAGGTACTCAAAGGGAAATCTTTATCGGCAGCAATGGAGGAGAGTCATTGTTTTTCACCGCGGATAGTCCAGTTGGTATCTGCCGGTGAACGTGCGGGGACTTTGGAAGAGACTTTCAACCGTTTGGCAGATTTTTTGGCGCAGATGGTTAAGAATCGGGAACAGCTAAAATCCGTATTGTTGTATCCTGCGATTATTGGGGTAACGGCTTTGGCGGTGTTGATTTTTATGACGCTGTTTATTCTGCCGGCCTTTGCCTCGCTGTTAAGCAATCTGCAAACGGAATTGCCATTGCCGACAAAAATTCTGTTGGATTTGGCTGCATTTTTGCAGGCCTATGGCGTGGAGACAATGGCCGGAGGCTGTGTGCTGGCCTTGGGACTCTATGGATTATCCAGGCAGGCCCTGGTCTGCTATTATGGACATCGCCTGCTTCTTTCTCTGCCTTTGGTGGGGGCATTGGCTTGTCATGTAGCCTGGTCTTTGACGTTCCATACGCTGGCAATGCTTTTGGAGCAAGGGATAAATCTGCACATGGCCCTAAAGATGGCGGCTCCCGTGACTGGAAACCGCTACATAGAAAAAGAGTTATGCTGTTTACAGAATAAAGTTGAGCAGGGCAGTTCACTTATTAGTGCCCTGCAGGACTGCCAGGCCTTTCCGCCAATGCTGTTTGAAATGCTTGAAGCGGGGGAACAGGCCGGACAATTGGAGGTTATGCTCGGCAAAGCCGCTGCCTTTTGCCAGGTACTGGCGGAAAACGAATCCGCCCGTCTGCAGGCACTGGCTGAACCTGCCGCCATCTTCACCGTAGGCGGCTTAGTGTTCTTTATGGTTATGGCGGTGATTATGCCGTTATTAAATACCATGGATGCGCTGAGCATGTAAACAAAAAAATTGACTTGTCAAATTCGTGTTGACAAGTCAATTTTTCTTTAGGACAGCAGTTTTTCTTTAAGCTGCTGGTATTTTAATGTATAATACGGGCCATTTTGAGCTTCGCGATGGTCAAAGCCATAGGCGCGGCGGCTGACGGCCAAAATGGGCGGTGCCTGAATGCGCTTGGCTACAGCCATGCCCGTAAAGAGATTCCACCAACGTTCCAAATCGGCGATGAATTCCTGCGCAGTGGGGAAGTATTTGGCCACAAGGCCTGGCTCACAACCCAGATTTTCCTCAAGCGTGCCAGCGGCATACCATTCCAGAATATCTTCGGGTGCAGCCTTCTGCCAGCGCTCAATAAAGGAACGGAACAGGTAATCGTGGTAAGGATATTTGATGGGGTCGCCCTTGCCTTCGTCGACATTCTGCGCCGAGGAAAGTTCAGCACTCGGCACAATGTCGATAATGCCCTGCGGTACGACTTCGCGGCCGTAGACTTTATCATTCATATAATGGGCGAGGGCGTAGACCTGATATTTCCAAAGGTCTGCCAAAGCTGCCAAAAAGCCGGACTGGTCGCCGTAGAGGGTGGAGTAGCCCACCGTGGTTTCGGCTTTGTTGGCATTGCAGGTAAAGCCGCCGCCAAAGGCTGCTGCCGCACCGGCAAGGACGCGGGCACTGCGGTCGCGTGCCTGAATGTTTTCGGTGACAAAGGAAGATATCGTGAGATTCTGCTGAGAACCATCCGTTAGATAGGTAACCGGCGTATGGGAAAGCTGGTCAACGGTGTGGTCAACGGACTGCTGAATCGGGACAATGGCATACTGACAGCCAAGATTATCTGCCAGTTCCTTGCTAAGGCCCTTGGTGGTAGCGGAGTTAAAGACACTGGGCATATTGACCAGCAGGAGATTTTCCGGGCCGACAATTTTGGCGTAGAGGGCCGCAGCTACAGCAGAGTCAATGCCGCCGGAGATACCGATAACCACCTTCTTCATATGGATGTTTTCGAGGAAACGGCGCACGCCGTAGTTCAGGGCGCGATAGATATGGGCAATGTCCGGCTCCTTATCTTCGGGCAGTGCCGGCATATCAGCAAGTTCAGCCATATCCACGAGGGTGAGTTCTTCCTGATATTCCTCGCTCATGGCGCAGACATCACCTTTGGCATTGTAGGCGGTGCTGGAACCATCGAAGGTGTAGACCGTTTTGCCGTTGTTCTGCAGGCCGATGGCATTGACATAGAACAATGGTTTGCCGGCGGTTCTTGCCTGTTCGCCAAAGACGCGGTTGCGCTTGCCGTTTTTGCCTAAGGTATAGGGGGAAGCGGAGATATTGACAAAGAAGTCAATGCTGCCCTTGTCCTGCAAAATCTGCAACGGTTCTAACGCATAGTTATCGCTCCAACCATCTTCACAGAGCAGACAGCCAACGTTGTATTCCTGGCCCTGCACGTTGATGCAGACAGGCGCGATAAGGTCGGCCGGCTTTTTGCCCTGCTCCAAAGCCAGCTGCTGCAGGCTGTAAAAATGACGGGTATCATCAAATTCACGATAGTTGGGCATCAGAGTTTTGATGGCATAGGGATATTCCTGGCCGGTGGGGGCAATCAACTTGCCATTCTGTGCCGTAAAGAACGCGTTGTACTTGCGTACCCGGCCGTCGTTGTTGCTTTTATCCCAGTCCATCGCGATATTGCCGAACATGACGACAATATCCTGCGAAGCCGCGATGATTTCCTGTCCGTAATGTTCGCAGTCCGCCAAAAAGCTGGTCTGTTCCCAGGTATCACCCAGCAGGTAGCCGGGAATCGCCATTTCAGGGAAGATGACTACATCAGCCAGATTTTCCCTAGCTTCATCAATCATGCGCAGCATTGTGGCGGCATTTTTATCGGGATGCCCGGGAATGACTTCCATTTGGGCCATAGCTATTTTCAACAAGGTATTCACTCCATTTTCAGGTATATTTAAGTTACCTTCAACTATACGCCATATCTTTTGACAAGTCAAAAACTAAAATGGGGAAGCGTCATAAAGATAATCGGAGAAAACATTGATTTACAAAAAACGATGATTTATAAAATGTAGTAGCATATTTTGTAAAATCGCTGTATAATAAGTAACGGACGTTCAAGAAAGAAATTAGGTGTAACAAGAAATGGCAAAAAAGAAAAAAGAAGCAAAGACCAATGCAGCGCGTATTTTGGACACATTAGGAATAAGCTATGAGCTCAAAACCTATGAGGTGGACGAAAGCGACCTTTCCGCTGTGCATGTGGCTGAATCGGTGGGCATGCCCATTGAAATGGTGTATAAGACGCTCGTGTGCCGCGGCGATAAGAATGGTGTTTTGATGGCCGTGATTCCGGGCGGCGGTGAGCTGGACTTGAAGGCACTGGCTGCGGCTTCGGGCAACAAACGGGTGGAAATGGTGCACTTGAAGGAGGTCTTCGGCCTTACGGGATATATTCGTGGCGGTTGTTCTCCTTTGGGCGCCAAGAAGGATTATCCCGTGTATCTGGATGCCAGCGCCGAGCAGCAGGAGGTAATTGCCATCAGTGCCGGCAAGCGTGGTGAGCAGATTATCTTAAAGCCTGCGGATTTAATCACAGCGGCCAAGGCAACGGTAGCGGCGGTCAGCAGATAAGATTGGTTGGATTATAGCATAGAGGAAAGAGGCGGTTTATTTGAAATACAGCAGCACTCGTGGAGACAGCGTACAGGTAACGGCGGCAGAAGCGATTATAAAAGGGCTGGCAGCAGACAGCGGTCTGTTTGTGCCGGATGAACTTCCCCGGATTTCCCCGTCATTTATTGAAGAATTGGTGCCCCTTTCCTATGAGGAACGGGCGGTAAAGGTTTTGCGCCTGTTTTTGACCGACTATACCGACGAAGAACTCAAAACCTGTGTGGAAAATGCTTATGGCAAGGGCAAATTTGACTGTGCAGGCCGCGCGCCGGTGACGGACTTAGGTGCTATGCAGGTGCTTGAACTTTGGCATGGCCCGACCAGCGCCTTTAAGGATATGGCACTGCAGCTCCTGCCGCAGCTGATGAGTACGGCACTGAAAAAGACTGGCGAACAGGATAACGTGCTGATTCTTGTCGCAACTTCCGGTGATACGGGCAAGGCCGCCTTGGAAGGGTTCCGCGATGTGGACCAGATTTCCATTATGGTCTTCTATCCCGAGGGCGGTGTCAGCCGTATCCAGCAGCTGCAAATGCTGACCCAGGAGGGGAAAAATGTCAACGTTACGGCTGTGCGGGGCAATTTTGACGATGCGCAGAGCGGTGTTAAGGTAATTTTTGCGAATCAAGCCTTTAACGAACAGCTGGCCGAGAAGGGCGTAAAGCTGTCCTCGGCGAACTCCATTAACTGGGGCCGCCTTGTACCGCAGATTGTCTACTACTTCAGCGCCTATGCGGATTTGCGCAAGAATGGCCGCATTGCCGCAGGTGAGGAAGTAAACTTCACCGTGCCTACCGGTAACTTCGGCAACATTTTGGCAGGTTTCTACGCCAAGCAGATGGGGCTGCCTGTTCATAAGCTGATTTGTGCCTCCAATGCCAACAATGTGCTGACGGACTTCCTGCAGACAGGCCGTTA
Organism: Selenomonas ruminantium subsp. ruminantium ATCC 12561; assembly: GCF_000424065.1. Taxonomy (GTDB): domain Bacteria; phylum Bacillota; class Negativicutes; order Selenomonadales; family Selenomonadaceae; genus Selenomonas_A; species Selenomonas_A ruminantium. The sequence goes on from NZ_AUJE01000018.1 coordinate 77,363, forward strand.
TGACCGAAACCGTGCGTTCTATAAAACCATTACGCCGTCCATGGATATTTTGATTTCCAGCAATCTGGAACGCCTTCTTTACCATGTGACCGGGGATAAGGAGCAGGTGGCAGACTGGATGGCTGAACTCAATAACTCCGGCAGCTATGAGGTGGATGTAAAGACGCGTGGTATCATCAAGGAAACGTTTTGGGCTGATTGGGTGGATGATGCTGCAACAAAAAAATGCATCAAGCAGGTGTATGGCCAGCATAAGTATGTGCTGGATACGCATACGGCTGTGGCTTATCAGGTGGCAGAAAACTATCGTCATGCAACCCATGATGAACATGTGATGGTGGTGGCTTCGACCGCCAGCCCCTATAAATTCAATGGCAGTGTATTGGACGCTCTGCAGGCAGAAACTGCCGGTCTGGACGAGTTTGCTCTTTTGGATAAATTACAGGAACTCAATGAAAATCCGATTCCTGCCGGTCTTGCGGCACTCAGAACCAAGACTGTATTGCATAAGGGCGTATGCGATAAAGATAAGATGAATGAAGCCGTAATGAACTTTATTGCCCGTTGATTCATTGATAAACACTCCTTAACAATAACCTGTTACGGAGTGTTTGTTTTTGCTTAAATATTTATGTCGAATAATTTTGATAAATGATATTTTTGTAATTTGACAAGAAAATAGTTGACATTTATGGAAAAATAAGCTAATATAATATGCGTGGTGAGAAACAAAAAGTGAAAAGCTTCTCAAACTGCAAAGTATCTTTTTTATGAAAGAGGTTGAATGTAAAATGGCAAACATCGATCTTAGCCAGTATGGTATCACTGGTACGACTGAAATTCTCCACAATCCGTCCTATAAGACGCTTTTTGAAGAAGAGACTAAAGAAGGCTTAACTGGATATGAACAGGGTCAGGTTTCCGAATTGGGCGCTGTAAACGTCAAGACCGGTATTTTCACTGGCCGTTCTCCTAAAGATAAATTCATCGTGGATGATGAAACTTCCCATGACACTGTTTGGTGGGATTCCGAAGATTATCACAACGATAACCACAGAGCTACGCCGGAAACCTGGAACGCTCTGAAAGAAATCGCTAAAAAGGAACTGTCCAACAAGAAACTCTACGTTGTAGATGCTTTCTGCGGTGCCAACAAAGACACCCGCATGGCTGTCCGCTTCATCGTGGAAGTTGCTTGGCAGGCACATTTCGTAACGAATATGTTCATTAAGCCGACGGAAGAAGAACTGGCTAACTTCAAGCCGGACTTCGTTGTTTACAACGCTTCCAAGGCTAAAGTTGAAAACTACAAGGAACTCGGCCTCCATTCCGAAACGGCGGTTGTCTTCAATCTTACGAGCCGTGAACAGGTTATCATCAACACCTGGTATGGCGGTGAAATGAAGAAGGGTATGTTCTCCATGATGAACTACTTCCTGCCGCTCAAAGGCATTGCTGCTATGCACTGCTCCGCTAACACGGATAAGCAGGGTCAGAATACGGCTATCTTCTTCGGCCTCTCCGGCACGGGTAAAACCACCCTGTCCACGGACCCGAAACGTCTCCTGATTGGTGATGACGAACACGGCTGGGATGATGAAGGCGTATTCAACTTCGAAGGCGGCTGCTATGCTAAGGTTATCAACCTCGACATGGAATCCGAACCGGACATCTATGGTGCCATCAAGCGTAACGCTCTGCTCGAAAACGTAACCCTTGATGACAAAGGCAACATCGACTTTGCTGATAAGACCATCACGGAAAACACCCGTGTATCCTATCCTATCGACCATATCAAAGGCACCGTTAAGGGCTTTGTCAACGACAAGAGTGCAGCTCCGGCAGCTAAGAGCGTTATCTTCCTGTCCGCTGATGCTTTCGGCGTACTGCCCCCGGTTTCCATCCTGACTCCGGAACAGACGAAGTATTACTTCCTCTCCGGCTTCACGGCTAAACTGGCTGGTACGGAACGTGGCATCACCGAACCGACGCCGACCTTCTCCGCTTGCTTTGGCCAGGCATTCCTCGAACTGCATCCGACCAAGTACGCTGAAGAACTCGTTAAGAAGATGGAAGCTAACGGCACGAAGGCATACCTCGTGAACACGGGCTGGAATGGTTCCGGCAAGCGTATCTCCATCAAAGATACCCGCGGCATCATCGATGCTATCCATAGCGGCGCTATCAAGAATGCTCCGACGAAGAAGATTCCGTTCTTCAATCTGGAAGTTCCGACGGAACTTGAAGGTGTTGACACCAACATCCTCGACCCGAAGGATACCTACCAGAATCCGGCTGAATGGGAAGAAAAGGCAAAAGACCTCGCTCAGCGCTTCATCAAGAACTTCGATAAATACACGAAGAACAATGAAGCAGGCAAGGCTCTCGTTGCCGCTGGCCCGCAGCTCTAAGATCGCATGATAGAGAGGCCATCGCATTTGTATAGTGCGATGGCCTTTTTGTATTCTGCTTCCTGGTCTAATCCGGGGATAGAAATGGGGAATATCCTTATGGAAATGAATGTTGAACTTGGTATGGAGGAAAAGACATCTTCACGACTAGGCAGGCGAGTGCCTGCTATCCTGGGGGCTCATATACTAATGGGATTGGCCGTGGTGCTCATGCGATTGAGTCTGTTCGGCAATGACCCGTTTTCTTGTATGAACCTCGGCTATGCAGGCGTGTCGGGACTCAGTTATGGCACATGCGTAATTATCTTCAATCTGGCCTTGATTATTCCCGTGGCTCTGTTGGACAGGAGTTACTTGCGTTTTGGCACGCTTATCAATATGTTTATGTTGGGGCTCATTGCCGATTTTTGGTATGCCTTGATAGGTGATTTGAGCATCTTTGCAGAGCCGGATCTTTCTCTGCGGGGGATGCTGTTGGCAGGAGGCGTGGTTCTAACCTGCTTTTCTTGTTCACTCTATATGAGTTCAAGACTGGGGATGGGGCCGTATGATGCCATCGGTTGGATACTTGCAGAACGTAGCGGTGGTCGTGTTCCCTTCCGGATAGTTCGCATACTCATTGATGCTTGTGCTGTTTCTATCGGCTTTGCCTGCGGCAGTATCGTGGGCGTAGGGACTTTGGTGATGGCCTGCGGTACTGGCCCGCTCATTGAATTTTTCAATCAGAAGGTAAGCTTGCCCCTGTTGTATGGGAAAAGAATGTTATAGAATGTTAATTAAACTGGAGAATAGTACTAGGCAACAGGAACGTTTGAGAGAGCAGCCATGCTTTTTTGAAGGAAGAAGTTTCAAATGAAGGAATCTGGTCAGGTGGATGAGAATGGTAAATTCGGAGCTGACGAGTATGAGGCTGTCATGTGGCAGCTTCTTTTGATTGCCAGATAAATGGTGGCAGCATATCCTTGGCCTTGGCTAATGTTGGTACTAATGTATTACTGGGATTGGGGGCTGCAATACTTGGCCTTCATATCGCAGCCTATCTGTAACGTAAATTTGATAAAATATAAGAATAGGAAGGAAACGAAAATATTAGAAACGTTGCCTGAGTAGAGTGAATAGCTGTGAAAAGGCTTAAATAAAAAGCTTTTTTCACAGCTATTTTTATCAAGGATAACAGGAGGTCGGAAATGCGGTTACTAAAAAAGAGTTTGCTGGCAGCAGCCATTATGTTTATATGTGGGTCAAGCAGCTTGTATGCTAAGCCGTTGGCTGTAGTGCAGGAAAGTAATCTATGTGGTGTAATTGATAACCAAGGCAGCTTGATTGTGCCATTAAGCTATGACCGGATAGTGCCATGGTCAAATGGCGCACTGATGGTGAAAAAGGGAGATAATTGCGGTGTTTTGGGGCCAGATGGAAGAATAATTGTGCCAATAGAATATCTGAATATCCTCATTCCAAGTCATGGCAATACATATCTGGTAGAAAACAACGAAGCACATTGGGGGGCATACAGCGCTGATGGTCGGATGATTTTGCCAGCTGTCTATGATGAAATAACAGCAACTGACAAGAAAAATACATGTTTTGCTGTCCGTCAGGGGACGGTATGGAAATTTATCCATGGAGATGATACGGCAGCTAACAATGAGGCGTTTGACTACATAGGAGAATTTAGCGAAGAGGGGTTGAGCGTTGTAAGGCAAAAAGGTAAATGGGGTTATGCTGCACTGCAGGGGAAAATTGCCATAAGTCCACAGTTTGAAAGCGCGCAAAATTTTTCTGGTGGACTTGCTGCTGTAAAGCAGCAGGGCAAATGGGGGTTCATTGATGAGCATGGCATATTTAAGATAAAACCGCAATTTGCCGAGGTGTATTCCGGCTTTTCAGAAGGTCTGGCTGCAGTGCAGTCGCCTAATGGTAAAGGCTATATCGATAAGCACGGGAATTTACTGATACCGCGTGATTCGCGTTATATTGGACCATTTAAGAATGGAGTGGCAGAAATCCGAGAAGTAAAGAAAAAACTGAATGTGTGGAGTTCATTGGCTTACGGAGCAAGTATTGCATTGGGCGGAATTGGTCTGCCACCGAAGGATGCATTGAAAAGTAACGAGAAAAGAGGATTCATCAACCGACAGGGAAAGGAAGTAGCATCGACCAGTTATGATGAAGTATTGCCTTTTACTGATGATATGGCTCTGGTACGTAAGGATAAGAAATGGGGCGCAGTGAGTATGGACGGAAAAAATATAATCCGTCCTATGTATCTGGCTATGCGTCCTTTTGGTGATGGCATGGCGGCTGCTTACACCGGAAGTGGCTGGCAGCTTATTGATAAAACTGGTCAGTTGGTTAAGTACTTGCCGGATTCTATAACGGATGCTGGTGTTTTATCCGAAGGATTGCTTCCCGTATGTACAGGTGAGAAATGGGGGTATATGAATATGGCAGGGGACTTTGTTGTTGCGCCACGTTTTATGCAGGCAGGAAGCTTTGTGGACTTGGTAGAAGCAGTTGGGAACAACCGTTAAACACGAATAAAAGTATGACAGTGAGACTGGGAGAATAGGACTATGGGTAAAATAGATAGACTCTTGGGTTTCGGAGATATTCATGGCAAATGGAATTGCATGCTGGGAAAGGTCGTGTATATTTTGCGGATTTTATAGCCGATTCCAGCATTATCACCATCATAAGCGGTGAATGAGAGATAGTCACGAGTTCCATTACGGCTCATGAGTCGCAGTACGCCATCTCGCTGGAGGATGAACTTCTCGAAACACAATCAAACTCCAATCCTATCACCGTAGCATTTTGGATGCGTCCATTATCAATGGATTCTTCTATAGTGGCTTGGGAGATAATCTCGCCACCTCCTTCAATGTGATTATCATGAAGGTCAAATTCTTCCATGGCTCCGTAATTAAAAGCATCCTGATTGTCGCGTATAAACTGTTCCCTGTCATCGGGCTGCAAGGGAATAAGTGATATTGTTGTGTGCATGTTCTGTCACCTTAAATGTCTGAAATTAAGCTATATTATATCGCGTGAGCAATTTTGGAGCAATGAAAAGTTAATGTGCAGTCAGCTGGCGGATGCTGTGGTAGCCAGCTTGATTTTGCTGTTGGTGCATGGTACAATTCCATAAAGATGGCTATAACTTGGGGGCAACGTCTTATCGGCGTTGCCTTTCGTGCATTGTGAGGAATCAAATTGAAGGTAGTGAACGTACCCCCGCCTATAGAGGCGGGAGCTTCCTGCTTCCACGAGAACAGCACCACTGACTCCGAAGAGTTGCAGCGACTTACACTCTCTCCACAGGCGTA
>NZ_AUJE01000019.1 GCF_000424065.1 Selenomonas ruminantium subsp. ruminantium ATCC 12561
GCAGGCATGGTAATTCTCCTCGTAATTGAGGAACTTCTTCTCCTTGAAATAGTATTGCCTGATGTTGTAGAGAGCCACATTGTACAGGTTATTGCTGTACTGGCACATCTCCCTGAGCATAGCATACTCTTCCTTGGAGAGTTTTCGGATTACATTCGATTGAGTTAGATACATCTTGTTACACCTCCTTTTCTTGCTATATACATATTATATGGCAAAAGAAAACAGTTGGCAAGACTATCTACGTTGTTTTGTAGATTGAGCGGGCATCGAACCCGCTCAATCTACCGCCATTCATCTCCCACCTAAGAGGAAGGAGTCTTTTGGCGGGGGCGATAAACAACGTATTAAGCGCCGGGGCCGGGTATATATTTTCGCAGCGTTTGACAAGCCTGTCTAAGCGAAGAAAATATATACCCGGCCCCGGCGCGCCTTTATGCGCAAATATGTTACTTATTTGCCCCAAACCTGCCCCATAAACTCATCATATACCTCTTCCAAGTGCTGCACGAGAACACTCAGCATCAGCTGTATCATCTTGCTGTCAAACGTATCATCGACAAAGGGCAGACAGATATCCAAATAAACCTTTCCATCCTGATGAACATAGTATTTGAAACTCTTGTAACGGGCATTCAGCTCATTTAAATATTCCTTTATCCGCGGCTTTTTATCCTCCGGCAAACCGCTTATAATCTGCGTGCGGATAACGGTAAAAATACTGGTATCAATCAAGATGGCCATGGGTAAAATCTGCCCGCGGGCTTCAATGCGGGAACGGAACAATACCGTAGCATAATCATCATCCATGGACTCTGTACTAAACACATTGATATTGTTCTCAATCAGGAATTCCTGAAACTTAACCGCCTTTTCATTACTCTCTACACTTTTTTTACTCTTTTTTCCTGGCATAACTACTCCTTCATCAAAATGCAAAATAACGGCAGGCATTGTTGTAACTGATATCTTCCACCAACTTGCCCAGGGTCTTCATATCCGCCGGATATTCCCCATTTTCCACCAGATTACCAATAAAGTTACACAAGATACGGCGATAGTACTCATGACGGGAATAGGACAGCAGTGAACGGGAATCCGTCGGCGTGCCGATTGTATTGCCCAACACCGATATGCTGGCCAAAATACGCAGCTGCGCTTCGATGCCCTCCTTGTTGTTGTTGAACCACCAGGCCGCCCCCTGCTGAATTTTCCCCAGTGCCTCTGTACCAGAGAACGCCGGCAAAAGTGCAGCAATCACGATATTATCCGCAGGATTCAATGAAGAAATAATGGTCTTGGGCAAATGGCCATCTTTATTCAAGGCATCAAGGAATTTTGCCAAAGCAGGTGCGCAGTTATGGGTATCCACAGCATCAAAACCGCTGTCATTCCCCAGGATTGAATACTGCAGCGAATTGACATCGCGGAGTGCTGAATAATGTATCTGCATAGTCCAGCCACGGCGGGCATATTCTTCGCCCAGGAACAGGAGTACGGCCGTCTTATACTGCTCCATTGCCAGCTTGGACGGTGCTCCCTTGCCGTTAATCACCTTGCCCACCACATCGTCCAGCTCATATTCCTTTGCTGGTGCAAAGACCATATACGGCAGGGCATGGTCAGCAATCTGACAGCCTTTTTCCGCAAAATAATCCAACCGTTTAACAATCGCTTCCCGGATATCCGCCATCGTGGATATATCGTCCATATTGGCTGCCTCACCCAGCTCGTAACGCATATAGGCGTCCCAGCCATCTTCCTCGATGTTCAGGATATTATCCGCCCGAAAAGTTGGCAGTACTTCTGCCGGACATTTCCCATCTTCCTTGATTTTCGTATGCCATTTTAAATCCGAAGCAGGGTCATCTGTCGTGCAGATAACCTGTACATTGGAACGTTCGATAATCCCTTGGGCACGCATATCTGCCGCCTGCAGCCGCGCATTGCAGATATCCCAGATTTTTTCTGCGTTTTCCCCGTTGAGAATCAAGTCGCAGTCAAAATATCGCTGCAATTCCAAATGCGTCCAATGGTACAGCGGGCTGCCGATAGCCCGGGACAAGCTCTCAGCAAAATACTGGAACTTTTCCCTGGAAGAAACCTCACTGCCCGTTACACAGCCTTCAGATACTGCATTGCTCCTGAGGAGCCGCCACTTGTAGGTATCTGAGCCCAGCCATGCCTGCGCAATATTGCGAAACTCACGGTTTTCCGCAATTTCCCGTGGATTGATATGGCAATGATAGTCATAAATCGGCATGGGAGCGGCATGCTCATGATACAATACGCGCGCAGTTTCCGTTTGCAGGAGAAAATCCTTATCCATAAATTTTTTCATAAAAAACCCCTCCCATCATTCTTACAAGTTATGATTTACTGCCCAAAGTAGTCTTATAGTACAATACCACACATACTACCGCAAAGACAATCCCCACCGGATAGGAAATGGCGGTGGAGAGCTGCAGGCCTTCCGGCGCCTGCAAAATATACGTGCAGGATACAGCTGACATAAACGTTGCCGGCACAAAGGGAATCTTCCATGCGCCAGAGCCTTTCTTCGTACGATAAAGATATACAGCGCCCGTCCAAAGGACAATCATGGCCAGCGTCTGATTCGTCCAGGAGAAATAACGCCAAATGATGTTGAAATCCATCTGAGACAGAACGCCGCCCACAGCCAGCAGCGGTACAGCAAACATCAGACGCTTAGCAGCCTGGTCCTGATTGACGCCGAACCAGTCAGCCAGCGTCAGACGGGCAGAACGGAAGGCCGTATCACCAGAGGTGATTGGGCAGGCAATAACGCCCAGCATAGCCAAAACAGCACCAACGCCAGAACCCATAAAGCCAACGCAGATATCATAAACCACGGTACCAGCACCGCCAGCTTTCATCGCCGCCGCCAGGCCGCCCGTACCATCATAGAAGGTAACACCGGCAGCCGCCCAAATAAGGGCAATGATGCCTTCCGAAACCATAGCACCATAGAAAACCGGACGACCCATGCGCTCGTCCTTCAGGCAGCGGGCCATAATCGGCGACTGCGTGGAATGGAAACCGGAGATAGCACCGCAGGCCACGGTTATGAACATCAACGGCCAAATCGGCATCTTTTCCGGCCCAGCGGGATGCAGGTTCTGCAATGTCAGTTCCGGCATCGTGTGCCCGCCAACACCAAAGAGCATACCGCCCATAATTCCCAGAGCCATGACAATCAGGCAGATACCAAAAATCGGATAGAAACGGGCAATCAGCTTATCAATAGGAAGCAGTGTTGCCAGAAAATAATAGGCCAGCACACAGGGCAGGACAATTGTTACGGCTACGCCCGTAAGCTTGGCCAAAAGCCCTGCCGGCCCCGTCATAAATACCGTACCAACGAGTACCAGCAGCACTACGGAGAACACGCGCATAATCATCAGCATGGTACCGCCCATATGATGCCCGACTACCTCGGAGATACTCTTGCCGTCCTCGCGCAAGGAAATCATTCCAGACAGATAGTCATGGACAGCCCCGGCAAAAATCGTACCAAAGACAATCCAAAGATATACGCTGGGCCCCCAGATTGCACCACCAAGAGCACCAAAGATAGGCCCTAGCCCAGCGATATTTAACAGCTGAATCAAAAATACCTTCCAAGTAGGCAGGGGAATATAGTCCACCCCGTCATTGTGCACCAAAGCCGGCGTCTTGGCATCGGTGGGACCGAACACATTATCAACGATTTTACCATAGACAAAATAACCGCCAATCAAAGCACACAAAGCAACCAAAAATGTAACCATGAAAGTTCACCTCATTTTTACCACTTTTAGAATAATTGCGAATACTTCCGTTAAGCCCTGCCAGCCCTCCTTTGTCATGAATTGGCATTTATGCTATAATGAATATTCGTAATTCAGTGGGCGAACTCCTGCCCCCTGCCAAAAGTTTTTCTCTGATAATTTTATTGTTGAAAGGAGTTTATTCATGGAAATTCTTTTGTTTCTGCTCTTGGGTATTGGTGTCGGCACTTTCGGCACGTTGGTGGGTATCGGCGGTGGCCTGATATGCGTGCCGATTTTTATTTTGTTCCTGTCGCAGGGGACAGCACATCCCTTCTTTGAAACAGCCGCGCAGATTACGGGCACTTCCCTCGTCATCGTCATGGCTAATGCTCTGTCGGGAACGCTTGCCTATATCAAACAAAAGCGTGTTTATTTCAAGGCAGCCGTTCCCTTCGCCATCGCGACCCTGCCCGGTGCCTTCTTCGGCTCCTATATCGTGGACAATTTCAATATGCCCATGCTCAACTTCTACTTCGGCATTTTCCTCTTGTTCATGGCTTCAATGATGTATATGAACAGCCGCCGCAAACCACCTGTGGACGTGGACGGACTGCCGGAAGGCTTCACCTTCAATCAGTTCTGGGGCATCGCCTCCAGCTTCGTGGTAGGTTTCCTCTCCAGCATCTTCGGCATCGGTGGCGGCGTTATCCATGTGCCTCTGATGATTTACCTCTTGGGCTTCCCCGTGCATATGGCAACCGCTACCTCCCACTTCGTACTGGCCTGCTCCTCTGCCTTCGGCGTGGTATCCCACTTTATGCTCGACCACATCATCTGGATGCCCGCCATCTGCATTTCCATCGGTGCCGCCATCGGCGCCCAGCTTGGGGCAAAGATTTCCCAAAAAACAAAATCCAAAATTATTCTAGCCCTGCTCTCTTTGGCCATGTTTGCACTCGGCTGCAGACTTATCCTCATGGGCAGTGCACAATAATTTCCTCGCCATTATTCGCTATACAAGACGGAGGGGCGGGACGGCAATAACTTTCGGCTGCTTAGACAGGCTTGTCAAACGCTGCCGAAAGCCACTGCCGCCCCGCCCGCCCCTCCTTACTGCCAGCCTAAGCAAGAAAAAACGTATTATCAGCCACCGGGAACCTTGTCTTATCGATGTTATCCGTTATCATGATATACGCAGTAAGCCCGCGGAGCTGGTGATGTTTTCCGCAGCTTTTGACAAGCCTGTCTATGGCGAAGGAAAATATTACCTGCTCCGCGGGCGTCTTTGTATCTCGATGTACGACAATACTATATTAACGCACTAAGCCCGGTGGCTGATGATGCTTTCCCGTCGCGTTTGACAAGCCTGTCTAAGCAGAGGGAAAGTATTATCAGCCACCGGGCGTCTTATCTTATAGATGTTATCCAATGTCATAATATACGCAGTAAGCCCGCGAAGCTGGTGATGTTTTCCGCAGCTTTTGACAAGCCTGTCTATGACGAAGGAAAATATTACCAGCTCCGCAGGCGCCTTTGTATCTCGATGTACGACAATACTATATCAACGCACTAAGCCCGGTGGCTGATGATACTTTCCCGTCGCGTTTGACAAGCCTGTCTAAGCAGAGGGAAAGTATCATCAGCCACCGGGCGCCTTTTCATATCGATGTAAACAAACCTATTCTAGCAATGCCAAAACCCGCTCCCGATGACAGCAGCTTTCCACAATAAAATCCTGCAAATATTCCGGAAATATCCCTTCCTGCGCACAAAATGCCTGCAAGCGTTCCAAATTTTCCGCCCGCTGCACATCGTACTCAATACGGTGCAGAATACGAGCCAGTTCCTTGCGCACCGCCGGACTATATAATCCTTTGAGGTTCGCCACAGCAGCGGTACTGCAGGCAGCACGGAACAGGTAACGGCTGACGGAAAGTTCATGGTTGATATTGGCGTATCCTGCCGCCTCCCATAACGCCTCCGCTTCGCTGTTTTCGTCACTATCCCCTGGCACGAAATCGATTTCCTTAAACAAGGTGTCGTCCAACAGCCGCACCATTTCGCTCTTGGCGTAAAGATGTTTTTCCCGCACAGGAAATTCGCCCTGCTTTAGTGCCGCGAGCACGCCCGTATAGCGCACATTGAGAAAGTCACCATAAAGTACTCCCACATCCGTGAGCTTGCGGCTGATGTCCATTAATAAGTCATAGGGTTCATAGGCCTGCACCAGCAAGTTTTCTGCCAAAACAGCATCAAAGCTGTTTTCCGCAAAGGGCAGTTTCTCCCGGCGATAATCCATAAAATGCCACTCGATATGCAAACCGGCAAATGCCGGCAGCTCTGCCGCTTCCTCAATTTCCGTTACCACCACCAGCCGGGCGTTCGGATACAAGGCCACGATTTTTTCGATATACACCAGGCTTTCCAGCAGCAGCCAGCGCATGGGTGCAGGGCCGCCACTAAGAAAACACGTTAAATCCTGCTTCATAGGGCAAAATCTCCCCTTTCCGCCCATAAGTCGATGCAGGCACGCCAAAAAGCCTGTCCATATGCCAGCCTGTCACACAAAGGCGAATTTTCCATTTCGCCGCGCAGATTCTCCTGCGTAGCAAGTAAAAACGGCCGGTCAGCGGCAAGCTGCAGGGTAATTTTCACATAATCGCGGGGGGTATCCGCAATCCATTCCTCATAACCTGCTGCGGTCAGCAGACTTGCCCCAAAACGGGCACTATGATGATTTCCCCGCAGCGTAACCACCGGCACGCCCATATAAAGTGCTGTGGCCGTCATTGCGCCGCCATTGTACGGGAAAGTATCCAGCATGATGTCCACTTCCTGATAATTAGCCAAATAATTGTCCGTTCCTAAACGCACCTCTATCCGCTCCATGGGTAGGCCGGCCTTTTCCAGCCGTTTTTCCACAGCCAGCCGCCGTTCAGGCAGACGCGTGGTATCCTGTACGAGCAGCCGGGCACCGGGCGCAAGTTCCAATATTTCCCGCCACAAAATCAAAACCTCTGTATTGATTTTCATGGCATTTTGAAACGCGCCAAAAACCAGCGGCATATCGCTGCCCCGCCTGAGCCTTTTGCTTTTCTGCATGGCTTCATTAGGCATAAAGCAAAAGGCATGCGGCAATTTGATAAGTTTCTCGCGAAAATAATCCGCAGCAGCCGCATCTGGGTCAAGAACATTATCTGTCAACAGACCATCAACCGCTTCGAGCCCTGTAGTGTCAAAATAACCAATTGCCGAAAGCTGCACCGGAGCAGGCTTTTTCGCCAATACCATAAGGGTCAGGCCACCTGCTGTATGGCCGGATAAATCCACCAGTATATCAATTTCGTCCCAACGAATGGCCTCAGCCATCTCCACCAGATTTTTTCCGGCCAGACAGCGGTAAATCAGGCCGCTCCCCTGCAGACGATGCGTAAAACTATCTTCCTCGTCCTCCAGCGCATAAAGATACGTACTGGCATAGCGCACGTCCAGCCCCGTCACCAATGCCTCATAAAACCGCGCAGCTGCGCTGTCACAGAAATCGCTGGCAATAAAGCCGATACGCAGGCGGCTATGAGGCACTGCCTTACGAACAGGCAGACATTCTTCTTCCCGATAAAGCTCCTGATAGAATTTATGCTGCTGCGCTAAATCCTCAGCACTGAGTCCCGGCAAATAATGCAGGGCAAAGAGGTAATTGGAATAATGCTCGCGCTGGCTGCGCAGATATTTATCACATTGCGCGGCGTTGCTATAAGCTGCTGCCGCCCCTTCCGGATCAGCCAAATCGTGAAACACTGCTCCATAAAGCTCATGCAGCTGCCATTCTTCCTCCGCTGGTATCTGCCCCCTTAGAGACTCCAATTTTTCTCTGGCCAGCTGGGTTTTTCCCCGCTGCAAAAGAGCGGTTATTTCCTGCCACTGCGCCTCCATGCGCCCTCACCTCTTTTCACTTAATCCACCAGCCGGAAATAAGCGATCTCCGGCGGACAGCCAATGCGCATAGGCAGCCAGCTGCCATTGCCGCAATGAACATAGCCCAGGCTTTTCCCCTGTTTTACCCAGCCCCGATTGTATTTATAAACCGGAATAACAGCAAAACCAAAAATCCCCAACTGACCACCATGGGTATGCCCGGTAAGCGTCAGCGGAATCCCCAGCTCCGCACCGTTATCAATATACTCCGGATGATGGGCCAGCAAAATCGTATTTTGCAATTCTTCCTGCGGGATATCCTTCACCGCCTTTTGCGTAAGTGCCGCTTTTTCCAGTTCAAAACTTTCATCGTCCCGGGAAAAGGAATACTCTGCACCTGCCAGCCAAAGATTCGTCCCCGTTACTTTTTCCGCCCGGCCCACAATCACATGCACCCGGGTATTTTGCAAAAGCTTAGCCGTACGCCCCCAGTTGCGATAAGTTTCATGATTACCGATACAGAAATAAATCCCCTTGGGAAATAAATCCACGGCTTCATCCAGCACCTTTACCGCTTCCGGATTCATCTGCACATCGTCAAACAAATCCCCAGTCACCGCCAATATATCCGGTTCATCTTCTGCCACCAGCTGCAAAAGCCGGCGCAAGTCCTCCAGGGAAAAGAATTTGCCCAAATGCACATCACTGATTTGCGCAATGGTCACCCCTGACGCATCTGCCGACTGTGGCATCTTCACCTCATAATAATTCTTAACCTGATGCTTGCGCTCGTAATAATAGCCATAACAGCTGCCCCCCACCATAGCTGCTGGGTACAGGGTCAGCCCCTGCAAAAAGCGCCGCTTATTTTTATCGACCGGAATCCTCCGATAAATCAGGCAGGATATGACCGCCGGCAAAAAAATAAACAATAAAGCTGCAAAGAATACAACCGATGCCCAAAACAAAAAAACCAACTCCTACATTATACATTTCCTTATCCCTCCATTATATCCTATATCTTCAGCAAAAAAAATAGAACCGGCTCAGCCGATTCCAACTTACAAACCGATAATAGCATAATGATAATCGTATTATAATGTATTATGCCAAACCACGCAGGTGAGCGTTTTCCGCTTGTCTTTCCCTGTAATACCAGCGGATGGATTTGCCAATGGCGCAACGAATAGCATCCAGCTCCCCAGCCAATGCCAGTTTACGCAGTTTCGTCACATCAAAGCCATTGACCGACAAGTAACTTGCAGAAAGGAAACCTCCTCGTTTTAATTGTTTGCGAAAAATCGCACTGTCACGACGGTCCATCTCTATGTTCTTGATAGCCATATAAACAACCCCCCATAATCCCCTATGAAGTATATTTACATGCTCTCTGCGCTACACCTTCATTATAGCATAATATTGTAAACTTGTATATATATTTTTCCTTTTTTGGAAAATATGCTTTATTTCAGACAAATTGCTCCTACAGGGCAGTCCTCGATTGTCTGCCAAACATCATCCACAATATCTTGTGGTATCTCTAGATTTCCCTCGGCAAAACCGTCACTGCCGAAGTGAAATCCCAGCGGACAGGCGTCCACACACATACCACACGCCACACACTTGTCTTTATCCACGTAAATGCTCATATCCGCACCTCAAAACGCTGTTCGTCTTCTTTCGGAGCAGGGCGGGGCTTTACCGGTGGCTTAGGCTTTGCCTTTTTCTCCGGAATCTGAGCGGTCAACTGTTCGCGGTACTGTCTTGCCGCATGGGGCGGCGGGCTGACGTTTACCGGTATACGCCCTGCCTTTTGCAAGCGTTCTTTTGCTTCAGCGCGTGCCTGCCGCATTTCCTGGCGCAGCGCTGTTTCTTCATCACGGGCCAGCTTGGCTAATACTTCGTCCGGCGTCAGGCCGCGAAGTTCGGCAAAAGTTTCTACCTGTTCGCGATTGCGGGGGGATTTGCGCGGTAAGGCTTTGTTGCTGTTTTTGATGCCTTTTTCCGGCAGCGGCACGGGTGCTGCTGCATCGTCGATATCCGCAAAACTTAGCACACCTTTTTTCCCCTCCTTACGCGCCATGATTTTGCGAATGCCGAACCAGACCACCACACTCATAAATACGAGTACCGCCCCCCAAAAAGCAGCACCATGGGAGGCAAATTGCTCCCAGCCATTATGCGGATTTTCGGTCTGCGTCTGTGATTGAGTCTGCGCCTTGGCATCTTCCATGGCCTGCTGGCGGGGATTTTCTTCATTCAGACCATTCTGGGCAGGGATAACCTGTACAGAACTTGCCTGATTTTCCTGGGACGCGCCACCACTGGCATCTACTGGCTTATCAGGCTTTGCCGGTGTTTCCGGCTTAGCCTGGGTTGTTTTGGATAGAGCTCCGTCCCCACGGGCTACTGCCTGCCGTGCCTGCGCTTCTGCCTGCTCATCGCTGGTCTGCTGCTTGTCGTGGGGGACATTCGTTTCCTGCGTGGTGCCGCCATCCTTCAAGGTTACGCCCGGTACACTGGGCGGCGTAGGGGGTGTGGGGGCAGTCGGAGCCTTTATCGCCATTGGTCATCCCTCCCTTCGATTAGTTACTGTCTCTATTATAGCTTATTTCACCGTGGGTTTACATCGATATTTTCATTGTAAGTACGATTTGGTGGCGGGGACAGGGTATTGCACGGTCAGCTATGCCTTTGGGCTGAAAGAATTTTTGCCTTTTAATTCAGTATCACTACCAGTCAAAACTCGCTGCGCTCAAACAGTAGACTGGTAGCGATAAAACAGCGGTAGGCAAAAATTCTTTCTTAACGCCCTACGGCATCACGCTTCCCTTAGCAATCCCCTGTCCCCGCCACCCTCGTTCATGCTCTTTTCCTCCCTCAACGATTCCCCCCTCACGCATACACTTTCCTACCACTAGCCATTCCACCCCTCCACCAGTTCCACAGACGTGTACATGCGCCAATGCGAAGCGAGGCGTAAACAGCACTATCCTGCGCACCACAGAGCACCAACCGTCCAGATTGCCACAGATGCGAGGTGCGGGCAGAGCACTGTTCTAAGCGATGCGTTTGACCGCTGGCGTAAAAAAAAGACTTTATTTGCGGCGGCTGAAAATCTACTGTCTGAGCGAAGCGAGTTTAGATTTTCAGTCGCCTATAAGCAAATAAAGTCTTTTTAGCCAGAGGTCTAAGCAGCGCGTGAACAGTGCTCTGACCGCACCGCCTTGCGCCACGAACCCATGGTGGTAATTACAAAAGGTGTGCCCGCAGTTCCTCACCGGACTTAGCCGACAGATAGCTCGGTGCAATATCGAGCACCGTCTTGCACCCCGTCACGCCTTCTTTGGCCAGACGGTATGCAGCGCGTGCATAGCAAACGAGCACGCTGGTCGTAAATTCCGGATTGGAATCGAGGTCGAGCTTGAACTCAATCACATGCTTGTTTTCCCCATCATGTCCCGTAATACCGGAACGGATTACGCTGCCGCCGTGGGGCAGGCCCTTGTGATTTTTGTCCAGTTCTTCCTGACTGATGAAATGCACCGTCGTGTCGTATTCATCAAAGTAGTTGGGCATGGTCTTGATTTCCTGCTCAACCTTAGCGGCATCAGCGCCTTCTTCGAGCACCACATAGCACTCACGGGTATGTTTTTCCCGCGTGGTGAGTTCCGGATTTTCACCGGCACGGACAGCAGCCAGCGCCTTTTCCACCGGCACCGTGTACTGGCGGGCATCAGCTACGCCTTCAATGCGGCGGATGGCATCAGAATGTCCCTGCGATACGCCACGGCCCCAGAAGGTGTAATCCTTGCCGTTCGGCAGGATGGCGTTGCTGTATACACGGGCCAGCGAGAACAGTCCTGGGTCCCAGCCTACGGAAATAATGCCTACATGACCGTTTTCCTTGGCAGCCTTATCTACATTTTCAAAATGCTCCGGAATCCGTGCATGGGTGTCGAAGCTATCCACCACGTTGAAGAGTTTCGCATAGTGCGGCGTCTGCACTGGCAGGTCAGTAGCACTGCCGCCGCAGAGAATCATAACATCGATTTTATCTTCCCATTCTTCCACATCGCTGACATTGACCACGGGAACACCGGGTGTCTTGATGGTCAGCAGAGCCGGGTCACGGCGGGTAAATACCGCCACCAATTCCAAATCATCATTGGCCTTTACAGCGCATTCCACGCCGCGGCCCAAATTACCATAACCTAAAATACCGATACGGATACTCATAAGCTGCCTTCTTTCTATCTATAACAGAAAAGTAATAGTAACTTCCCTTACTATACCACACATACGCATAATTGAAAACGATTTTCGTAAATATTTTCCCACAAAAAGCGCATAAAAAGCGGCCGCTATTTCCCCGTAGCGGCCGCTGTAAATTCTTATTCTTCCATCTTGGCTGTCTGCTTAACGCCCATTTCTTCATAAAGCTTGTTGAAACGGTTCGTAATCTCAGCCTGCGTGTCTTTGGTAATCTGGGGCATTTCGTCCTGTCCCATAGCATCCTTCCAAACCAGACCTGCCTGCTTAAACCCTTCTTCGACAGCTGACTGCATCTGCTGGAGTTTTTCCGGGTCACCGCCTGCGATAGCCGTTGCCATGTCCATGATGCGGGTAGCTACGCTGTCAACGGAATACGCTCCGCCTTCACCCACAGCTTCAGCCGCTTCTTCCGGCGTGGTTCCGACTGGCGGCAAAGCAAATTTGTCCGTGCCGAACAGAATCCCGTCAAAATTCAGCTGGCCAATGCCTTCATCGAGATAACCTTGCAGCTTCGCATTCTGCTCCGTGAGGGTCTTAATCATCAGCTGATAGCTCTTGTCAATGCCATCCTGCAGGGCATCTACCTGCTCACTGGTGAGTTTGCCCAGTGCCGTGGATGCTTTCTTGGCTTCAGCGGAAATATCCACCGAAAAAGCCTCGGTACTGGTCGTTGTGGTTTCCTTCGTCGTTTCATCGGTCGTCGTAGTGGTGCTCTTCGTATAGTTCGCCTTCACTGCGGCCGAAGTCTGCGACAAAGAAGAAATCATATTGACATCCATGTTCATCTTCCTCCTTTATCTCCGAACTGCTAAACAGTCCAAACAGATATTTCTCCTAATTACATTATGGGCTAACCCCCCGAAAAAAGCAAGCAATTTTTTGACGATTTTGATTGTTTCCAGATTATATTTTATGTGCATTTAGGCTAGAACCTGTTTAATGAGTTTTACCAACGCACGCTGGTCATTGCCATGCATAAGCTCCCGCGCAGAGTGCATGGCAAGCAGTGGCAAGCCAATATCCATCGTGCGCAGAGGGACAAGCGCTGAAGCAATGGAGCCTAAGGTCGAGCCGCCCCGGCTGTCGCTGCGGTTGACAAAATGCTGCCAGGGAATATCGCAGGCTTCGCACACGCCCCGCACAATAGCCACCGCTTCCGTATCGCCGGCATAAGACTGACTTGCCGCCTGCTTTAACACGACACCACCGCCCAACACTGGTTTATGACTGGGGTCGCACTTATCCATGAAGTTTGGATGCAGGGCATGGGCCACATCCACGGAGAGCATAAAACCTGCGGCAATAGCGGCCAGCATTTCTTCACGGGACTTGCCCAAAGCGAGATAAATCCGCTCCAACACCTGCAGCAATACCGCCGAACCTGCGCCCTGCTTGGTCTGACTGCCCACTTCCTCATTGTCAAAGAGCACTGCCATCCGCAGGCCGGTCATTTTCGCCATGTCTACGGCCATAATCCCCTGCAAACAGGCCAGTACCGATGTCAGGTTATCCAGTCGTGGCGAGGAAACCAACTCCTCATTTAACCCGCAAAGGCTCCCTTCCTCATAGGGGTAAGCCGACAGCTCATAGGAGAGAATATCTGCCGGTTCAACATGTAACTGCTCGGCCAGCCATGCATGGAAAAAATCTGCCGTAAGTTCTTCCCCACCAACGGCTGCCAGCGGCAGCATATCTTTCTGCGCGTTAAGCTTCCCCTCGTCATTGACTTCCCTATCCATGTGAATAGCCAATGAAGGAATCGTAAACAAAGGACGGGCAAAATCCACCAATTTTACCTGCGGCACAAAGGGGTCAGCACTGCGTAAAGCCACCTTGCCCGCCAGTGCCAAAGGCCTGTCCAGCCAGGTACGCAGCATCATGCCGCCGTATTTTTCCACATTGAGCACGCCATAGCCTTCCCGCGTGATTTCCGGCTGCGGTTTCAAACGGAAACACGGAAAATCCGTATGCGCTGCCGCGATTCGCAACGGGCCACTTTCCGTCCCCAAGGCAAAAGCCAACAAGGTGGAATCAAAAGCCTTGACAAAGTACCGCCCGCCAGGCTGCAGCTGCCATACTTCACTGAGTTTCAATTCTGTAAAACCAGCTTTCAACAGCCGTTTAGCCGACGCCATCACCGTATGATACGGTGTCGGCGCCTCCTTGATAAAATTCAGCAACTCCTTGATATCTTTCTTCATGCATCCTCATTCCCTTCCTCAACAAATTTGCCCAGCACATAAAAATTCCCATGCGCCTTGGCAAAAATCTTGCCATCCTCGCTTTTGAGTTCACTTTCACAGGTCATGGTATGCCGCCCGTCATGCAAAACCTTCGCTGTGGTCACGACCTTGGCCGTCAACGGCACCGCATGCAAAAAATCCGTGGTCAGGCTGATGGTGACCACCTTCTTATTGCAGGCTAAGCACGCCGCGCCCATAGCCGTGTCGGCCATCGTCATAAGCACGCCGCCATGGGCAATGCCGTACAAATTGGTATGCACCTCGTCAATAGGCAGTTCGAGCCGCACTTCTCCCGTGGGCAAAGGCTGTACCTGAATATGAAGATATTCCACAAAGGGATTATGATGATAAAAGCGCACAATCTGCTGCTGTAGTTCCGTAAGTTCCTGACTCATAAAGCACCTCATCCATTTTTATAGCTGAATTTTCGATACTAAATCAACATTATATGCTATAATGTTTTTGTTGCTCTGCCCCCTCTAGGGATCTCCCACAACGGGAAGGAGGGTTGTGTTTTGAGTTTCCGTGATTTTGTGATAGCGGTTATGGGTAGCGTACTCGCCAATTACGTTACCAAGTGCCTGGACCTGCTTATCACGTTAATTTTGGGCAACTAGGCTCGGTCTGGCATAGCCGTTAATTATGCAAGAAGCCCCCGACGGTTAGTTTAGCAGCTCCGTCGGGGGCTTCCTTTTTGTGCTTTGAGCACATCCGCGATATAGATTGAACACCTCTCGCCAAGGTGTCTAGCTATGATTTTAGTATAGCACAGTATATTATTCATCGCAAGCATATCAGATGTTTTTCAACGGCATTTTTACTGATTGGATTGCAATGAACTAAGCCCACGGAGGCTGGTGATGTTTTCCGCAGCTTTTGACAAATTTGTCTATGGCGAAGGAAAATATTACCAGCAGCCGCGGGCGCCTTTTCAACGATTTTTAACATAATGCAAATTCTGACAAGGTTTTTCCCATCTTCATGACGAATATAAATATGTGTTGTTTTATAGAAAGAAGGTTTTACGATGCAAACGTATAAAATTGCCGTAATTGCCGGCGACGGCATTGGCCCGGACGTCATCAACGAGGGCAAAAAAGTCCTCACGGGCATTGCCCAAATGGACGGCAGTTTCCAGGTGGAATTTACCGATTTTCCCTGGGGCTGTGAATATTACCTCAAAGAAGGCAAAATGATGCCCGATGATGGCCTCTCGATTCTCAAAAATTTCGACGCCATTTACTTAGGTGCTGTCGGCTATCCCGGCGTGCCCGATGATATTTCCCTGCAAGGCCTGCTCTTAAAAATCCGCAAAGGCTTTGATGAGTACATCAACCTGCGCCCGGTAAAACTCCTAAAGGGAGCACCCTGCCCCCTTAAAGATGTCAAGGAAGAAGATATCGACATGATTGTCGTGCGGGAAAACAGCGAGGGCGAATACGCCAATGTGGGCAGCCGCCTCTATCCTGGCACAGAGCAGGAAATCGCCCTGCAGACTGGCGTTTTCTCGCGCAAAGGCTGCGAGCGCGTTATCCGCTACGCCTACGAGCTGGCCAAAAAAGAAGGCAAGACCTTGACCAATGTCAGCAAAGCTAACGCCCTTGGCTACTCCATGGTCTTTTGGAATGAAATCTTTGCCGAAATCGGCAAGGAATATCCCGAAGTCGAAACCTCCAGTCTCATGGTCGATGCCGCCAGTATGTTCTTCGTCAAAAATCCCGCCCGCTTCCAGATTGTCGTGACCAGCAACCTCTTCGGCGATATCCTGACGGATTTGGGCGCCGCCATCGCCGGCGGCATGGGCCTGGCTGCCGGTGCCAACCTCAACCCGGAACGCAAATTCCCCAGCATGTTTGAACCCATCCACGGGAGCGCCCCGGATATCGCCGGCAAAGGTCTTGCCAACCCCCTCGCCGCCATTTGGAGCGTCAGTCAGATGCTCGACTTCTTCGGTCAGGAAGAATGGGGCAGGAAAGTCATCGACGCCATAGAAACCCTATTACAGGAAAAAAAGACCCTCACCCCGGATTTAGGCGGCACCGCCAAAACCGACGAAATCGGCGAAGCAATTCTTGCCATCCTTCGCCGATAAAAACATAATCAAGCAAGACTAAGCCCGCGGGGCTGGTGATGTTTTTCCGTAGCTTTTGACAAGCCTGTCTATGGCGAAGGAAAAATATTACCTGCCCCGCGGGCGCCTTATCATATCTATATAACATATACACAATTCCCCCCACCTGACCGTCCCGGCGTGGTCGTGATGCTTTGCCAAAGCGGAGCGTTTGACCGTAAGCGTTAAGAAACTAATTTTGACCATACCAAAAATAGCTCTAAAAGCCATTTGTCTGAGCACAGCGAGTTTATGGCTTTTAGAGCTATTTTATTAAAAGGTCAAAATTTGTTTTAGCTTACGGTCTAAGCGCAGACTGGCAAAGCATCACGGCCACGCCGGGCACGCTTGTCTGGCAGAGAACTTAGTAATTCTCCGCATGAACCTCGAAGTAACTCTGCGGATGTGCACACGCCGGGCAAATCTGCGGTGCCTTGGTGCCCACCACAATATGTCCGCAGTTACGGCATTCCCAAACTTTTACTTCGCTCTTTTGGAAAACTTCCTGCGTCTCCACATTTTTCAGCAGGGCACGATAGCGTTCCTCATGGTGCTTTTCAATTTCGGCCACCAGACGGAATTTAGCGGCCAATTCCTTGAAGCCTTCTTCTTCGGCAGTCTTGGCAAAGCCAGCGTACATATCCGTCCATTCGTAGTTCTCTCCCTCAGCGGCATCTTTAAGATTCGTCGCCGTATCGGGTACCGCACCATCATGGAGTTCCTTGAACCACATCTTGGCATGTTCTTTTTCGTTGTCGGCAGTTTTCAAAAACAGGGCAGCAATCTGCTCAAAGCCATCTTTCTTGGCTCTTGAAGCATAATAAGTGTACTTGTTGCGCGCCTGGCTTTCCCCAGCAAAGGCGGCTTCCAGATTCTTCTCAGTCTGAGTTCCAGCATATTTGCTCATACGTTACTACCTCCTAAAATCGAATTGTTTACACATGAATATCTTACCATAGAATAACCGCCCTCGTAAACGGGGCGGCTATTCCGATTTATGAACTTAATTACACTTTGAACTTCTGCACTTCATCCTGCAGCATACCGGCCATCTTCGCCAGCTGCTCACTGTTGGTATTCATTTCATGAACAGATGCCGACTGCTCCTCGGTCGCCGCCGATACGGTTTCGGAATTGGACACCACACTGCGGCTCATTTCCTCAATATCGCGAATAGCCGACTGACAGGATTCCGCATTGTCCGTTGCTTCCTTGGAGGCAGAAGCAATCTGCTGGGAACGGTTGGAAATCTTTTCGACCAGTTCCACAATAGCGGAGAATTCCCGACCGGTTTCCTCAACGCTGTCTTTCGCCGTAGCCAGATTTTCCGTACCTTCGTTCATGCTGCTGACCGCCTGCTGGGTTTCATTCTGAATCTGCCCGATAAGACCGGCAATCTGGCTGGCCGCTTCTTCGGACTGGGCAGCCAGTTTACGGATTTCGTCAGCAACTACGGCAAAGCCGCGGCCTGCATCACCAGCGCGTGCAGCTTCGATAGCGGCATTAAGAGCCAGGAGGTTCGTCTGTTCCGCAATGCCGGAAATGGTATCGGTAATACGCCCGATGGTATCGGAACGTTCGCCCAGACTGTTGACCACGCGAGCAGATTCGCCCACGACTTTGGAAAGTCTTGCCATATCTTTGACGGTACGGGTAACTACCTGATTGCCGTTCTGCGCTTTTTCTGTCGCCTGCTGGGTTTCCACTGCAGCCCGGCGGGCATTGTGTGCCATGCCGCCAATGCGTTCCATCAGGGTATCCATTGACTGCGAAGCATCGTCGATAGCGGAGAGCTGTTTGTTGGTTGCTCCTGCCACATCGGTGATGGATTCGGCCACCTGCTGACTGGCAGCCGCCGACTGCGTGGTCATTTCATTGAGCTGTGCAGCGTCACTGGCCACCTGGTCAGCAGATTCTTTGATAGAGCCCATGAGCTGACGCATATTGCCGCCCAAGACCTTGAGGATTTCCACCATCTCGCCGATTTCGTCTTCACGTGCCGTATATTCCGGTTTAACGGGTTCTGCCCGATAATCTCCATGCGCAAATTTCTGCAACCTGCCCGTCACAAAGCTGATTGGATCACCGAAACTTTGGGCAATCTTTACCCCCAAAGCAGCCATGATTGCCGATACAATCACAATGATAATAGACGAAATCATGATTTTCTTATAGAGCGCTTCCTGATTTTCCTTCATGTATTTAGCAGCTTCCGCATCAATGTAGTCAATCCAGGAACCAGTACCGACAATCCAGCCATAGGGCTTGAATTCCATAACGTAGTTGCGTTTGGGCAGAGGCTGGCTTTCGCCCGGTTTCGGGTAGGAAAAGTTAACGAAACCGCCGCCATCCTTCTGGCCTTCTTTTAACATATTTTCCATATAGGGAACACCATTGGGGTCTTTTTCGCCCCGGCGCATTTTGCCTTCAGCACTGCGGTTGCCGGCATGAGCCACGCAGATACCCGTGTTCTTTTCATCAGCAAAGAAATAACCCTTGCCCTCATCATAACGCACGGCACGCAGGACATCCAAGCACATTGCCTTTGCCTGCGCTTCGGTTAATTCCCCAGACTGCTGGCGCGCATAGATGCCATTCAGCGAGGAAACCACGCCCTCTGTCTGCAAGCGCAATTCCCTATCGTAATGGTCTGCCAATTCCTTGCGATATTCTTCCACTAACTTATCGTTATCTGTGATGGTGACGTACAGAAAATACCCCCCCACCGCCATCGTAGCAAAGACACTGACTGCCACGAACAGGGCTGTCAATTTGCCTTTTACCGACTTCATAAAAAACATAAAGTCTCCCTCCTTAGATTCTTTTCGAATATTGCGTTTTATAGGAATAATTCTATTCTAAAAGGCAGTTTCCTGCCTGTAAGTAAAGTTTTCTTTCAGTTCGAGGTCAAGTTCGAGGCATAAGACGCGGCGGGCGGGGGATATCTGTCTTCCGCTAATGCCTAGAGCTAAAATATTTTTTGCCCTTAATTCATTAGCCGGGAAAGTCAAAACTCGCTCCGCTCAAACAGTAGACTTTCCCAGCTAAAACAGCGGTATGGCAAAAAATATTTCTTAACGCTCCATACCTTACGCTTCAGCCAGACATCCCCCGCCCGCCGCTCGCTGTCGCATTGCTTTTCCTTTTATCTACGCATTTGCGTATACGAAAAAGTTCCCTGCATCATCCTGCAAGGAACTTTCAGTTTCATATAAATCGTAACAGCAAGCGCGAAAAGGCTGTAACATCCCAATGAGCTTGGCGCAAGTGCTTGCTTTTGGGGTGGAGCGCACTGCCGCAGGCTGGCTCCCAAAAGAAAAATTCTGAACACCAAGCTGAAAGCCGCGACGTGGTAACCGGAGCAGTCGACTAAAAAAACGGCATTGCCGAAGGAGCCATTTGCGCGGAAGCCCAAAAGTAAGCACTTGTGCCTGCCTGGATTCAGGGCGAAGGCCAAAAATCAAGCACCTGCGCCAGCACATCCTATCCTAAAAAACATCATGCGTTTATCGTCCGAAACCCACTAGCCTTATGCAGCCTATTCATAATCGCCAGCCCCAATCCTTCCGAGGTCGTTCCCTCCCCCAACAGAATATCGGCTTCTTTTTCATCAAAGCTGCGCAAGGCCTCATAGATATTGGCCGCAATAGCGGGCAGCTGCCCTTGATGGCCATAATCTGCCATCAGCTCTGCCGGAACAATATCACGGAGTTCCTGCAATACCTCATGGCTCGCAATCACACCGACCTTATGGCCTTCGTTCTGCAAGCGCTCAATTTCCCGCCGAAATGCGCGTGTCATGCGGGTCGGCATGCCCTCAATCATGGTCAGGGGAGCCTTGGGCGCATAATGGGTGTATTTCATGCCCGGTGCCTTGGGCACAGAATCTGCGCCCACCAAAGCAGGGTCGATAATGACGCTGCCCGCCCCCAACACTTCTTCGAGCATTTCTTTCGTAATCGCGCCCGGGCGCAGGATAACGGCCTTATCCCCCGACGCATCCACAATGGTGGATTCCACACCGAAGTCGCAGGCGCCGCCATCGAGTATCATGGGGATTTTTCCCTCCATATCCACCAAGACCGACTCAGCCGTGGTGGGACTTGGGCGGCCGGATATGTTGGCCGAGGGGGCAGCGATGGGCACGCCGGCTGCGGCAATCAGGGCGCGAGCCACGTCGTGTTCCGGCATGCGCACACCAACCGTCGCCAGCCCGCCAGTAATCCTATCCGGCACGATGCTCTTGCGGGGCAGGATCAAGGTAATCGGGCCGGGACAAAAAGCGGCAATGAGCTTTTCGGCCTTTTCAGGAATCGTTGCCGCAATCTGGTCAATCATGGAGCGGTTGGCCACATGGAGAATCAAGGGATTGTCCGATGGACGACCCTTAGCCTGATAAATCTTGGCACAGGCGTCGGCATCAAGACCATTGGCGCCTAATCCATACACCGTTTCCGTCGGAAAGGCCACGACCTCTCCCTGACGGATAAGCTCGCCGGCGGCGTGGAGCGCTTCTTTTTGTGCTTTTACATTATCTATCTGAATCAGCTTGGTTTCCATTTATCTTGTCATGCCTCTTTTTTCCATGCCACAACTACCCGGTCAATGCCCGCATAGTCCTTTAAGATTTCCGTCCGGTCAATCAGCGGATTTTCCTTGGCCAGAGCCGCTACCGCCTGTGCCTGCTCAATACCCACTTCAAAGGCCATAAAGCCGTCCTTATTCAGCATAGCAGGAGCTTCGGCGCAAAGCCGGCGGTAAAAGTCCAGCCCGTCCTCACCGCCGTCCAATGCCGTATGCGGCTCACTTACTCGCACATCTGTCGCTAAGCCCGCAATATCTTTCGCAGGGATATAGGGCGGATTGGATAGAATTGCCGTATACATCTTTCCCTGCAAAGGAGCCAGCAAATCCCCCGTAAAGAAATGCGCCCTGTCCGCAAGTTCCAAATTAGCTGCATTTTCCTCAGCCACTTCTCTTGCCTTAGGCGAAATATCCACGGTATCGAGCTGGGCATCTTTTACAAAATGCAGGACACTTAATCCCACCGCGCCTGTACCGGTACCGATATCGGCAATCTGTGGCTTTTCCTGCCCTGACTGACGCAGCCTTTCCACAGCCCCCTGCACGAGGATTTCCGTATCAGGGCGCGGCACCAAGGTCGCTTCCGTGACCTTAAAGGTCAGGCCCATAAATTCTTTTTCGCCTAAGATATAAGCCACCGGCACATGATTGATGCGCTGCTTGATCATCTCGCGGAAAGCCGTAAGTTCAGCCGCCTGCAAGGGTTCGTCAAAATGCACATAGAGGTAAATCCGCTGTTTGTGCAGGACATGGCCGAGCAAAACTTCTGCGTCCAAGCGGGGATTTTCTATGCCCTTTTGGGCAAAGTAATCCTCCGTCCATTTGAGGATACGGCCGATTGTCCATATTTCATTTCCTGCCATTATTTCACCTGTTTCAGCCGTTCTGCCTGGTCGGCAGTAATCAGGGCATTTAAGATTTCGTCGAGGTCACCGGCAAGCACTGCATCAATGCGATGCAACGTCAGGCCGATGCGATGGTCGGTAACCCGCCCCTGCGGGAAGTTATAGGTGCGGATGCGCTCACTTCTATCACCGCTGCCCACCTGATTTTTGCGGTCAGCCGAAATGCTGTCCATCTGTTCCTGCTGTGCCTTGTCGAGCAGCCTTGCCCGCAGTACCTTCATGGCCTTGTCCTTGTTCTTGAGCTGGGAACGCTCGTCCTGACACTGCACCACGATGCCCGTGGGAATATGCGTGATGCGGATGGCACTTTCCGTACGGTTGACGTGCTGACCGCCCGCACCGGACGCACAGTACAGGTCGATATGCAAATCGTTGGGATTGATATCCACGTCCACATCTTCGGCTTCGGGCAGTACCGCCACCGTCACCGCCGAAGTATGAATGCGCCCGCCAGATTCGGTTGCCGGCACGCGCTGTACGCGATGGGTGCCGCTTTCGTATTTGAGCTTGCTATAGGCACCAAAGCCCGTGACCATAAAGGAAATTTCCTTATAGCCGCCCAGTTCTGTAGGGTTCGCGTCAATGATTTCCATTTTCCAGCCCTGCTTTTCCACATAGCGGCCATACATGCGGAACAGGTCACCGGCAAAGAGCGCCGCTTCCTCACCGCCGACACCGCCGCGGATTTCCACGATGACATTTTTATCGTCATTGGGGTCTTTGGGCAACAGTAAAATGGGCAGCTCGTTATCGAGAACTTCCTTTTGCGCCTTTAGTTCAGCCAGTTCTTCTTCAACAAACTTGCGCATTTCATCATCCAAGGATTCATCAAACATGGCCTTGGCTTCGTCAATGCCCTTGACCACTTCCTTGTATTCGCGGAACTTTTCCACGATGGGCGCAAGACTGGCATGTTCCTTGCTGTACTTCTGCCAGCGGCTCATATCGGCAATCACATCCGGGTCGCTAATCAGCGATTCCAGTTCCAAAAATTTATCTTCAACGGCTTGGAGTTTTTCCAGCACTTATTTCACCTCAAACTCATTCTGTAACAGCAGCGGCCACAGGCGCGCTATCCTCCACTTCATTTTCAGCCTCTGCCTTATGGATATAATCCGGCGTACCTTCTAAAATCTCTTCCTCGGGCAGAACAGCCTTCAGCGATTCAATCGCCACTTCCACCATTTCATCATCAGGCGGGCGGGTGGTCAGATATTGCAACCAAAGTCCCGGACGAATAGCCGTCTGAATCAGGCTGTTCTGACTGCGCCCGGCAAGTCGGATAATCTCATAGGAAATCCCTGCCACCACCGGCAGCAACAGGATGCGGCTGGCAATACGCTCCCACAAGGAAGGCCAGCCCAGGAACGCAAACACAAAGATGGACACGAGCATGACAATCAGCAAAAAGTTCGTGCCACAGCGTGGATGCAGACGCGGGAACTTCTGCACATTTTCCACCGTCAATGGCAGACCTGCCTCATAGCAGAAAATCGTCTTATGCTCTGCTCCATGATACTGGAACACGCGGCGAATGTCCTTCATGCGGGAAATTCCCCAGATATACAGGAGAAAAATCACCAACCGCAGACAGCCTTCCAAAAGATTCAATACCACTGGGTCTTCCGTGGCTCCATGAATCAGTTTCGCCGCCCCTGTGGGAATGGCAATAAAGAGAACACTGGCCAGTACCAGGGCAAAGACAATCGTTCCCGCCATTTCCTTATCGGATAGCTGCTCGTCCTCCTCGCCGGCCATCTTCGCCGAATAGGACAGCGACTTCATGCCGATAACGAGCGACTCAATCAGCGACACCGTCCCGCGCAAAAAGGGCTTTTTCAAAAGTGGAAATCTATCACCAATGGAATTTACCGGCTTGGTCTCGACCTGAATTTTGCCTTGCGGATCGCGCACAGCTGTCGCTGTAAGTTTCGGCCCCCGCATCATCACGCCTTCAATAACAGCCTGACCGCCTACCATTAATTTCTTATCACTCATGGTCTTTCCTCCTAACTTACACTTGGAAACACCGAATATTCAATATTTATGCTGATACTAAACTTAATGGACACCTAATGGTGTCCACTCGTCCTTACACGAACACTAAGCTCCTGCTGCGCCTATTCGGCTTGCACTCACTAAGTGTTCATAGTAAATAAAGCAGAGCAATATGCTCTGCTTTACCATAACGTATCTTACTTCTTGGCGTAACGCTTGTTGAACTTTTCGATACGACCGCCTGCCTGTACGTCACGCTGACGACCCGTGAAGAACGGATGGCATTTGGAGCAAACATCGACGCGCAGTTCTTTCTGCGTGGAACCCGTGGTGAACGTGTTACCGCAACCGCAAGTTACCGTAGCTTCGAAATATTCCGGATGAATACCCTGTTTCATGATTTACACCTCGCTTTCACCCCAACGAAACTGGGAATTGATACAAGCAAGCTATGCGCGAGCTTGGTTTAGACCTAGCCTACCTTTTGGGGCAAAGCCAGTCAAGTTTTGACTTGGAACCAGACGTCAGTACGTCCAGTACCCGAATATTATAGCACGAGCAAAGTCACTATGCAAGGAATCCTTGAAAATTTGCTTGAAAATTTTTCCTTCCTATATGATAATGGTAGTGTATATCAAGATACTACGCGAACTTCACATACAGAAAGGAAATTATTATGGCTAAACAAACCATGCAACATCAGTGCAGCTTCTGCAAGCGGATTATCAACGTCCGCGACCAGTACGACCTGCCCATCTACGACCCCAACACCGGCTTTGCCATCTGCCGCAACTGCATCAAGGAGGTCAACCACTTCCTGGAAGAACACGATGCCGCACAGGTGCAGGATGAAAAGCAGGTCTTTGCCGGCGAACTGGACGATATTCTCGCCAAGAACAAGCCCCATATCATCAAACAGTACCTCGATGAATACATTATCAATCAGGACAGAGCCAAGAAGATTCTTTCGGTGGCAGTCTACAACCACTACAAGCGCATGAAATATGGCTATCAGCAGAGTGACGGCACCGAAATCGAAAAATCCAACGTCATCATGCTCGGCCCCTCCGGCTGCGGCAAGACGGCGCTTTTATCCCACCTCTCGAAACTCTTGGACATTCCCTTTGCCGTAACCGACGCTTCCAGCCTGACAGAAGCCGGCTTCGTCGGCGCTGACGTAGAAGTTGCCGTCCGCAACCTCTACTACGCTGCCGATAAGGACGTGGAAAAAGCTGAACACGGCATCATCTATCTCGATGAGTTTGACAAGATTGCCCGCAAGTCCGGCGCCAACAACTCCATCACCGCTGACCCCGGTCACGAAGGCGTACAGCAGGCACTCCTCAAAATGCTTGAAGGCAGCGTGGTGGAATTCACCTCCCGCGGCCAGCGCAAACATCCCGAAGCGCCCACCATCAAAGTGGATACGAAAAATATCCTCTTTATCGTAGGCGGTGCCTTTGTCGGCATTGACGATGTGATTGCCAAACGCCTGTCAAAAACCAGCACGATTGGTTTCGGCGCCGAAATTCAGGGCAAGGAAGACAAGCCCAAATTTGACGAACTCATCCATAAGGTTCGCCCCGAAGACCTCATGCAGTACGGCATCATCCCTGAAATCATCGGCCGTCTGCCCGTTATCTGCACGCTCGAAACTCTGGATGAAGATGCTCTCCTGCGCATCCTCACCGAACCCAAGAACGCTCCGGTCAAACAGTATGAAAAACTTTTGGCCATGGATAATGTCGAACTGGAATTCCAGGAAGATGCCCTGCGTGCCGTCGCCCGCAAGGCCATCGAGCGCAAGACTGGCGCCCGTTCCTTGAAGGGTATTATCGAAGATTTGATGCTCGACGTCATGTTCGATATCCCCAAATCCAACGAGCCACGCAAAGTCATCATCACCAAGGCCTGTATCGAAGAAGGTGCCCAGCCTGAAGTGGTGAAGAAGTAACTCAAGCTTACTTCTTTGGTTCCGGCAGCAGGAAAGTTGCCGCCGCACAGCAGATGGAAATGACAAAAATCACCACCATCACGGCGGCAATACCAAAGCTGTCGGCATACCAGCCCAGTGACGGCACGATAATTCCACCTATGCTAAAGGACAGCCCCAGCGTTACGCCGGAGGCAAAGCCCAGACTCTTGGCCAGATAGCTTTGTCCAAGCACCACAAACGCCGCATACGGCCCCTGCATGGCAAAGCTCATGGGAATCAGCATGGCATAGACCGCCCAAATGCTGTGCGTGAAAATCGCTACAGCCAGACACGGCACCAAGAGACAGCAGCCATAACGCAGGGTCTTGACATAGCCTTTGCGGTCGGCCAGCCTGCCGCCCACCAGGGTTGCCAATACGCCGGTTATCGAAATAATCGACAGCGTGGCGCTGCCCACAGCAGGCGTTGCGCCCAACGCCTGAATGCAGAACAGCGGCAGGAAACTGCTGATGGCCGTAAAAAGCGTGGAACGAAAGACAATCACCAAAAACAGCCGGGAAAAGGCACGCCAGTCATTTTCCCGCACCACAGCAGCTGCCGCAGACTTATTTTGAGCCTGTTGCAGCTGCTTTTTGCTTTCCCGCGCAATGGCCGGTGCTGCGAGGAAAATCATGCCGGCCGTAAACAGAGACGCAATGCCGTAAAAGGCCGTTCCCTGCATGCCAAACGTCGTAACGAGAAAGACCGCCAATAGCGGCCCCAGGCCAAAGCCGCCATTGCCGCCCACGCTGAAAATGCTCATGCCCTGCCCTTTTTTCGTCCCGGCAATCGCATTTACATTGCGGGCCGCTTCCGGGTGAAAGATGGAACTGCCAATCCCCATCAGCGTGACCGCCGCAAAAATCCCCCAATAATTGGTCACAAAGCCCGTGGCCGCCAGCGACAGCCCCGCCATAAGCACGCCGAGCACCATAAACCACTGGCGGGAGCCTTTATCGGCCAGCCAGCCAAAGAGCGGCTGAATAACCGAAGACAAAAAGGACGAGGCAAACATCAGCCCCGCAATCGAGGTATAATCCATGCCGTATTCACTGACGAAAAACGGCAGCAATGCGGGCAAGGAACCACTGTTGATATCCACACTTAAATGCCCTGCCGAAAGCATATAAAGATACTTTTTATTCATCACGTCAAGCTCCTTAAAAAATTTATTCCTATTGTAACAAATTTTTCCATTACGAGCAATTTACCTCACAATTGAATATCACCAAAGAAAAAGGCAGGCCAGCCGGTCAAAAAATGACCAGCTGCCTGCTTTTTACGTCAATCAACGATTGTTTGTGTTACCATCATCCCAGCAATAGCCTCTGTGTCCATGGCCATGACCACGGCCACGACCGCCGCAGTACCAGCCATCATCAGCCTGATTAGCTGTATCCTGCCAGCAATACCCCGGACGAGCATCTACTTTCGTATCCGCTGCCAATGCCGGAACTGCGCTGGCCAGCATCAGACCGGCAGCGAAGGCTGCAACAATTTTCTTCATGGTAAAACCTCCTGTACATGTACATCTTCCTGTTAACAGTCGATTAACAATTTTATTTTACCAGTCAATTGTGACGTTAATGTGACTTTTTAAACCACATTTGCATCAAATTTCCATGGAACTGATTTTCTCTGCTTTCATAAAAGCAGAAATTTTTTGTACGCCCCGCATAACCTCGTTGTAGTTCTCTGGAGTCAAAGACTGCGGGCCATCGGAAAGGGCCTTGGCCGGATTGGGGTGAACTTCCATCATCAAGCCGTCAGCACCGGCAGCAATAGCGGCAAAGGCCATGGGTTTCACCATTCTCCACTTACCCGTTCCATGGCTTGGGTCAACGATAATCGGCAGATGGGACAGGTGCTTTACAGCCGCCACCGCACTTAAATCGAGCGTATTGCGCGTATAAGTTTCGTAAGTGCGAATACCACGCTCACAGAGCACCACATTGGGATTGCCTGCATTCATAATGTATTCAGCAGCATTTAACCATTCGTCAATGGTTGCCGCCAGACCACGTTTCAAGAGCACCGGCTTGCCGCATTTGCCCACTTCCTTCAAAAGGCCAAAGTTCTGCATATTGCGGGCGCCAATCTGCAGCATATCCGCATACTCCACGACCCGCTCAATGGCTTCAACCGTGGTAACTTCCGTCACCACGCGCAAGCCTGTACGCTCGCGGGCTTCGGCTAAGTATTTCAAGCCTTCGACTTCCAACCCTTGGAACGCATACGGAGAAGTACGCGGCTTGTAGGCGCCGCCGCGCAGGAACTGGGCACCGGCCTTTTTCACGATTTCCGCCGCCTCAAACAACTGTTCTTTGGACTCTACCGCACAAGGCCCTGCCATGACCACCGGCGTACCATCACCGATTTTTACGCCTGCCACATCAATTACGCTGTTTGCGGGATGAAATTCCCGGCTGGCCAGCTTGTAGCTCTTGGAAATCTCCACGCTCTTTTCCACACCATCCAGAGCATCAATAGGCACCGAAGCCAGCCGCGTCTTATCGCCGATAACGCCGACAATCTTCTGCTGACTGCCCTCCATCACCTTGGCCTGCAGGCCCGCGCCCTCGATAACGGCAATGACTTCTTTAATGTTTTCCGCCGTAGCATCCACATTCATGATAATAACCATAATTCCATCCCCTTCTATATAAATGCTTAATTAACCGTAAGTACGGGAAACGTCCCCAAATTCCGCAGCCAGATGCTTTTCTTCTTCACAGCAGACAACGCTTCCACCAGCTGCGGTGAATCGCTGTACTCCAAATCAAAAAAGAAAATATACGCGCCGAGCTCTGTCCGCGCAGGCCGCGACTCAATACGCGTCATGTTGATGCCCCGCTGGGCAAACTCCTTTAAGACTTCAAAGAGTGCACCGGCCCTCTGCCCGTCAATCTGACAAATGACCAATAATTTATCCTTGGGCAAAAATTCCAAAGCCTGCCGTCCCACCTGAAAAAACCGGGTGCAGTTGGCGGCACTATCCTGAATCTCTGTGGCAATCGGCACAAGCCCTAAAAGCTCTCCGGCTCTGGCCGTGGCAATAGCCGCACTGCCGGAATCGGCCGGTGCTTCGGCCACAATCTCCGCCGCCCGCGCGGTACTGGCTACCTTGATGAGTTCTGCCTGCGGATAATGTTCCTGTAAAAACGCCCGGCACTGAGAAATCGGCTGTGCATGAGAATAAATCCGCTTAATCTCACCCTTACGCCGCGCTAACAGCTGATTATGGACAGGCCAGATAAGCTCCCGCCAGACCGTCAGCCCCTCACTACGAGCTAGTGTGTCCAAAGTGATATTGATGGCCCCCTCCAGCGAATTTTCCACCGGCACCAACGCCGAATCCACCTCAACATTTTCGACCGCCTGCAAACAGTCAAAAATATCGGCAAACAGCACCAATTTATAATCCTCACCTGTCTGGCGCTTCAAATACACCGCCGCCGCCTCACTATGGGTTCCCGCCGGCCCCAGCACGCCCAAAGTCATCGCCATAAACACTCCCCCAGAATCTCAACAATTGACAATATCATAGCATAACAGTTATAAATTAACAAGCTTTTCCATAAAAAGTTACAACGAGTACATTGCAAGCAAACACCCATACTAAATATATCAACATCATTGATGATAAGCATATAGCTTTGAGGGGGCTGGCGGCTGTTGCGACAATGCGTTAGCGACGCAGTGTAAAGAAATGATTTTTTCCTCACCAAAAAAGCAGCTAAAAAAGTCAACTGTCTGAGCACAGCGAGTTTTGACTTTTTAGCTGCCTAAAAGGAAAAAATCATTTCAGCCGCAGAGCGAAGCAGTGCCGCAACAGCCGCCAGCCTCCGCCAAGCACCTCGAACCGAATTATTCTTCCAAATCGTTCTTTAACTTTAGTAAATCCGGGCACAAATCCCCAATGGAGCTGGCCAAATCATCCTTCGGCTGCAAAATATCGAGCACCGGCTGCATCGTCTTGCGGAATTTTTCATCATCCTGCATAAGCACCAATATCGCACTGGTATTGATGGCATCTGCAAGCGCCGTATGCTGCGTACCCTCAAACTTATGGTCCATAGCGCCCAAAGCATGTTTCAGCGCCAAACTGTTATGGAGACCCAAACGATCATCAAATACCTGCTGTAAATCCACCCAGCGGCTGTCCAGCCAATTTACATCAAAGTCCGGCAATTTGAAACGACATTCCTTTTTGAGCTGTTTGATATCCGACATACTCCAGGAGTAAATCTGCGTTTCCTCCTCGCCAATCCATTCCACAAACCGCTGAAAAGCCTCAGCATAGTGACCATGTCCATCCACCATTTCCTGCTTGATGCCGGTAAGGTTCGTGATATGCTTCTTGATTTTGCCATACTCCGGCTCCACATAACACTGGAACTCCGCTTCCTGCTGGAAACTCTCATCCAGACGCACTGCCCCGAATTCGATAACCTCTTCCTTCATCTGTTTCTTGACTTCACGAAACTCCCGGTCAACGGGATTCATTTCCAAATCTATAACAACATACTTCATTCGATATCCCTGCGCTTTCCTTATACTTTACTATTAATATTCTACTGAAAAGCGCCGTTTCCTTCAATACATTTTACTCAGCGGGCACATAAAAATTGCACTAACCGTACAGCCCCCGCAATATCGTCCAAGTCATACTGACGCACAGACAAATCCCCATGCTCACCAGAGCTAAAGACCGCTGCCGTATCGTCATCTACCACAAGCTGTCCCAGCCCGCGCCATAACGAGATTTTTGGCGCCGTACCATGACTGCGGCTCTCAAGCAAAACCACATCCACATCCGTAAACCGCTGTGCAATCTCCAACAGACTCGCTCTTTCTTCGGTCCGCTGCTGGATAAAATAGCCCTTGGGCGATACCACTGCTACCCCATCAGCCCCCGCCTGCCGGAACCGCCAGCTGTCCTTGCCTTCTTCATCCACATCATAGCCATGGCAGTCCCCCTTGACCACACCGACCCGTAATCCCTGTGCCTTCAGGCAGGGAATCAGTTTTTCAATAAACGTGGTCTTGCCCGTATTGGACTGCGGTGCGGATACCGTTATCAAGGGTACAGACCGCTGCGCATTGCGCAGTCTCCCCTGTACCAACCGAAAATCCGACGGCGTATTGACATTAAAAAAATCATCACAATCTGGAAGTTCCACAAACTTATGTGCTACCTGCTCAATGACCAGGCCGATTTTATTCTCCCCTTGTTCAAGCGCCCTTTCCACCACCGGCAGAATCTGCCGATGATAAAGCCCAGCAAGCGGCTGCCTGCGCCCCCCCACCACAGGAATAATCGCCAGTTCCCCATCAACAGCAGCTAACAAGGGCTGCAAATGTTCATAAGCAAACAAGGGCATATCACAGGACACAGCCAACGCATAATCTGCCTGCAGACGCGCCAGCCCGGAACGAATCCCCTCCAATGGCCCAGCCGCAGAACGCGAATCTGCCACAAAAGCAAAACCATACGCAGAACATAGCGCAGATAGCTTCTCCGAGACGTCTGCACCACATAAATACCGCTCCCGAAAAGGAATCACCGCCGTTTTTTTCAACAATTGTTCGAGCATGGAACACCCAGCCATCTCCAAGAACCGCTTATCCTGCCCCATCCGCGAACTCCGTCCCCCAGCAATAACCAGTACACCAATATCTTGAAAATCCACCCGACAACCGCCTCCGTTCATACTTCTTATCGCAAAACAGCCCGTTGGCAGGTAATGTTTTTCGCAGTGTTTGACAAGCTTGTCTAAGCGAAGAAAAATATTACCTGCCAACGGGCGACCTTAGCACCTCGATGTAACCCCGAATTATAAAACTTCCTTAACAACCCATGCCAGCAAATGTTCCTCCACCGCACATCCCACATATTTAGCCAGTTTTTGCGTTTCCGGATGCGCATTAGCTACCGCCACTCCAATATCAGCCTCCGCCAGCATTTCATTATCGTTGAGATAATCCCCGCAGGCAATAATCTCCA
This sequence comes from Selenomonas ruminantium subsp. ruminantium ATCC 12561, assembly GCF_000424065.1. Lineage (GTDB taxonomy): Bacteria > Bacillota > Negativicutes > Selenomonadales > Selenomonadaceae > Selenomonas_A > Selenomonas_A ruminantium. The sequence goes on from NZ_AUJE01000019.1 coordinate 31,786, forward strand.
CCCCCGGCAGCTGTTCACGGATAGCCGCAACCATCGCCCCCTTGGACACATCTTTTGCTACGAACTCATAATAATTATCCTCGGAGTAAAAACCATTAGCCAAAGGCGCTGTGCCCATTTCTTCCGCTAAAGCCACATATTTTTCCAAATGCTCATGCTTGTCACAGGCAAAGAATTTAAGCCACGGCGTTTTTACCGTATCCGTAAGTTTGGCAAGTTCCGTATGGACATAACGGTAATACTCATGCGGCAGGCGCGGGTCATCATTCACCTCCGGCGTGATGATATGGCAGTTATCGGCCGTATAAACCTCGATACAGGCATGGGGAAATTCTGCCAACGCACGCTTGGCAAATGCAGGCCAAAGATTATCTGTATCGCCCGCCGTAAGCGGCATGGTTTTCAGTACCTTCTTCGCCCCCCAATCATAGAGCATAGCGCCATTAAAGAACACCGACGGTGCATTAATTGGCAAACCTTCCACATAACCTGCCGCTGCTTCGGGAGTGCGGCCCGTAGCAATGGCAAACATTCCGCCCTCAGCTGCAAAATCAGCAATCGCCTGCCGATTTTCAGCTGAAATCACGCCACCACGCGGAATCAACGTACCGTCCAAATCGGAAATAATCATCTTGCCTGTATATTTTCCCATGCAAAATCCTCCAATATCCATATTCCCATATCACCCGGCCTCATACAAAGTTATACCATCATATACATGTTTTGGTAAATCCATGTTTACAACATCATAACCAATTCGTTTCGATATTTCCAAACTATGTCAAACCCTAATCTTCCCTAATAATTCAACAGTCTTCTCACGCATTAATTTCTCATTATATCGAGACTCTACATTCAAGCGCAACATCGGTTCTGTGTTTGATTTACGCAGATTAAACCGCCAATCAGGAAATTCCACTGACAATCCATCTATTTTCGTGACCTTTCCTTCAGCACTGTATTCTTTCTCAATACGCGCCAAGACTTCATCTGCATCTTTAACCTTACTGTTTATCTCTCCAGAACAAGGATAATGTTGTATTCGTTCTTTCATTAAGCCCGATAATGTTTTCTTTTTGCTTTGAGATAGTAATTCCAGCACCAAGAGCCAAGGAATCATACCGCTATCACAATAGAAAAAATCTCGAAAATAATGATGCGCACTCATTTCCCCACCATAAACAGCATTTTCCTCACGCATTTTTTGCTTGATAAAGGCATGCCCGCTTTTACTCATTATCGGCACACCGCCATTTTCACGGACAATTTCTTCCGTATTCCAAGTAAGCCGCGGGTCATAAATGATCTTCTCTCCTGTCTTCTTACTTAGAAAGGCCTTCGCTAGGAAACCAACCATATAATAGCCTTCGATAAAATGTCCCTGCTCATCAAACATAAAACAACGGTCAAAATCGCCATCCCATGCCACGCCTGCATCCGCCCCAGACTCACGCACAGCTTTTGCCGTATCTTCACGATTATCCGGTAACAGCGGATTCGGCACTCCATGGGGAAAATTACCATCTGGCTGATGATGTACTTTCACCAATTCAAAAGGCAGATATTTTTCCATCACATCAAGGATAGGGCCAGCAGCACCATTACCTGCATTAACAACTACTTTTAGTGGTTTCAGCGCCGCTACATCTATATAAGACAGAATATGCTTTACATAGTCCTCGGTAATATCCAACAGTTCAACATTGCCAGGAATATCTGCAGAAACAGGCAAATCACCATCTGCAACATACTTTTCCAGATTCCGTAAACCTGCATCCCCAGATATAGGCCTTGCCCCCTGCCGTACAAACTTCATGCCGTTATATTCTCTGGGATTGTGGCTGGCCGTAATCATCACACCGCCATCCAGATGTAAATGGGCAGTCGCGAAATAAATCATCTCTGTACCACACTGGCCTATATCGATAACATCACAGCCAGATTCCACCAAACCATTCAGTAAAGCTTTTTTGATTGCCGGTCCAGACAAACGAATATCATTGCCAACAACCACTTTCTTTGCCGCAAATAACTCCGGAAAGAATCTGCCAATACGATAGGCCAGCTCTTCATTTATCGTTTCAGGATAAATCCCGCGAATATCATAAGCCCCAAAAGATTTCGTACAATAGCTCATCAATCAACTTCCTTTTACCGCTCTGCCCGCATGGGATTGTTCAAGAAATCTTCATAGGCCAATTTAATGCCGTCCTTCAACTCAGTCTTATAGGACCAGCCGAGCTTTTTTGCCTTGGATACATCCAGCAGTTTACGAGGCGTGCCATTTGGTTTGCTGGTATCCCACTCAATAGCCCCTTCATATCCGATAACTTCAGCAACCAATTCCGTAAGTTCCTTAATCGTAAGTTCCTTGCCAGTCCCTGCATTAACCGTTTCATCACCGCTATAATTGTTCATCAGGAACACGCAGAGATTGGCCAAATCATCCACATAGAGGAACTCTCTTAACGGTGAGCCATCGCCCCAGCAAACCACCTTCGTAAGACCCTGCTCTTTGGCTTCATGAAAACGGCGAATAAGCGCAGGCAGCACATGACTATGCGTTGGATGGTAGTTATCATTAGGGCCATAAAGGTTTGTAGGCATTACCGAAATATAATCCGTACCATACTGCTTATTGAGAAACTCACAGTATTTCAAGCCTGAAATTTTCGCCAATGCATAAGCTTCATTCGTCTTTTCCAGTTCCGAAGTCAGCAGACACGATTCCTTCATCGGCTGTGGCGCCATGCGCGGATAGATACAGCTGGAACCTAAGAATTCCAGCTTCTTGCAGCCATTCTGCCAAGCCGCATGAATCACATTCATCTCAAGCATCATGTTATCATACATAAAATCAGCCAGTGCTTCACTATTGGCTACAATACCGCCGACCTTAGCCGCTGCCAGGAAAACATATTCCGGCTTTTCAGCAGCAAAAAATTCATTTACCGCCACCTGATCAATTAAATCCAGTTCCTTATGCGTGCGAGTAATGATATTTGTATAGCCTTGACGCTGCAATTCCCGCACAATAGCTGAGCCCACCATACCTCTATGCCCAGCCACATATATTTTTGCATTTTTATCCATCATTAGTGATACGCCTCTTTTACTCCCATTTGATTTTATCTTGTTTGGATATAGATTCACCCATCTGCACTTCAATAATCGTCATGCGCGTCTTCGCCATGATTTTATGCTTGCAGCCTACAGGCAGCTCGATAATATCGCCCGGCTTAACAGTATGCTCTTTATCATCCAGCAAAACTTTGCCTTCTCCGCTGACAACATTCCATATTTCCCTGCGGTATGTATGGCTATGATAATTCATGCCATGTCCCGCATTCAACGTCACCTTAATCGTGAGGCTGCTGTCTTCCACATCAATAATCTGAAAGCTGCCCCAGGATTTTTCTGCAAAGCGTATCGGCTGTGTAAGATTCTCTACATAGGGCTTGATGTGGCTGGAAGCGTCTTTATCGGCCACCAAAATTCCTTCGGGACTAGCAGCCACCACCAAGTTTTTCGCGCCCATCACGAGAATGGGTACATCCATTTCATTGACCACATGCGTGTCGACACAGTTATCATCCATAGTCACATCACCAATGGACGGCGTATGCATGATTTCCGTCAGCGTATTCCATGTGCCCAAATCTTTCCATTCTCCGGCATAACGCAAAACACCAATACTCTGTTCCTTTTCCACCACAGCATAGTCAAAGCTGATTTTGGTTAGATTGCTGTAATTTGCGTATAAATCTTCATAGCCCTTGAAATCCAAAAGTTCATGGGCCTTTTCCAGCACATAGCCCAACCGATAAGCAAAGACGCCACTATTCCAGAGAGCACCCTTTTCGATATACTCTGCCGCCTTATCTGCTGTCGGCTTCTCCTTAAATGATGCTACCTTGCTGATTTCATCCTTGGACGTCGGCATGATATAACCGTATTTTTCACTGGGATAAGTAGGTTCAATGCCCATAAGCATCAAATCCGCCGTTCCCTTCGCCGCAAGTTCCGTCAAACGCTCAACAGCCTTGTAATAATCTGCGGACACATAGGGGTCAACAGGACAGACTGCTACGGCTTCATCCAGCCCCACGCCTTTTACATCATGCAAATATGCACTTACAAGCACAATGGCCGGGAATGTATCCCGGCGGCAGGGCTCTACAGAAATATCCACATTATCTCCCAACTGATTTTTCAGCGTAGATACTTGCGATTTTGACGTAGCTACCGTAATATCGGCCCTTTGATTCACCTTGCGAATCTGTCGGAACACGCGCTGAGCCATCGAGATATATTCCCCATCCACCTGCGGAAACAGCGGGATAAATTGTTTGGAACGAATATCGTTCGACAGTGGCCACAGACGCTTACCGGAACCGCCGGATAATAGTACAATATGCAAAGTTTCCATCATTTAATAATGCCCTTTTCCAAAAACTCCGCCAGATTAACGTGTTCCTTCAAGCGCTCAGCCGCTACCTTTTCCATGTCATGCTTGACCATAATTTCCACAAGCTGCTCAAATGTAGTTTTTGTCGGATTCCACCCAAGCTCCTTCTTGGCTTTTGTCGGATCCCCCCACAAATTTACCACATCCGTCGGACGATAGAAATCCGGACTGACTTCAACTACGACCTTACCCGTAGCTTTGTCAAGCCCTTTTTCCTCCATGCCTTCGCCATTAAATTCCAGTTCAATCCCAGCATGATGAAAGGCCAACTGGCAGAATTCACGCACGGAATGCTGCACGCCTGTTGCAATGACAAAATCCTCCGGTTTGTCGTGCTGCAGAATCAGCCACATGCACTCAACATAATCCTTGGCATAACCCCAATCACGCAGGCTGTCCAAATTGCCTAGATACAATTTTTCTTGCTTTCCCTGCGCAATGCGGGCAGCAGCCAGCGTAATCTTACGCGTTACGAAAGTCTCTCCACGGCGTTCCGACTCATGGTTAAAGAGAATCCCCGAGCAGGCGAACATATTATAAGCTTCACGATATTCCTTCGTAATCCAAAAACCATACTGCTTGGCAACAGCATACGGAGAATACGGATGAAACGGCGTGTTTTCATTCTGCGGAACTTCCTCCACCTTGCCATAAAGCTCCGACGTAGATGCCTGATAAATACGGCAGGTATCCTTAAGTCCGCTAAGACGAACCGCTTCTAAAATACGCAATACGCCCGTGGCATCCACATCTGCTGTAAATTCCGGTGCATCAAAAGAAACCTGTACATGACTCTGTGCTGCCAAGTTATAAATTTCATCTGGACGTACTGTGTTAATAACTGCCATCAGCCCCATGGAATCGCCCATATCACCATAATGTAAATGGAAATTCGGCTTTCCTTCCAAATGTGCAATACGTTCGCGATAATCTACGGATGAACGGCGGATAATGCCGTGCACATCATAGCCTTTTTCCAGTAAGAACTCTGCCAAATACGAACCATCCTGGCCGGTAATACCGGTAATCAACGCTTTTTTCATAAATCTTTCTCCTCAAGTTAAATTTCATTCAGCTTTTTCGCAAAAGTTACAAATGTATCGTAAACATAATCTACAGCATAATCAGTCAGTTTTTCCTGCTCGATAAAATTCGTATACATTTTTTCATTCGCATTCAACTCTCGAATACGTTCTTTAACCTCGCCATTATTTCCTTTATGCTTTACATCCCAAAATAAAACAGCATTTTGATTAATAATTCCGGGTTCAGGATTATTATTACTCCCATAATAAATTGGTATCGAACCTGCTGAAAATGCATCAAATATCTTTTCTGTTACATAGTCTTCTACATTACGATTTTCCGGGCAGATATTGAACTTAAATTCATTTACATAGGCGCTCTTGTCATTATTATATTTATCCCAGAGATCCGTGGTGTTATTATTCCATCTACCCGCACATTTAATATCTAAAACATCTTTAACGCCATTGTATATGGTCGTGCGTGTTTTGTGCTTATCATGACTGGCAATAAGCACAGCCTCATAAGTTCGTTTATTACGTGCTGCATTAATTTCATCAATACGCCTCTTGATATAATCCTTATCCACTATCGGCTTAAACATATTAGGCATCCAGTTGGGAAAACGCAGATAATTCGGTGCATCTATCTTATCAAAGGACATAGACAAATCTACACGGTCAAGCAATAAATCCCGGTATTCCAAAATTTTATGCGTATGAACCGTCTCTCCAGAAAAGAAAATACTATGCGGAAAACGATGACGCAAACAAAACATCTTACTGCCAAACACCGAAAAGAAATTATATTGCTTCGGATTTTTTATGTTATCTTTGAAAAACTGATGAAACCAATCATATTCTATCGAACCACAGTTATACCAGGAAATCATCCCATCATCGGTTACACTATGGTCACGAGGAACTTCACCTATTATATAGGGCAGCTTTGGCCAAATCTTTTCTAGAAACACGTGCAATACACCTCATTTATGATATAAACTCTTAATCTTTTTACTATAAACAGATATTCTGCCACTGACGCGATGCACAAAATCAAAGCGATCAAAACACCATAGGAATGTACGATATTTTCCATTCATTAGCGATGGCACATAATCCAATTCCCTATTTATACGCAACAACTCACAAGCATGCATATATTGTTCATCACACTCTGCACCGATTCCATAGAATAGTGTCAGATAGGACAATATCGCCTTTAGAAGCAGCGACCTGCATTCCGGCACATAAAAATTTCTCTCTTGGGCAAATGATAAGCGCTCTGCACTAGCAAGAATAAAATCATAACGCGACTGCAAATCCTTCGGAGAAGTTTTACTCCGGCTTTGTGGTACTTCACGATAATAATAAAACGCCTTATCAATATGCCCAAATCTATAAATACGGTCGATTAACAAATAGGCAACCGCCACATCTTCATAAGCACGACCAACAGGAAAACGTATTCCATCCCAAACCGCACGGCGGAAAACAAATCCGCATCCTACAATCGCAACCTCATGGATAAAATACTCCGCTAATCTTTTGTCATGTTCAGCTTCCAAGCTAAGCGTTACTTCACCAGTACCCTCGCCACCAGCACCAGACTGAAAAAAATTAAAATGAACTGTATCGAGATTGTGCTTTTCCAAAATTTCAATACTTGTTGCAAAAGTTTCCGGCAGAACACAATCATCTGCATCCACCATCGTAATATAATCACCATGACACATATCTAATGCAACATTACGAGCCAGACCTGGCCCACCGTTCTGCTGATGTATTACCCATATACGCTTATCTTTTTTTGCATACTTATCACAAAGCTCTCCACTGCCATCAGTAGAGCCATCATCCACAAGCATGATTTCCATATTCGTATATGTCTGCGCTTGCAAAGATTCTATACATTGGGAAAGATATTGTATCGAATTATAAACAGGAATAATTACTGACAGCAATCGCATTATTATAGATTCTCCTTACCTATCTTAAATATAACGTATTTTTATACATCGCTTTCCATTAGTTTTTCAAAAGCAGCCAACGCCTCTTCAACAGTTATGGATTTCATACAGATATTATCCCCACCACAAGCATAACCATAAGCTTTATCGCAAGGCATACATGGATGCTCATGACGCAAAGCTACGCAACGTTTAGGCGGAGCCCATTTCACCGGCAAAGATGGGCCATAAAACACCATAGTAGGCGTTCCTACCGCATAAGAAATATGTACATTTGCACTACATCCGCCAATGAAATAATCTGCACGTCTCAATACCTCAGCAGTCTCCGTCAAAGATGTCTTACCACGCAAATCCAGCATATTATCTTCCATTGGACAAAAGGTTTTTTCCACATCTGACGGACCGCCTAAAATGACAAAAGAACATTTCATTTTTTCCTTTAGTCTCTGTATAAATCGACTATAATAATCTACTGGCCAATCCTTTACATGCGTAGATGAGAATGGTGCTATTGCTATTTTTACAGTTGTCGAATCCAAGTTCCACTTATCCATCAGCAGATTATCCACAGCCCGCTTATCGTTTTGCGTTGCCTCTGCCACGCAAAGCTGGGTAACATCATGTGTAATATTTAAGCCTATAGAATCTTTGATAATGTTACGCATATATTCAGTGATATACATTTCATTATCGTATTTGGGCAAAGGAATAGCATGCGTCATAAATAATTTTCGTTTATGCGCTAAGCCTGCTCTAACAGGAATACATGCCAAAAAGGGAATTACCGCACTTCTATACTTAAAATCCAGCAACAACGCCACATCATAACGCCAAACTTTGCGAATCACCGGCAACATAGGCATCCCTTTATCATATGCAATCACTTCATCCACAAAAGGCAGCCGCACTAAATCTGCTGTTTCTGGCGAAACTAAAAAGGCTATCTTACTATGGGGAAACTGTGCACGCAATGCTCTGACAATACCGGTAGATAAAACTACATCACCTAACATATTATACTGAATGACCAGTATTTTATTGAATTTCATAAATAATTTTCCTTCCAACAAATTATCATTTTTGTCGAGCAAACTTCCACATCACCCCATCTTCCACGAGTTGCTTTCTTTATCATACTTTATAATATTTTCATTAAATCTATATGGTCTCACCCAACGTTTTTTATCTATCCTTATTTTTATCCTATCCATAATTCCAAGTTTGCACATACAAATTTCGTCCATCTCTTTATAATAATCGGTCAAATTTGATGATAACTGTCCAACTCTAAGACGAAAACCAGCTAATATACAACTTACAATGTTCAAATCTGCATATTTACTAAAACAATACCACAAATAAAAGTCACCAGCAAGTTTATATTGTCTCAATTTATTCATATCAACATATTTTAGTAAATCTGACCTCCAAAAGGTAGATTCCTGCTGAATAAAAGGAAGTTTTTTCCCATACACCCCACGCCGAATAAGTTCCCGTCTATATAAATAAGGTGTCGCAGCCCAAACAATTTGTCCACGATCATTATAATGAGTACTAATCCCTGTCAACCACTTTATTGATTTATCTGCAAAGATTTCTTTTACAGTTTCAAAAGCGCCCTGCTGATAGAAATCATCTGCGTTAATATATGCACATATCTCACCAGTAATATGCGTAAAGCCTTTTACCAAAGCATCATACATTCCATTATCTTTATCAGTCTCCCAATACGAAAGCTTATCTTCATATTTTTTTATTACGTCTATAGTCCCATCAGTAGAACCACCATCTATAATAACATACTCTATATTACTATAACTTTGATTCAATACACTCAATATTGTCTGCTCAATTGTATTTACCGAATTATAAACCACTGTTATTATTGATATTTTCGGTTCAATCATATTCTCCCCCTTGCTTTCTATAACTTGCAAAAATTCATATGCCAAATCAACCTCAAATTATCGACTTTTTACAAACTACTTATCTAAAATTTTATCTAAAAACCGTAAGCATTCGAAATTATTTTCTTTTATCAGCAAACATATATTCTTTTATTCTCCTATACAAATAACTTATTCTCCTTCCTTTAACATAAAAATACGAAATATTATATCTGTGTATATCAAGCGTATATTGCGAAGCAAATTCGTAAAAACCCATCCATCTGTGCGATTCTCGTAGATATTTTCGCCATTCATTTTTTAACATCCACTCTGCTAACATTTGTCCTCTAATTTTATCGAAACAAGATTCACAATAAGCAATTCTTGTTTGAAAATAGCATTTATCTAAATATCTAGTCTTAGAATCTGTCATTGTAATGGAACCGTCATGTACTCTAAAAAAACATAGTGGCTCATCAAAATACGCTATTTGAGGATATTTCCCTGCTATTGATAGATACAACCATAAATCTGGTCCTGCACCATGCTTATCAAAATCATGAATACTTGGGGATGGAATTATTTCCGTCCCATAACATAAATTGATTTTCATGTCTCGCAATCTAAACAATGCCGCCCCTGGTGATACCAGTCCAAAATTTCCAAGGAGCAATTCTTTTATAAAGCATTCACTTTTATATAAATTTGTTTCTTCTTTATATCGATAATTGACCATTCCTCTTCCAGGTTCCGTTCCGATTTCCACGCTAGAAAAAACAAGCCCCACCTTCTCTTTCAAACATGGAACTGTTTTTTCCAAATACGTCTCATACATAAGATCATCAGAAAACAGAATCTTTCCCAATTCACCGTTGGCATGATTCATGCAACTTAGCCAATTCCCTACTGGGCCAAGATTTTTCTCATTTCGATAAACTTTAACCTTTGGATATTTAGCCGCATATTCCTTGCATAAATCCCATGTCCCATCTGTACTTTGATTGTCTACTACAATTATTTCCGTATTTTCATAGGTTTGTGCCAACGCTGATTCTATACACGGCCTTAATAAAGCTTCCCTATTGTAAACAGGAATCAATATGCTTACCAGCGGTTGCTTGTCACTCATAACGTTTTCACCCATGCCAGCATTTTACGAATGCCCTCTTCCTTGGACACCTGAGTTTTCCAATCTAGTAACGACTGCGCCCTAGTAGTATCTGCCACAAAAACTTTTTGGTCACTTTCCCGCCAAGGAAGTTTCTTATAGATGAGTTTCACATCCAACTCCTTTTCCAACATAGCAAAGAGTTCCAACAACGAAAGGCTATTATCCATTCCACCACCAATGTTACAAACTTTACCAGCAGCTTCTTCCATATGTTCCACACCAGCAAAATACAGACGTACCATATCTTCTGCATGAAGTACGTCACGTACCTGCTTACCATCACCAGAGATGGTAAACGGTTCTTTCAATTCACCACGTTTGGTTTCAATGGCTTTTTGACAAAACCAGCCAATCCATCCCTGATCATAAGTCGCAAACTGACGACCACCATACATAGATGAATGACGGAAGACCAGTGTTTTCAGGCCGAAAATACGGGCAAAATCCTGCATATACTGATCTGCTGTGCCTTTTGAACACCCATAGGGGGAATGAAATTCTAACGGCACACTTTCGTCATAACCATTTGGGAACTCATCACAGGTATAACGAGTTTCCGTTTCCGTATAATGATACTGTTCCAAATCGCCATAAACCTTATTCGTAGAGGAAAACAGCATGCAGGTATCCGGTGAATATTTTCGGATGCTATCCAACACATTGAAGGTACCCAGCGCATTGATTTCAAAATCTTTACGCGGATTGGCAATAGATGTAGTCATTGCCACCTGTCCAGCTACATGAAAAACTGCATCCGGTTTTTCATTGCGAATCAGCGTTTCTACATCATTAGCATTACGTACATCACCATTGATAAAATTGAAATCTCCCTGCGCCTGCAGCCATTTGAGATTATCTGCAGCGCCCAAACGGCTCAGATTATCAAACACGACCAATTCTATTCCCGACTGCAAAGCATGTTGTGCTAAATTACTGCCTAAAAATCCACATCCACCATTTATCAATAGTTTCTTCAATTTCATTTTTCTGCCCCCAATATCTTTTTAATACCTGTTTCCATATCCATCTGCGTCTTCCACCCCAGCAGATTTAATATGGTCAAATCAGGTTTTGACTCCATAACCTCGCGACCTCTGTACGGCAGTGCTCCAAACGCTAATTTTGTTTTGGATTTAGTCAGTCGATGGATAATCTCTACTACTTCCCGAATGCTTATATTCGTACCACTGCCCAGACCAATCTGCTGATAGCCCGTCATTTCTGCATCAGCCAGTAACAAATAGGCACTTACTACTTCATCGATGTAAACAAAGTCCCTTTTTTGTTCCCCCTTAGTCAGGGGCAAAGAATCTATATTGCTCCGACACTTTTCTATAACAAATTCGATAAATTTTTTCGTATCATCACCAGGGCCATACATATGTTCCAATAAGATATCATAAACAGCTATTTCAGATTGGCGGGCGTATAAGCGCCCCCAATCTGAAAACTGACGCTTAGCCAAAGCGTAAGCATTCAACATAGAATCAGCACTGGTATTAGTATTAATAAATTTCTTTGCCTTATAGCGGGAACATAGTTGTAAAAGCTCCACAGCAAAACATAAATTACTCGCCAATATATCAGCTGCAGATTCTCCCTTACGCCCATAGATTCCTACTGTATTGATGACAACATCATAGGCTGTACAATCAGCAAAAGCAGTTTCTATCGACTGCACATCAATATCAACACAATGTACCATATCCAATATATCTGCAATGCGGTTAATATTTGATGTGCTACGCTTTAATATGGTTACTTCATCACCACGAGCAATAAATGCATGAACCAAGTAACTGCCCAAAAATCCCGTAGCCCCGCTGATTAAAATCCGCTTCTTAGCCATTATGCACCGCTTCTTTAATGACCTTAATCATATAATCCAGCTTTTCATCGCTCATCCCCGGATATACGCCAACCCAGAATGTATCATTCATAATACGGTCAGTGTTTTCAAGACTGCCTACCACACGGTAGCCTTCGCCGCTGGCCCGCATTTCGTCAAAACAGGGATGCTTGATGAGGTTGCCGGCAAAGAGCATTCTCGTCTGTACACCTTTGCTTTCGATGTAGGGTACAACCTTTTTGCGGTCTACACCATTGCAAGTCATCATAAATCCGAACCAGCTTGGCTTGCTGTTTGCTACCGGTTCCGGCAGGATGAGTCTATCGCTGACTTCCTGCAGGCCTTTATACAGGCGGTCAAAGTTGTAACGGCGGCGCTCCACAAATTTAGGGAACTTCTTCAGCTGAGCTACACCTACAGCAGCCTGCATATCCGTAATGTTGAGGTTCAGGCCGAAATGGCTGTAAACATATTTATGGTCATACCCCTTCGGCAGTTCACCGTACTGGCCGTCAAAGCGATGACCGCAGAAGTTATCCTGTCCGGATGCGCAAACGCAATCGCGTCCCCAGTCGCGCATAGAACGGATAATTTTGTGGAGCAACGGATTTTTCGTATAAACAGCACCGCCCTGCCCCATTGTCATGTGATGTGGCGGATAGAAACTAGACGTACCGATATCGCCGATACTGCCCGTGAATTTTTCCTCGCCATCAATGGTATAGATGGAACCTAAAGCATCGCAGTTATCTTCAACCAGCCACAGATTGTGCTTATCGCAGAAGTCCTTAACGGCTTTTAGGTCAAAAGGATTGCCAAGAGTGTGCGCAATCATAACTGCCTTGGTCTTTTCAGAAAGTGCTGCCTCCAATTTCGTCACATCAATGTTGTACTGGGGAATCGTCACATCCACAAACACCGGTACTGCACCATAGTTGATAATCGGTGAAACCGTGGTTGGAAAACCTGCGGCTACCGTGATTACTTCATCCCCACGGCGAATACGACGATCTTTCAGTAGCGGAGAGGTCAGCGTCATAAAGGCCAGGAGGTTTGCCGAAGAACCAGAGTTAACCACGGACACAAACTTCGTACCTAGATATTCCGCCAACCCTTTTTCAAATTCCTTCACATAGCGTCCGGAAGTCAGCCAAAACTCCAAAGCACTATCCACCAACAGTTCCATTTCCTCATGGTCATAAACACGAGATGCATACGGAATGCGGTCACCTTCCTTGTACGTTTCGTCCTGATTGTGGTAGGTATCACAATACTCCCGCACCATCTCTAAAATCTTGTTATGCATTTCCTGTTTATTCATTACGCTCTCCTTAAAAACTCACGAATTTGCTCTTCCATCACTTTAGCGATATTCTCGCCTTTCTGATATGCTTTTGCCCACACAACCGTTTCCCGCAAGGCATCTTCGATGTGCCAGCGCGGCTGCCACTGCAGGCGGCTCTTTATATTGGAACAATCCAGCTTGAGGAAATTGGCCTCATGCGGGCCTTCCACGCTGACGTTTTTCCAGCTGATATCATCCCCCCACTGGTGGCAGAAGATATCCACCAGTTTACCAGTAGTTACGCAGTCACACTCATCCGGGCCTACATTATACCAATCTGCATACTTGCTATCTTCATACTGTGCCTGTGTAATTAACAGATACGCATAAAGCGGTTCCAGTACATGTTGGTATGGACGAGTGGAATAAGGATTACGCACTTCAATATCCTGTCCGGCAAAAGCTGCCCGTATGCAATCCGGCACAATGCGGTTCACGGAAAAATCACCGCCACCAATCACATTACCTGCTCTAGCCGTAGAAATTGCACAGCGTCCATTAGCAAAGAAACTCTTCTTGTAACTATGGGTTACGAGCTCTGAACAACTCTTGCTATTGGAATACGGATCGTAGCCATCCAAAGGTTCATTTTCCCGGTAGCCCCAAGACCATTCCTTATTCTCATAGACTTTATCTGTCGTAACATTAAGGAAAGATTTAACACTTTGCGTCTGACGCACACACTCCAAGATATTAACTGTTCCCATTACATTGGTTTCGTAAGTCAATACTGGCTCTTTATAGCTTTCAATAACCAGCGGCTGTGCGGCTAAATGCAACACAATTTCCGGCTGAACATCCCGAAATACCTGCAACAATTTTTCCTGATCACGGATATCGCCGATTCTGGAGTGAATACCTGCTTCCACTCCGGATTCGACAAATACTTTTCCGCCTTCTGCTGTAGGGGACTCCAGTGCATAACCAGTAACCTGCGCACCAAACATGGTCAGCATCTTGCACAGCCACATTCCCTTGAAACCTGTATGTCCGGTAACCAGTACCTTTTTCCCTTGATAAAAATTTGGATTTAATTTCATTTATCCCACACTTTCCAAGGCGCCTTGCCTGCCAGCCACATTTCTTCCAACTTTTGCTTATCCCGCAGAGTGTCCATACACTGCCAGAAACCTTTGTGTTTATAAGCCATGATTTCACCATCATCAGCGAGGTGCTCCATGGGGTCACGCTCAAACATCACGTTAGACTTAATATAATCGAAAATCTTTGGCTCTAGTACCATATACCCGCCATTGATATAGCCCACATCGTCCCGGCTCTTTTCCCGAAATGACCGGACATTATTCCCATTCAAATCCAAGATGCCAAAACGTCCTTCCGGTTTCACCGCCGTCAATGTGCAGGCCTTGCCATGGGATTTGTGGAACTCTACCAAAGCTTTCAAATCCACATCACAGACACCATCACCATAGGTCATCAGGAAAGTTTCATCACCAATATAATCCTGAATTTGCTTAATACGCCATCCAGTCAAAGAATCCAGTCCTGTATCCACTACTGTCACTTTCCACGGCTCAAAATCCGTAGAAATAATCCCCCGATGCTCCCTCTTGCCATCCACACGAAAATCAAACGATATATTGCTGGCCTGCAGGAAGTAATGCGCAAAATAATTTTTGATATATTCCTGTTTATATCCTGCACAGATAATAAAATCATCAAAACCATAGTGCAGATATTCCTTCATAATATGCCAAAGAATTGGCTTGCCACCAATATCAATCATTGGTTTCGGCTTAAACTGTGATTCCTCGCTTATTCTTGTACCAAACCCGCCGGCTAACAACACTACTTTCATATTTATCGAATTCCCCTTAGAACTTAATTTTCCTTCCACTTACTAGTTCTCTTCTCCATATTTAATAACAAATCATATCGAATATTTTCCGGTAATGATAGCGCATAATAAAATTGTGGCAATCCTCTTGTAATAAGTTCATGCATCGTATTTGTCCAAGTCTTATGCTCTGCAAATGAAATATAAATCATTGGCTTTGCAAATAATTTTACATGACCATCATTTTCAAAAATTTCATTCCATAAAGTACCTATATATTGATGCATTGTTCCACAAAAATCATTTCTTGATGAAAAAGAAATTGAATTCTTCACTCTTGTCATATTTACTAATATACCACTGTAATATAGCAACAATGGCAATATTCCTATAGTTTTACTTTCATCAGAAAATAATTTGAAACACTCGTCAGCATTTATAATTCCTTCATCAATAAAATATACCGGTTTTATTTTCCTTATATATTTTTTTATTTTGTACCTAATAATTGTTTGAATATCCTCTCGTGAAGGAGCAGGGAAAGCATTAATTATTCCAAAGTCGAAATCATCTACACATCCATTAATTATTGTACCTAAACTATCTGCTTGTAAATAATCATCATCTGCTAATAACAAAGCATATGGTGTTGTGCAATATTGATAAACTAAATCATGATTTCTATCTATACCAATGTCGCTTTCATTATAGAAGCAATGTATATTATCATACTTATTTCTCCATCGCTCTACCACAATTCTACTTTCCACATCTTCTGGCGAATTGGAAGATATCACAACCTCAACGTTACTAGCCTCTTCACTATTATTCTCAAATATACTGAATAATAACTTATCCAATCCTCGAGCTCTTTTATAAGTAGGCACAAAAATTGTCAGTTTCTTCATATTTCCTCCCTGCAAAATTTCGTCATATCTGCCAGCCCAACAGAACAATTCCTACTAACATGCAAATCACCATAGAAAAAAGCATATCAGACACATCAAGTATAGACCTCAGGCACTAAACCAACGAAAAAACGGTTAGTAGAAAAGCAATACTCAAATACATTTGCAACTGAAAAATTCCCACACCATTCAAGCATACGGCAATGTATTCCCAATTGTAACTGGCACAAATGATAAAATCGTCAAATCCATAGTGCAGATATTCCTTCATGATGTACCAAAGAATCGGCCTACCAACAATATCAATCATCGATTTCTACTTAAATTGTGATTACTCGCTTATTCGAACACCACCTTTCTAGAAAGCTTTTCATTTCTCCATCGCATTATCTTATAAATATTATTAATCACTAATATACAGATATTACCACAGTTTAATTTTTATTATTTTCAGTAATTATAACAGCCTATTTTGAGGTTATATGTTGGAATACAAATACTTAATACAGGTTTCATATAGACATCACTCCTTCATTTCTTCCGCACCATCGGCATACTTTATTGCTACAAGTATGTTTTCTATCAACTTCTCTCTTTCCATGATGCAAATGAAAATTAAAAATATCGTAAAGACCGTGCCTTCTCAGAAACCGCTTAAATCGATTGTGAAATTTATTTCTTTTTTTATTCTCTCGAAGAATGACCTCATTCAATCCATACCTCTCCCAAACACGATTTTGCTCTTGCCAGCGCAACTCTTCATCATTGCTAGCCCCCTGTGTACTAAAGAAAGCAATTGGAATATCCTTGAATCGTACCTTTATATTTTCATCATAATAACAACTGAGGAAAAAATTATAGTCTGCTGCCACCTTAAACGAAGTATCAAATAAACGAGTTGCGATTATATCACGTTTTGCGAACTCTCCTTGATGATGAATTAAATTTCTTCCATCAAAATTATCAGCCGCAGCGCCCATAGGTCCGAAATATCCTTCTGTTTTTTTGTTTTCATCAACGCACCATACTCCTGCACATAACAGATCTATATCTTCATGCGATAAAATATCCACCACACGGGAAATTACGGTATAATCATATAGACTATCATCTGAACCTAAAAAGTATATATAGTCTCCTGTCGCCATAGATATCCCTTTGTTGAAAGCATCATAAATTCCATTATCTGGTTCACTTATATAACGAATTGTATCATTATACAATGCTTTGTATTTTTTTATTATATCTATCGTATTATCAGTAGATGCACCATCCACAAGGATATATTCTATATCAGTATACGATTGGTTAACTACGCTCGATATTGTTTGTTCCAACGTAGATGCTGAATTATATGTAGCAGTTATTACTGTTATTTTCATCTTTTCTTATCTCCTTCTTTTTATTAAATCATAAAATTATACATCAAAAAGTGCCGTCTCAACCTATCCTTCTTTGCAAGTAATAAATTATAATCCCTACATAAGGTATATATTCACCATTTTTATCCAATGAGCTACATTGCCTCAAGCATTTAATAAGAAGTTCCCTGCTTGCATTCGTTTTGCCTAATTTATGATAAAGCTGCCGCTGAAAGCTTTTTAATGCCTCACGTCTATTATCTATTAAATATTCTCTTTCATCATTTAAATTAAGTGTTTCATCTAAATCTCTTTGATAGGCTGGTATTGACGATTTTATATGTCCATTTCTAGTATATGATATCGTTTCAATATCACTTGCACTCTGAGGATTTACTTTTATTAATGTATCTTTCTTATGAGAATCACAAGTTTGTCTACTATAAGGCCGTCCTTCCCCGCCCTTACATACAGCTAACAAATTGTTATAATCTAATTCATTTTCGGTATTTCGTGGAACGTAATGCTCTATCTTTACATTTTGCAAATCTGAAATTTTCGTCATGCAATAAGCACATAAAAATCCTTACTCTTGAAGCAATGCTTTTCTCAACAAGCTCTTTATATCGGTTGGCATATCGTCAAAGTGTGCTTTATCGGAATTTACATATTCCATGAATTTTTCTGGCTGGTGTTGCTTTTTTATCAAAATCATATCTGCACCTACACCGACTCTAAGGCAATAGCGATTTTGGCATCAACTACATCTTGGTCATTACTTCCCAGTTGTTTTTCTATTTCTGTTACAATCTCCTTAGCCTTGGAGACATTTCCTTCATCCAACACATTATTAAATTCTTTTAGTTTATTCA
Organism: Selenomonas ruminantium subsp. ruminantium ATCC 12561; assembly: GCF_000424065.1. GTDB lineage: Bacteria > Bacillota > Negativicutes > Selenomonadales > Selenomonadaceae > Selenomonas_A > Selenomonas_A ruminantium. The sequence continues at coordinate 50,445 of NZ_AUJE01000019.1, forward strand.
ATATATCTTGTGGACGAATTTCAGTTTCCATAAGTTCATGAATCACTGCTGTTATATTTCTTCCATAGGAGTAATTTTGCGGCACATCAACAGTATTATTCTTTATCAATCGTATATTTTCCTTATACACATTGACTAACACACTTGGTGCATTGGTCGTAACGATAAATTGTACATTTGGGAAAATACGTGTTAAGTCTTGAATGATTCTTTTTTGCCATGAAGGATGTAAATGCATATCCACTTCATCAATCATGACTATGCCATCTGTTTTTTTACGACATCTCCTAATAAATGTGGATTTAATATCGCCATTCTATAAGCTATATCAGCCACCATATTGATAACCGTTTTTATACCATCACTCAACAATCTTACAGGCAGATATTTTATATAACCATCATAATAATGTATTTTTAATTCCAACTCGTCTTTTTTCACACTAAAACGAAACTGTACTGTTTGAGCTCTATTATCTAATCCTAGATAACAATCCGCCACAGCCTGTTCTACAGCTTCTAACTCTGGTATCTGCAGACCATCTTGTAAACGAACATAAGTCATCTTGGAAAACCACTGTAACATCATTTTTTCATTCGTATTGATATCTAAGCAATCCCGATACCCACGCAGCCTTTAACCTAGCGCATTAGAATTTCCTTGTCTCCGCATCAATCTATTTTGTTTTCTTGCCCATAATCTACCTGTTCCATAATAGGCAAGCAATGGCAAAATCACATCGCGTTCTCCGCGTCGTACCTTATTTTGTATATTCTTCGCATAATCTATTATCATTTTTGATTCTTTAATCGTTGTCCGCCCGTTTTCACTATTTAAGTTCCTTTGCCATGTCAATGCATTATCACGAGCGGTTTCTGCTGTTGCTATAACACTTGCAGGATATTGTGATTGTACCTTCTTCAAACATACGATATCGGACATCATCTGTATGTATTGCATTTGACCTTATACCATCCATCCCCGCCAAAAAACTTCCCAACGCTATAGAAATTGCATCCAGTATTGACGATTTACCTGCACCATTTACCCCTATCAATACTGTATAATTGGGCTCAAAATTTATTAAAACATTTTCAAAGCAACGAAATTTTTTAATTGTAGGGATTTTAGCCACATTTTCTACATACCTCCTTTAGTTATGCATGATTTTTTCTATATGCTGTTTCAACATATCAAATGTAATACCATTAACGCACTCTTGATGTAAACATTTCTTTTCCGTATCCGAATCACAAGGTGCACATTCCTTAGCTAGCGTTACTACTCGGCAATATTTCTTAGGCGCCCATGTATAATAACTGCCTCTAGTAAATAAACAAACTGTTTCTTTCTTCAACGCACACGCTATATGCAGTGGAGCACTATTAGTTGTTATAACGAATTGCGCATTCTGAAAAAGCACCATCATCTCACTTAAGCTAGTTCGACCACATAAATTATGTATATTACTATACCTATTAAATATCTGTAAACACTCTTCTATTTTGGAATCTGTAAAATAAATATCACATTTGTCTTCTAAAAATTCTACCGCTTCCTTTATCAACGATAACGGAATATTTTTTTCAGTTTTCCCAAAAGGAGCAATAACTATATATTTTTTTCCTAAGTCTACCCCTTTTACAGATAACAACTGTTCTATATTTCTCCTGCTTTCTTCATCAGGCTGAGCTACTTCACAGACACCATCATTACTTAAATCTACTCCTAAAGCCAGTGAAATCTGTTCCGTAATAAAGTCAGCACGATACTTTGTATCCCGAAAATCGTGCATAGGCAGTTCCTGATGGAACAAGCCTGTTCCTCGATATTTTTCTTTACATACACCAGCCCGATGCGGCACGCGCAGGAGCTGCGCCATTCTGGCTAATTGTGGCTGCCAGGATGTAAAAATCACATAATCCTGCTTGCGAAAATGCAAAGCAGGACGAAAGTGACCAAGGAACTTGCCTTTGGCAATACCATAAACATGGTCAATATAGGGCAAACCAGCAATAATATCCAAATTATGTGCATACGAAACCACGCTCAATACGCAATCTGGATAAAGTTCCTTCAAACGCTTAAAGGCCGGCGTGCACATAATCAGGTCGCCCATCCCTGGGCAGTTTTCAATCAATATATATTTTCCATTCAGCATATTGTCTCCCTCAACAAGTTTTCCCACTGATTCCAAATACTATTTGCATCATAAGCTTTCATTGATTCACGAGCAGCCTTGCCATACTGCACACGCAGCGCCTTATTTTGCATAAGCTTACGCAGCGCATCTGCTAAAGGCTTATCCCCATCCTCACAAAGGATGCCTGTAACATTATCCCGTATCAGCTCATTAACCGCTACACAATTCTTATAGCCCATAACAGGCAGTCCCATACTCATCGCTTCGGTAAGTGACATTCCCCACCCTTCATAAGCACTGGGGAAAACAAATATATCACCTGTACGCAATACCGATTCTACATCATGCGTTGTTCCCATAAATCTTATCCGGTCATGCAGGTTCGCTTTATCTATCTTCGCCTGCATCGTTTTCATATACGATTTTTTTCCGCCGCCTCCCCATAATTCTACATCCCATTGAGGAAATTCTGCAGCCAGTTCAATAAACGCATCAATTAACAAATGCGGGCGCTTATGATTTTTCACCATGCGTCCGATAAATATAATTTTATATCGCTCTTTCAATACCGATAAATCCACAGGAGTTTCATACTGTGGCACTACATTGCCAATCACTTTCACCCGTAAATGAGGATAACGATTGATAAGAGGCTTTATAAAGGAAGGAACCAGTACTTGATGTGCTGTGCTGTGCTCGATAGCCGGCAATTCATCTACAGGATAGGTATGGAAATAATCCTCAGGACTGCCATGAGACATGGTTATCACAGGAATTTTTGTTTTCATATCACAGATAAGAATTTTACTGGCTGTAGGATGAAACGCGACAATGATATCTGGAGAAAATTTCTGCAGTATATCCTGCACTGCCCCTAATAGATATTTCGTATGAAATTCGTCATTGACACTTCTCCCCTTGCGAATATCCACAGCCTTCAAGAGTTCACGCTTTATCTTCATGGACAGGGGAAACAACACATCCTTGCCATTATAATGACGCAAATTATACGATTTCACTTTATCACTGATAGGATAAAAAAAATCGCCTTGTCGATCATCACTGTATGCCACCGCAACTTGATGACCGCGATTCGTCATTTCATTAGCAAAAGCAGTCAGCACTTTGGCTACGCCGCCGGTATCGTTTATCATTTTCGTAAAATTAGCTAGTAATATTTTCATCTGTATTATTCCTATTCAACGTTGCATAGCAGGATACTTATTGACAAACCATTCGTATTCCGGTATATCCGAATCATCTTTACCATGCTTGATTAAATTCTTATTCGTCCACCAAATACGCCCACGTTCCAATTCTGCAGCGATAAATGCATCCTGTTCATTATCCGGCAAACGCAATACAGGATTCTTCATTCCGTCAGACGTTGCATTAAGCTTGCGTTTTATGGCCTGCACGCCTCCTAATGATGAAAAATGCCATCCTCCATTGACCATAGGCAAGCGATTGCGTTGATTTCGTAAATCCTGTGGCGTCGTTAAGTTTTTATATCGACACAAAATTGTACCGCACCAATGAAAAGGGCATTCATAATTGACAAAGAACTCATACATGCGCTGCTCAAAAACCACGGCACTTTTTTCCAGAAATTTATCTAAATTATGCTTAACATACATATAAGGCAAAGCCCGCAAAAAACACCGACTGTTGCGGGAAAGCCCCCTAAGTCCGCTTCGCTCACCTACATAACCAAAGCTGCGGAAAATATGCACAGGAACCCGCCCTTGCTGCATTTGCTCCAAAATCCGCGGGTCTGGAAATTCATCCACATCGCCTATGATGATTACATCATCCGGTTGGCAATCCCCCAAGCCGTTAGCGATATAATTGCGCTGATATATCTCAATTGACCAATCATCTGTGTAGGGAAGTCCGTCTGTTATCTTCAAGTATCGAATCTTATCCCAGTATGGAGACAATCTGTCTCTGTACTTTTCCAGATTAAACGGCTTTTCCTTATTTTGGAAGGTGCGGTTCGCCTCGACAATGACAAAACAATCCACTACATCAGCCAACATATGCAAACGCCATTCTAGCAACTCTATTTCATTATAGAAGGTAAAGCAATCATAAATTGCCATATTATAACTCCCTTACTTTAGCAATTTTGCTAAGTTCTGTGTCATGGTCATTTTTATTTCATCCATTAGGGCAAAACGCTTGCGATACACAGACCGCTTACGGGTAGGAATTTCATCTTCGCTTTTACGCTCCTCTTGCAATGGCAATTCATAAAAGCGGGCATCTTCCGTCACATGTCCACCGGATTCTTCCCAAAAATCGCCGAAATTAGTTTTTAGTTTGCGGTCACTCCGCACATGGTTATTCGCATAATATCCATAATTCGATACCGCATAAATATGCTTCAGCCCTAATACCTCTGCAAAAATCCGTGTCACATAAAGTGTTAAATTTTTGGTGCGATATGCATGACACTGTTTAGTTACCTTCTTGACAACATCTTTAGCATTTTCCATATTAGGACCTTGCATTGCCCCAATCCACAAAGACCACTCAGCATTTTTATCGCGTGCTATCCAAAATATCATCTGATAAAGGTTAGCGTAGTTATGCCCCCAGCGAAAGATAAGCGAGAGCATCCCCTCCTTGCGCTGCCCAGACTCAAAAGCCATATAGAGCCTCAGCGGTTCCTCTCCACGCAAATCCTCCCATAAAAGGAAGAATTCATGTGCCGCCATCTTCAAGGCACATTCTTCCTTAAATTTTTCCATTATAAAGGATACATGCTCTTTTACAATCGTTATGCGTTCCTGCATGGTAGATTTGTTGTAAAAAAATGCTCTTGTAACCTGCTCTAATGGATATTTATTATTACTTATAAACCGTCTATTTGTCTGATTATGCATAAAAAAATCGTAAAGCGGTTTCATCGACGCATAATGAATATATGCTCTTAACACAAACACTACCATACGACGTTGTTCCCGCCAATTGCTTAAATCATATATAGATTTACCGATATCTATAAAATTTATCATTATATATAGTACACCTTTTTCACTAAAATTAATCACATCTAATACATTGCATACTGGCTATCATTTTAGCTCCCCATGCCTACTAACATTTAATTATACTACATACTCAAAAAAAAATCCGCACTTTCCGTGCGGATTAGGTATTTTATTTGCTTATAGCACACTTGTCCCAAAATAAACCAACAAGCCAAGCAAAATAATGAATGGCAAATATATCTTCATCGTCAGCCCAAGCAGTTGGCTTTCACTTCCCCTGCCAGCCACACCGATAGCCGCAACGCCAATGGCGATGCTTTGGGGAGCAATCAGCTTACCTGCACAGGCACCAGTAGCATTAGCCGCAGCAATCCAAATCTGTGTATTGAGCGGCGCACCGATAGCAATAGCCGCATCCATCTGCAGCTTGCCCAGCAAAATGCAGGTACTGGTCGCGGACCCCGTGATAAAGCCGCCCACCGAACCAATAAAGGCGGCAATAGCCGGATACATCAATCCTGTAGCGGCTACAGTATTGTCGGCGATGGTCGTGGTCATGCCGCTGTAGCCCATGACTTTTGCCGTAGCAATGATGCTGATAATGGTGATAAACGTCGGCCGCAGACTGGCCAGTGTCTTACGCAATACCGTCAGCATATCCCCCAAAGGCGTTCTTTTGATAAAACCGCTGACAAAGGTGGCAAAGAAAATCACCATGCCAGGTGTCGCTATCCAATGGAAGGTATAAGGCGCGCCCCCCTCACCTTTATAAATCAATATCGACGTACGAATCTGCGAAATCGAATCGTAAATCGTCGGCACCAGTTTGCTAGTCATCAGCAATAAAATAAAAATCAGCACAAATGGCAGCCAAGCCATAAAAGCCTGGTGCTGTGTCACTTGCGGAGCATTCTCCTTCTGCAGTACATAGGCGGAATTCTGCGGCGGAAAATACTTCACCGCACCGATAATCGCCCCCATCGTACAAAGTGCTCCGGCCACGCCGGCAAGCTCAGGGCCCAGGAAATACGATACCCCCAACTGCGCCAGTACATAGCTAAGTCCTGCAGCCATACACACCGGCACCATGTCCTTGACTGCCAGCCAGCCGCTGCCCGCAATGGCCACCATCAGGAATGGGCAAAACAGCCCCAAAATACTGATTTGCAAAGCCACATAGGTAGCCAGCTGGGCAGAATCCGTGCCCATAATGCCCGATAAGGTGACAAGCGGAATGCCGATAGAACCATACGCCGAAGGCACGAAGTTTGCCACAAGACATACCGCCACCGCACTGACGGGATTGATGCCCATCCCTGCCAGCATACTGGCCGGTATGGCCACAGCAGTCCCAAAGCCTGCCATGCCTTCCAAAAAGCCGCCAAAGCCGAAAGCAATCAGAAGGATGAGCACCCGATAATCGCTGCTGACGGAGGTCAGCATGGCTTTGATAATCTCCATTCCACCAGTATGAACCGACAGATGGTAGGTATAAATCGTAGCCGTAATAATCAACAATATCGGCCAACAGGCCAGTGCAGTCCCTTCCAACACCGCGCTGGCCATATAGTCAGCAGGCATACCGAAATACAGCACGCTAGCCAGCAAGGACAGCAAAAGTGCCACAGGACAGGCTTTCCAAGCCGCCATTTTCAGCCCGGAAAGAGCTACAATCAACCAGAGAATAGGAAGGACAGCAATGAATAACAGCGACACGAGGAACCACCTCCTTTTTTTCTGAATAGTTTGTTTATGGGATGATTCGACATGCGTTAAATAAAATCCTTTATGCAGGACAACAAACTGCCCGAAACATATTTTATCCCCTGCACGCCTGCTTTTTGCGCACATTCCAAATCCCGGCCGCTATCTCCCACTAGATAGGACTTTGAGCGGTCGATATTAAACCGCAGGCAGGCTTCATCCACCATGCCCGTATCCGGCTTACGACAACTGCATATCTTGGTATAGGCAGGGATTTTACCTGTTGGATGATGCGGGCAGTAAAAGAGCGCATCCAAATGCGCTCCGATTTTAGCCAGTTCTTTGTTCATCCAATCGTAGACTTCTTTTATATCTTCTTCAGGATAGTATCCTCTGGCCACCCCGCTCTGGTTAGTGACGAGGATGGCCAGATAGCCTTTGTCGTTGACGTATTTAATCGCCTCTTTGGCGCCTTCTATCCAGATGAAGTCTTCAGGGCGATGAAGATAGTCTATATCCACATTGAGTGTGCCATCACGGTCGAAAAAGACCGCTTTGTTAACCTCATCCGAGCGTTGCGCGCCCACCTTCCCCATAGTGAAAGGCTTTTTAGTCGTTGTAATCAAAGTAACCACCTTTGTTGAGGAAATCTACGTATTCCTTGACCGCATCTTTCATTTCATGGAAACCTTCGTTGTAGCCGGCTGCCAGCAGGTTGGTATCATCGGCTTCGGTGAAGTTTTGGTATTTCCCCTTGAGGACTTCAGGAAATTCGCGGTAGGCGATTTCACCTTTGCCCAAAGCCTCGATTACAGCTTCGGCTACTTCATTGTAGGTATGCGCATGGCCGGTGCCGCAATTGTAGATACCGCTCTTGCCCTTATGCTCCCAGAACCACAGATTCACGTTGACTACGTCCTTGACATAGACAAAATCGCGGCGCTGCTCACCATCTTTGACCGGCTGGCCGTTAATCTCACCCCAGCCTTGGAACAGACGCGCCTTGCCCGTTTCGTTGACCTGATTGTACAACTGGTAGAAAATGGACGCCATCTTGCCTTTGTGGTGTTCCTGCGGGCCATAGACATTGAAGTATTTCAGGCCGACAATCTGGCTGTGTGCCTCAGGCATTACCTGACGCACATAGCGGTCAAAGGCCAGCTTGGAGAACGCATAGGGATTCAGCGCATCTTCACACTCATCCCCCTCCCGGAAACCATTTTTGCCGCTGCCATAGGTAGATGCCGAAGATGCATAAAGGAAAGGAATGCGATGCTGCAGGCAGAAGTGCAGCACGGACTTGGAATATTCGTAGTTTACCCGCATCATAAAGTTAACATCATATTCCATGGTATCGGAGCAGGCGCCTTCGTGGAATACAGCATCGATATCCGTACCATCAAAGTCACCGTTTTCAATGCTCTGCAGGAAATCGTCCTTATGCTGATAGTCAATGAACTTCAAGCCCCGCAGGTTTTTGTAGTTCTGACCGTCTTTCAGGTCATCCACCACCAGAATATCCGTGCGGCCGCGGCGATTAAGTTCCTTTACAAGATTGCTGCCAATAAAACCGGCACCACCTGTTACAATAATCACAATAAATCCTCCTCATATATCCATCAAGATAACGGTCTATCGTTACTCAGTGCCCAGGGATGGGCACTGGTGGACGTAAATCCCCGGAAGGGATTTCAGTCCACGTTTTCTTTGGGTACCTTTCTTTGCGCCAAAGAAAGGTACTCCATTTTATCTCAACACTTCTAAAAGTTCTTCTTTACTCACTGCGTAGGTACCCAGTTTCGCCACGACTACACTGGCTGCCATATTGGCCATATAGGCACTTACCTCCGGAGCAAGACCGCCGGCCAGCCCTAAAGCGAATACACCGATTACCGTATCACCGGCACCGGATACATCGAAAACTTCCTGCGCCTTGGTGGGGATATGGCAGGCACTGTCTTTCATCACCAGCGACATGCCAAATTCCGAACGAGTAGCCAATACCTGCTTGATACCGAACTTGCCCATCACATAACGGGCGGCTTTTTCGATAGCCTCGTCCTGATTTTTGATTTTTTCCGGCAGTACGGCACTGAGTTCCTTGAAGTTCGGCGTGATGTAATCTGCGCCGCGGTATTTGCCCCAGGCTGTGCCTTTCGGGTCAACCAGCACGGGAATTCCATGGGCATTGGCTGCCTTGATAATCTGCTGACAGGTTTCCTCGGTGCAGGCACCTTTGCCATAGTCGGAAATAATCACCGCATCTACACCTTCATTCAGGCGTGCCGCCACAAAGTTCTGCAAGCGGTCAGCATAAGGCCCTGTCATTTCCTCGGCTTCTTCAAAATCCAAACGAATCATCTGCTGATGACCACCGATAACCCGCAATTTCGTAGTAGTCGGCCTATCTGTGGTAATCAGCCCCTTGAAGTCAATGCCACGGGCCGTCAGTTTGTCCGTAAGGCTCTGACAATGATAGTCCTCCCCCACATAGCCCGCCAGCCCAATTTGACACCCTAAACGAGCAAGGTTATGAGCCACATTAGCCGCCCCGCCCAAAGTCTCCTTCTGGCTGGTCACATGGGTAACCGGCACAGGTGCCTCGGGCGAAATACGGGTCACTTCCCCATAGTAATACTTGTCCAGCATCACATCGCCGACCACCAGCACATGACATTTAGAAGCTGCTTGCGCAATAAAATCATGCATTATCTGTTTATCCATCTGCTAAAATTCTCCTTTGGACAGGTCAATAACGCGGCATTGATAATCGTCCTTGTGAAACGGCAGTTTATAGGCAGGCTGACCTTGGAATTTGTCCAGCAGTTCCTCTACAAAATGCATAACCGCCGCCACGGGAATATTTTTCATACAGGCCAGATTTTCGCCCCCCGCCCGCGGGCATTGGTGAATCCCGCAGGGATGACATTTTTCCGGCGATTTCAGCAAAACAGAACGTCCATCGTAAGGATAAAAGCCCGGTACTGGCGATGCGCCAAACATCGTAATCACGGGCAGATTCATGGCCACACCGATATGCATCGGGCCGGAATCCGTGGTAAGAAACAAGCAGCATCTGCGCAAAAGTCCTGCCAGCACCGCCAAACTGACCTTGCCGGTAAAGATATGCAAGTCCTTGCTATCCTTATTCTGCATCTGACTGACACATTTTTGTACAATCGTCAAATCCATCGGGCCGCCAAAGAACGCAATCTTATAGCCCTTTTCGAGCAGTTTATCCGCACATTGGGCAAAATAATTATCCGGCCAGCGTTTGGTTTCCCAGCTGGCACCGATATTAAAGGCAATCACCCTATCTTCCGCAGAAAAATGTTCCCGCCAAAGTTTATCTGCTGTTTGCTGATTTTCCTCACTTAAAGCCATTTCCAGGCCGCCGTCATCCGGCTCAATGCCCAGAAACTTCCGCAGAACATTCAAGTGAGCATGCACCTGATGTTCCCAGCCCGGCACATAATGATGCGGTGGAAAAACGCCACCCGGCCCCCAGCCAATATGATGGGCAATGGAGGGATTCTGCATGGTTTTATCAAAAAACAGCGAAAATAACGGCTTGCTGTAGCCCACAATGTATTTTGCGCCGCTAAAAGCCGCTGCTGCCGAGGCACGTTCATTGCGGTGCAGATTAATGATCAAATCAAATTTCAGCGCCCGCACCTTGCGAATAAACTGCCACAGTTTAGCCAGCCCCTTATCGGTTCCTTTTTTATCCATAAAAAGGCAGGCATCCAAATGGGGATTTTCCTCCACCAATTCCCGCCAGCGGGTATCGGCCAAAAGTGTCAGCCGTGCCTGCGGATAAGCTTTACGCAGAGCGCCCAAAACTGGCGTCGTCAGCATCAAATCGCCAATTTGCATAAGATTTATGATCAATATGTTTTGATACACGTCAGCAAAGCTCCTCAATCTTTTCCATTGCCTTTTCTACGGTGATATTTTGCAGACAGTCGATATTTTTCGGGCAAGCCCGCTTCCAGCAATAACGGCAGGAACGGTCAACCTCTATCGCATTTTCCTGCTGCCCATAAGGGCCGTTGCGGTTGGCATCAGTAGGCCCCATAAGCATAATGGTTTTCGTGCCCATACCTGCCGACAGATGCACCGGGCCGGTATCGCCGCCCACAGTCAGGCGGGCATTCTGCAGAATATACGTGAGCTGCTTAAAATTCGTCCGACCAACCAGATTCAGCGGAGGAATATCGCTATAAGAACAAATTTCCGCCGCCCGCTGTTCATCGACCAAACCGCCGCCCACCAGCACGGGAATAAATTTCCGGTCATATAGCTTATCCGCAAGACGGGCAAAGCTTTCTGCCGGCCAGCGCTTATTGGGCCAGTTAGCGCCAATAGCCAGCACCACATAGGGATTTGCCATATTGGCTCCTGCCTGAGCAAAAACCTGACGGGCAAGGTCAGCTTCGCGCTCCGGTACTTCCAGTGTAAATCGCACCTCATTTACCGGACAGCCTAATGCCCGGGCCACATCCAAATAACGCTCTACAATATGTCCATTCGCATGAGCGCCAATTACGGGTTTGGATATTTTGTCACTAAACTCCCGCATATTGCACATGCCCAGTTTCACCGGAGCCTGCCCCAGACGGGCAATAGCAGCCGACTTAAATAGCCCCTGCAAATCGAGCACTGCATCATAACGGCGCTGTTGAATCTTCCGCTTCAACGGGCCATATTCATGCAAAAAGCCCCTTAAGGACTTAAATTTCTTCTTCTCAAAGAGAATAATTTCATCAATATAGGGGCTCATATTTACTAAATCGTAAGCAGGCGGCTCCACAACCCAGGTGATATGGCAGTCGAGATATGCTTCCTTGAGCGCATAGGCCACAGGGAGCGCGTGGATTACATCGCCAATGGCGCTTAATTTGACTATAAGGTAGTTCCTCATTATAACCTCATCCGCCTCTATGTTCAGCTCCTTCCCAATCAGGGAAGGCTTTTTACTTCTTGATTTTGTTGATGATGTTCGTAGTCGAACGGCCCTCTACCATGTCGATAAAGGCCACCTTACCACCGTAACTTTGTACGATTTTGGCTTCGGGCAAGGTATCCAGCGTGTAATCGCCGCCCTTAACATAAATATCCGGCTTTACTTCAGCGATGACAGCTTCGGCTGTCTGTTCGCCGAACAGTACTACATAGTCTACAGCCTGTAAAGCCCCTACTACTTTTGCCCGGTCTAGTTCGTTATTGATGGGACGTTCCGGCCCCTTTAGACGACGCACCGATTCATCGGTATTCAGCCCCAACACCAAAACATCCCCCTGCGCTTTCGCCGCTTCCAAATAAGTTACATGACCAGCATGGAGGATATCAAAACAACCATTGGTAAAGACGATTTTCTGTCCGCCTTTGCGCAGGATTTCACAAAACTGTGCGATATCTTTACGTTCTACTAACATACATACTCCCTCACTGCAAAGCCCGGCGCAGTTCTTCACTAGAAACCGTAGCTGTGCCCAGCTTGCGCACAGCGATACCGCTGGCAATATTGCTGAGTTCAGCAGCCCGTACCGGCTCTACGCCTGCGGCCAAAGCCAAAATAACCGTGGATACACAGGTATCCCCCGCACCTGATACATCAAAAACTTCACTTTTATCCGATACCGGAATATCATGGATAGAACCGTCCTTTTCCAAAAGGACCATGCCTTTTTCGCCTCGGGTTACCAATACGCCATCAGCATTTAATTCTTCCAACAGCTCCTGTCCGGCAGTGAAAATGCTCTCATCATCATGCAGTTCACGGCCGACAGCTGCAGCCAGTTCCGCATCATTCTGCTTCACATAGCCGATGTTCTTGAACCGATGTATATCATAACGGCTGTCCACCATGCTGGGAATATCATGCGCACGGCAATAGGAAATAATCTGCTGCTGAAGCTTCTCCGTAACGGTGCCGGAGCCATAATCACTCAAAACCACACCATCTATTTCCGGCAAAAGTCCCTTGATGTATTGGCTGATCTGACTCTCATGCGCCTTTTGCATGGGCTTGTCGCTTTCTTTATCAATACGGACAATCTGCTGACTGACCGTAGCCCTGCCCCCGGCGATAACGCGGGTTTTGGAAATGGTCGGCCGCTTTTCGTCACAGAACAAGCCTTCCGTATGGGCACCGTTCTTCTCCAAAGCTTCTTTCAGCCCCTTGGCGGCACTATCCAGTCCCAAAAGACCTACGGCAAAGACATTACCACCTAATGTCGCCACGTTGTTGACCACATTAGCGGCACCACCAGCTACTACTTTTTCACCGGCCTGCTGCAAAACAAGCACCGGCGCTTCCCGGGAAATACGGGATATGCGGCCATCCAGATAAATATCGGCTACCATATCGCCAATGACCAGTATGTTCCGCCCCTGAATTTCATCAATTATATTTGCTAATTCTTGTTTCATTTATCAATCACCACGGTGTAAACTGCCAACGGAAGCTGACCTGATTGGTTTTGGATTTATACCGCACGATAACCTGCGAACAATGCAGGTCATGATACCAATAATAGTCAATATTCTTCCACTCTTTATGGTCTAAATCATATTTTGTGCCCACGGCCAGACGATTAATATCATCAACACGATAACTAAAACCAGCTTCTAATTTCTTGGAATAATCATCGGTATCATAGGCAAAAAGACTGTTTTCCTGATTTTTCTTGCTGTAATGATAACCTGCATAAGCTGCCCAGCGGTCATCAAAATCCTTGGTCAACACTGCATTTCCCGAAAACCCGGAGACTTTGGAATCATTATAGGTTTCCTTGGTAATGCTGTAGCCTGTATTTAGGTAAAGAGTATAACGGTGAAATTTTATGGGGTCATACCCCAGCGAAACACCATACTCCCCATGATTACTGTGAACACCATTGCCATGCCAGCGGCCATATTCTGTGTTTAGACCATAGGTAAAATGGCTTTTGCCAATATGGTCATTATAATTCCAAAAGGCTGCTGGCTCTTTCTTTATCCATTTATCATTGCTATCTTCAAAATAGCCATACCTCACACCGGTACGCATATGTCGGTTGGTCCAGGTAATATCGTAATTACTGCGCCAGCCTTCCTTGGTATTGATGTAGATATTGGTATTCAAATTTACATTTTTCACCAAAGGGAAGGATAAATCCCATTCAAAATGAACACCGTCATCACTGTTGTAGCCCACACGCGGATATACGTGGTTTTGATTGGCGTTATCCCCAACGCCAGTTTCGTAATGCTTGCGAGAAAAAATCGTTTTTCCCTTCAGATGGAATTTCACATTGTCCATCACTACTTTATCGTTGGGATAATAGACAATTTTTTCAGCACTCGTATGGTAATCCGGCTTTTTTGCGCCACATTTTGTATCTGTACCGTTATAAATTACAATCTTATCAGGGTAGAATTCGAAACGCTTACCCGTGATATAGTGAGCCCCGGCCTTGCCTTTGGCATTTTCCAGTGAACCCGTTTTCGCGCCATAGTTATAATGTGCCTTGTAACCGTCCAAAGTCACCCGCACCTGCCCCGGCGTCATCTGCAGGATATGTGCCTTATCGGGAATACTAACCTCCTGCTTCTTGGTGTTGCCCGTAATTTCTTCGCCTTGAAAACGGTGTGCATCCATCTGCAGGATATCCACTTTGCCCTTGGCAATAAAGCTGCCATCGCGTTCATCGTAGGTGAGTTCCTCGCCTTCAAAGGCCACTGGCGCCGCCTTTTTCGGGTCTAAAGGATAGCGCAGATGCGCTTCCATAGCCTTGGCATCAGCCAGCAGTTTTTCCTGTTCAGCGGTCAAACGATTGGCACGTTCCTGCCGATGATTATTTTCAATGTAATCCAGGGCATCAATCCCCGTATCCGAATCAGCATGATACGCAGCCTGCGCCGTACCTCCCAAGATTGGCAGCAGCAACGCCGCAGTAACCAGCCCTGCCAGTTTCTGTCTATTCATTAAAACGCTCCTATCATCAGGATTTTCTCTACAAATCAATACTCTATATTATAGCGCCATTGTTCAGGTTTTTCCACAGGAAAAACCACCTATCAGCGTTTCGATGAGACATTTTATCTCGTCATAGCGCCATTGTTCAGGTTTTACCATAGGTAAAATAAAAGTGCGCGCCACCCAGGGCACGCACTTTTATTTTATGGAAATGTTATTTGGGTTATGCTGCTATCAGCCGGCAATGCCCGGAGTGGTCATTTCTTTTGGGGAAAGAATCTTTTCCATCTTTTCCTTGGAGATAAGACCTTTTTCGAGGATAACCTGACGAACCGGTTTACCCGTGTTGTAGGCTTCTTTAGCAATCATCGCCGAGTTTTCATAGCCGATATGCGGCAACATAGCCGTTACTACACCTACGCTCTTGTCGAGCCATTCCTGGCACTGTTCTTTGTTCGGCTGCAGGTCAATCAAGAGTTTTTCCACGAAGGTATCTACAGCATTGGTCATGTAGGTCATGGAGTTGAACATATTGAAGCTGATAACCGGCTCCATAACATTGAGTTCAAACTGGCCATTTTCTACGCCCAGCGAAACAGCCAAGTCATTAGCCACTACCTGATAGCAGGCCTGGTCGAGAACCTCAGCGATAACCGGATTTACTTTGCCCGGCATGATGGAGGAACCCGGCTGGCGCATCGGCAGCTTGAGTTCGTTGAGGCCGCAGCGAGGGCCGGAGGCCATCATACGGAAGTCATTTGCCATCTTGATGAGTACGAGTGCCGTAGTCTTCATGGCGCTGGAAACATCGGAGAAACCGTCCGTGTTGTTAGTCGCATCAATGATGTTGTCAGCGGTGACATATTTCTCGCCCGTAACTTCGGACAGGGTTTCGGCAACTTTCGTGATGTAAGCCGGCTCTGCGTTGAGACCCGTGCCGACTGCCGTACCGCCCATATTCACTACATGAATGGTGTCGATAGCATGGTTGATGCGATCAATGCCACGACGGACTGCCGATGCATAGGAATGCATTTCCTGCCCCAGCGTAATGGGTACTGCATCCTGCAGATGCGTACGGCCCATCTTGAGGATATCCTTGAATTCCTCACCCTTCTTATCCAGTTCATCAGCCAGTCTGCCGAGAGAAGCCGTCAGCTTCTTGCCCTTGTGGGACAGGCAAACCTTGATGCTGGTCGGGAAAGTATCGTTCGTGGACTGTGCCATGTTGGCATGGTTGTTCGGGCTGATGATATCATAGCTTCCTTTCGGTTTGCCAATGATTTCGAGTGCCCGGTTGCAAAGAACTTCGTTGACGTTCATGTTTACGGAAGTACCAGCGCCACCCTGAATGGGATCAACGGGGAACTGATCCAAGAATTTGCCAGCAATGATTTCATCAGCAGCCTGAATCAAAGGCTCACCAACTTCTTTCGGCATACGGCCTGTAGACATATTTGCCATTACCGTAGCCTTCTTGACCTTGGCATAAGCCTGAACGAAGTCTGGGTCAATCTTCTGGCCCGTAATCTTGAAATTCGAAATAGCACGGGTAGTCTGTACACCATAGTATACTTCATCAGGGATTTCCAGTTCACCAAGGAAATCATGCTCTTTTCTCATTTTGCTCCACGTTCCTTTCTTTCATAAAAATAACCCAACATAACATTTTTTTACCGAGTCGAACTATAAGCATTGTTTATGTTCTCATAGCTCTTTGACTTGTCTATATTGTATCATGTATACAATATACAATCAAGTACATTTTGAAAAATTGTCCATAAAATTACTACATAGCATCGAGCTATGGTAATATTCGTGCCCAAGGATGGGCACCGCGGCCGTAAATCCCTGGATGGGATTTCAGGCCGCAGTTTCTTTTGGTACTTTTCTTTGCACCAAAGAAAAGTACACGTCCCCTTACAACATACCGATTACTTTCATCACCGGCAGGCCTACGCCCATCCAAACGATTACATGCAATACCGTGATGATGAAACCAATCTTCCACCATTCACCCTGCCCCATGAAGCCGGCACCAAAGAAAATCGGTGTAACGCCGCAGCCATAATGGGTAAGGAAGGATGCGCTGTTGCAGAGT
Source organism: Selenomonas ruminantium subsp. ruminantium ATCC 12561 (assembly GCF_000424065.1). Taxonomy (GTDB): domain Bacteria; phylum Bacillota; class Negativicutes; order Selenomonadales; family Selenomonadaceae; genus Selenomonas_A; species Selenomonas_A ruminantium. Next base: position 67,352 of record NZ_AUJE01000019.1, read on the forward strand.
GCGCCAAAGAGAATCAGTACGCCGAGTACCGGAGCCCCGGCAGCCACGAGAATCGTCGCAAAGGCAGCAAAGAGTGCCATGATATGAGCCGAGTTGCTGGCCAGCAGATAATGAGCGAAGGTATAGATGATGCTGAGTATGACGAGCATCATAATCCATTCCATACCAGCAAACTGGGCAGCCATTACATCGGCAAACCATTTCATCAGACCGAACTTGGAAAGAAATGCGGCCATGTTAACCAACACGCCCATCCATACGAGTACATCCCAAGCTGCATGCTGATGTGCCACATCCGACCAATCGAGGATGCCCGTCAAAAGCATGGCCGAAAGACCAAGTAAGGCAACAAATGCGGAGTCAATACCATGGTAGGAACCCGTTGCCCACATAACCAGAGCTACTACGAAGATAAAGCTCAGGATGATTTCCTTAGAGCTCATGGGCCCCATTTCTGCCAGCTCACGGCGAGCCAGTTCCTGCGTTTCCGGCGTATTCTTGAGTTCCGGATTGATGAGTTTATAGAGGATATACGGCGTAGCCACGGTCAGGATAAGACCGGGAATAATGCAGGCCAGGAACCAGTCGCCCCAGCCAATCGAGGTGCCGAAAATCTGCTGTGCCAGCGTGTTGCAGAGCACGTTGTTTGAAGCACCCGTCAAGAAGATACAAGCGGAAGTGATGACCGCTGCATAAGCGCTGAACATCAGGAATGCACCTGTGCGCATATTGGTCTTCTTCTCCACATCCGAGCCAACGGCAGCCGTGATACTGCGGACAATCGGGAAGATGATGCCACCACCGCGTGCTGTATTGGACGGCGTGAACGGTGCGATAACGAAGTCAGCTGCGCTCATGACGTAAGCGACACGCAAGGTACTGCTGCCGAACTTCGAGAGCAACATGTAGGAAATACGCTTGCCCAGACCGGTTTTAATGAAACCTTCAGCAAACATGAATGCGGATACGATTAACCAAATCGTGGTGTTGGAAAAACCTGCCAGCGCTTCGCCGGTTTTCATAATGCCCAGGATGGGCAGGAGCGTCAATGCAATCAATGCAATGGCACCGATAGGCATGGGTTGGAGAATAAAACCTGCGATGGTGGCAATAAAGATGGCCAGAAGCCCCCAAGCCTGAGCTCCTACCCCAGCCGGCGCGGGAATAAACCAAATGATTGCGCCGATGGCCACACACATCAGGCCGCGAATCAACGGGCTTAATCCCTGATTTTTTGAATCAGACATTTTTTCTACCTCCTCATAACGATACAACCATAAGCCGCACTTAAACGATACTATAATTGCTGTTTGACTTATGGTATGATTGATGGTAATAATATAAATGCATGACTATAAAAAACTATATAATCCGATAAGCAACGATTATTATTTTATAAGTATTTTCTTTTCCAAAGGAGTTTTTCCGATGAATAACACCAAGCCCAATCGTCAGGACTGGCTGGTTTTACTCTTTATGATGATATTGGTGCCACTGGCCGGCGAGCCTAAAATGCATCCCTTCAGCGGGGATTTTGCCAGTTTCCGCGTCAGTTTCGGCTCACCAGTCTTTCTGTTGTTCCTTATCTGGCTCAGCAACTTTCCTCGGCTCTTTACCGGCGCGGTGGCCGGAACATCCGTTATGCTGTTCCGCACGGGGTTGGATGTATTCTACGGTGATGATATCCTGCTCGCCCTCATTGAACATATCCCCAATTTCTTCTATTATTTTATCTACTCCCTGTTCTTCGCCCTGCCGCAGCTGTCCCGGCGTTCGATTTACGAACAGGCTTTGGGGATTGCCTTCTGGGCGATTATCGCCGAAGTGTTCGCTAGTGTCGGCGAGCTGGCGGCCATGAACGCCATCGCCTACCAGCAGTCGGAAACCTTTACCTTAGGCATGCTGGGGCGCTTGGTTCTGATTGCCATTTTGCGCTGTTTCTTTATCCTCTCCTTCTTCTTCCTGTTCCAGCTCTACAACACCGAAATGCGGCTGACCCGCAAGACCAAGGAAAAAGACCGGCTGACCATGCTGATTGCCGGACTATACGAGGAAGTATTTGAACTCAAGTGTTCCCTGCAGAGCGGCGAGGATGTCACCCATGACTGCTACAATGTCTACACACAGCTAAAAGGCCGCGCCCGGACACCGGAGGATGAAGCACTGGCCAACGAGGTGCTGCGCATTGCCGGGCAATGCCACGATATCAAAAAAAACCAGCAGCGCATATATGCAGGATTGCAGGAACTAACCCAGAATCGCCGGGTAGACGATTACCTGCCGCCGGATAAAATCGTCAAACTCCTGATACATACGCAAAAAAAATATGCCCGCTCACTGGGCAAGGAAATCTTTTTTAGTGCGAAAGTCCCCGCAGGACTGCCTCTGCTGCATTCGTTTATGCTGCTCTCCATCCTCAACAATCTGGTCGCTAACGCCGTGGAAGCCATCCCCAGCCGGGGCACCATCACGCTGACCATTGTAGGCGGCAGGGGCGATGGACGCTTGAAAATCACTTTGGAAAACACCGGCAGCTTTATCCCGCCGCGCCGTCTGGCGCAGGTCTTTTCCCCTGGATACACGACCAAATTCGACAGCACCGGCAAAGCCTCCAGCGGCGTAGGACTTACCTATGTCAAGCATCAGACGGAAACGCTCGGCGGTACCATTGAGCTGACCTCTGACGGCAAAGACAAGGTCTGCTGTCATATCGACCTGCCCTGCAAAAAGCTGCATAAACCCGACACCTCATCCGTCACGCTGCACGTACCACCTTCCCCTCAAGGGGAAAGCTCGACCCGCAAACAACAACACCCAAAGGAGAATGCTTCATATGAACATAATGCTGATTGACGATGATGACGCTGTACGCATGATGCTGCAGGACATCATTGAAGACTATAACCTTGGTGACGTTACGGACTCGCTAAACACTGCCATGGAGCTGACCAATGACCTGCTTGCGCAGCGCCAGACCGATATTCTCATTATTGATATGTTAATGCCTGGTATTGACGGCATTCAGGCCATCAATCGCATCAAGGAGCATTTTGCAGGCAAAATCATTATGCTCTCGCAAGTAGAAAGCAAGGATTTGGTGGGCAAAGCCTATGAAAACGGCATTGATTACTATATCACCAAGCCGTTGAACCGCAACGAAATCGTCAGCGTACTGAAAAACGTCAGCGAACATTTGCGTCTGGAATCCTTCGCCCATAATCTGCAAAACTCCCTGCTCAGCCTCACGCCTCACCCTGTGCCAGCGCCAGTGACGAAGAAAAATATCCGTACCCGTACAGAAAACCAGCTAAAGGAACTCGGCATCCTCACCGCCCCCGGTGCTCAGGATTTATTAAGTATCATGGCCTATATCGAAACTAACCGCGGACAAATTCCTGCTCTAAAGGGATTGTTCACGGCTGTTGCCCAGCAAAATGGTGCAGATGACCCGGTACGCGAAGCCAAAGCAATGGAACAACGTCTGCGCCGCACCATTTTTCAAGGACATGTGAATGTGGCCAGCATGGGAGTTCTCGATTACACCAATCCCAAGTTTGAAGACTATGCACCACTTTACTTCGACTACAACGATATCCGCAGCACCATGCGCCTGCTGGAAAATGAGGAAAAACCCACCTCCTCCCAGGTGCATATCAATATGAAAAAGTTTATTCATGCACTATACGATACAGCCCAAAGAGAAATCTAACCCTTCCAGCCACTTATCCACAAACTTATCCACATTATCCCCATTATTTGGGGATAATATGTGTATTAAATCAAAGTTATCCACAAAATCCTGCTTAGTGTGTCACTACGCCTCCATATAGCATAGAGCATCATCAACAATGTAGTCAGATGCCCGGAAGATGCAGGCGGTACACGCGGTCCAGCCAGCAGGATTTTTTTGTATTTTATCGAAATAATCCAATAATATTAATTGCGACTTACCATAGGAGAACCATCTTATGAAAGCACTTATGATATTTTTCTTCACCCTCTGCCTGCTCATGCCGTCTTATATGCCACTAGTGTCAGCAGAAGGGCAGCAGGTGAAATTAGGATTTATTCAACCGGACAAAAGTCTGGTCAACGGTCATATCCTGCGCCGTTATTACATCACCTATTTAGACGAACTGTCTAAACAGACTGACTGGGACTATCAACTGGTGAATGTCAGCGCCAGCAATGCCTTTTCCCAATTATTTGCCGGAGACATCGATTTGCTGCTGTCCGTGGAATATCCCAGTTCTTTGGGATTGCACAATGGCATCATCTATAGTGCAATGAACTTTGGCTACGATGTGGAAGGTCTTTATACCCGTGAAGGAGAAACACGTTTCAATCCCAGGGACTTAAACAGCCTTAACGGTGCAAAGGCAGGCGTCATTGCCAATCGTCCCATAAATGACCGTTTCGAGGAATTCCAACAGCGCAACCACCTCACCTTTACGGTGCATGAATTTGTCAATCAACAGGCAATGCTTGCGGCATTAACGGCTGGCGATATCGATTTGGTAGTCGATACCGCCACAAATACCACCCCCGAAGAATATTTTCTTCTGGCCTATACACGCATTCCTGTACGTGTGGCCACCATTGCTGCACATCGCCACCGGCTTGAGGAAATGGAGCAAGCTCTTGCCCGGCTCAACACGGAAAATCCTCATTTTGAACCCCAGCTTTCCCAAAATCTAGCGGAAAATCTCGACTTCCAACTGGTGCACTATACGCCATTGGAGAGCCAGTATATCCAAAGCCTGCCGCCGCTGCGGGTTGCCATCTACGGCGGTGCACCACCCTATATCGAATACGATGAAAAAACACAGCAGGTCACCGGTATTTATGCTGACCTCATTAAGGCTTTAGCCAAAAATTCCGGTCTGCAATTCACCTATATCCATGTAAAACGTTATGAAGATGCAATAGACCTGTTGAAAAAAGGCGATGCCGACCTTATGCTGGATGTCTTTACCGGTGCAGAAAATCATCTGCCGTTCTATTTCACCAATCCGCTTTTAGAAATCCCCTATACCTTTATCGGCAGCAGTCCACAGACCCCTTCAGCTACGGAGAATGTCACGCTGGTTGTCCCCTGGCCGGAACCATCCATCATGTCCTATCTCAAACAAAAATTTCCCAAATGGAATTTTGTGGAAGCCAATACCTCCAGCAGTGAAGCCATCGGTCGTGTCCAAAATAAAAACTGTGACCTCGCCCTTATTCGTGATTCCACGCTGGAAATCGACCGTCCGCTGATTCTTTACCCGGACCTCAATATTATTCCCGATGCTTCCATAAATATTCCCACCAGCCTTGTTATATCCCCTGTACAGCCCCGCATATTGCAGAGTATCCTGAACAAGGCGATCACGCAGATAAATCCGGAAAAGCGCCTCCATATCACGCAAAAGCATATCATTGACAGCAAACCGGAATTTTCCCTGCAGCATCTCCTCACCTTCTATCCTCTGCAAACCGGGCTTGCGGCAGGTATTATCCTCTTCCTGATTGCCGCCATGTTCTTCCTCAGTCATCATCAGCAGAGCATGAACAGGGCACAAAAACTCTTACAGGAAAAAAATCGCAAACTCCAGACCATGCTCAACGAGTTGAATACTGCCCAACAAAAACAGCGGCATTATCAGGAACTGGCGGAAACCGATGCCTTGACCGGTCTTTTGAACAAAGCGGCTATTGAACGTGCTGCCAATGAAATTCTACGTACCCCTGCCGCGCCTGACCGCTGCCACGCTCTCTTTATCATTGACCTTGACCATTTCAAAGAAGCCAATGACACATTAGGTCATCAACGCGGTGATGACATCTTACGCCGCTTTGCGGTATGCCTCAGCCATATCGTCCGTGCCGATGATGCCGTTGGCCGTTTTGGCGGCGATGAATTCATTCTGATGCTCACTAGTCTCCCCCGCCACAATATCAAATGCATTGCCAACCGTATCCGTGAAGCCGCCCACAATTTGGAACCTGCTGGCAACCAGCACCCACGCCTTTCAGCCAGCATCGGCATCGCCTTATATCCCGCGCATGGCCAGGATTATCAGGAACTATTGCACAATGCTGACCAGGCACTCTATCAGGTAAAAGAAAACGGCCGCGATGGTTGGGCACTGGCCTATTATGGTAATAAGTCCGTTTAATCGCTGCCTTTCCACCACGGCATACAGAAACACCTCAAAAATCGAAAAATAAACTGTATATGCTTCCAAAAATATAGACAATATTCTTACTTTATGCTATGATTAAAGTAGGATTATTGTCTATGGAATCAAAAAGGAGGAAGCAACATGGATGTGAAAAACATGCCGCTGCTCCCCCACAATCATATGGAGGAGCTAAAAAATCAGCAAAACCACCTTTTGAGTATCATTACGATGGCCAAAACAGCCAAAGAGGAGGACCTCGCTGGTCTTCCGCCCCTCCATTCGTTGATGTCAAGATTAGATGCTATACAGGGTTCCAAAGAACTGGAATTTTTCGGTCAGGAATCTCAGCCCGCTTTTGTTGTGGATATCAATAGCTGGCAAGAGGACTTAATCCGCTATGGACAGAACGCATTCAAGGTTGAACTGAGCAGCTTATAACTATAAAAATCCCCCGTCAGTACGATATACATTGCTGACGGGGGATTTTTATAAGTCTCCAAAATTTATCAAATTTATGCCTTTACGGGATAAGTTTTCCCTTACAGAGTCCGCGCATACTGCATGGAGCTCTGCCTCATAATCATGCTGCCAGCCGGTTTCCTTAATCAAAGATTCGTTCTCTAAACCTGGATGCAGCATAACTTCCACGGAACCATTCGTGAAATTTTCGGCTAAATGATTCATGAACGCTTCCGTTACTGCACCACCAGCTACCTGGCCAACAAAATTATCCGGACAGGCAAATCCTTGCGCTTTTGCCTGCCTCCGGTCAATACAGGACAATGTCTCCAGGCCAAATTTTCCGATCAGGTCACCAATCCCCGGCCAGGGAGTGAAGGGATTGCCATAAATTCCCCGGGATATCCGCACGCGTTTAATCCCACGCTCTGCCGCCAGCTGCAAGACCAGCGGAAATATCCCCGGCAGCATATGCATATGCTGATGGCTGTCCACATGGGTCGGTGTAATACCTGCCTGCAGAACCTTATCTAACTGTGCCGCCAATTCCCGCTCAATATCCTTACGCGCAACTTTTCCCTGCACATAATGCTTTACAAAAGCGCCATGGTCGGGCAAAAAGCGGCCATCATTCACGGCCAGCGTAGGAATTTCTTCTGCGGGGAGCACCGGCCTGCCGTCCACCAGTGTCAAATGCACGCCCACACCTAGTTGTGGGCGTTTTTTGGCAATATCAACAGCTTCCGCAAAATACGGCTCACCAGCCATCAAACTGGTTGACAGTAAGCCCTTTTTATCCACAGCCTCTGCCACCGCCTGATTGATCAGCGGCTGGCGGCCAAAATCATCAGCATTGACAATCAGCTTTTTCACTTTTCTACCTCTTGATTCTTAATCAGATACAAGGGACGGTTCTTTACCTCCGTATAAATACGACCCAAATATTCCCCCATAATACCCAAAATAATCAGCTGCGCACCGCCAAACAAGGACATACACACCATGATGGTCGTCCAGCCCGATACCGCCTCGCCGTTGATATATACATAAAGAGCATGCACAGTAAAGCAAACACTGAGAAAGGCCAGAAAAATGCCCATGATAAAAGCCGTTCGCAAAGGCAGTACCGAATACCCCACAATGCCATCGACAGCCAGCTTCACCATCTTTTTCAGCGAATACTTGGACTCGCCGGCAAAGCGCGGCGGAGCCACAAAGGGCACTTCAGCAAAGTTAAAGCCCAAGAGCGTAACAATTCCCCGCAAGAAACGGTCATGCTCCCGATACTGATTCATGGCATCCACAGCCCGTCGGTCGAGCAGGCGGAAATCCGACCCGCCGGGGCGGATATGCACACTGGAGAGATTATTGATAAGCTGATAATACATTTTCGAGGTTTTCTTCTTTAACCAGGAAACTCCTTGCGTATCCTGCCGAATGGTCTGGACAATCTCATAGCCTTCCTCCCATTTGGCCAGTAGTGTCGGAATAAGTGCAGGCGGATGCTGCATATCGCCGTCCATGGAGATGACCGCATCTCCTTTAGCATGGTCAAGACCACAGGTCAGTGCAATCTGATGACCTCGATTGCGGGATAATGCCAATACCTTGATATTCTCATACTGTGCCTGCAAACCTTCCAAAAGTTCCAGACTGTTATCCCTTGAGCCGTCATCTACAAATAACAAGTTCCATTTATACGGCTGCTTGTCCATAACCTCCCGAACTGCATTCGTAAAATGCAGGATATTATCCCCCTCGTTATAGACCGGTACAACAATCGATACAGTTTTCAATTTTTTTCTTCCCCCTAATCTGCTTCGCGGTAATACAAATGATTTCTGCGTCCCTTCTCCAGTAACGTCCATTTACCCGGCAGCTTTTTCTGTAAATCTTCGAAACTCTTTTCCCCCACAATCACGAGCATCGGCTTATCGGTTGCCACTGCCTCAAAACTGCACTTAGGAAGTATATTGGTCACACTCCAGTCCAGCTTACGCTCCTCGTCTAGCGCTTCCTGCGATACAAGGTCCTTGATAAAGTGCCCACTGTAATAAGTGAAGGCCACCACACCATCTCTTCGCCCAAAGCTATATGGCTCCACGCCCTGCTCCAGATAAGGCTTTGCAGCCATAGCCATGCCATAGGACGAATGACGTTCCATCTGCGGAACTGCTACCCCAAAAAGCAGCCCCAAATAAACCACCGACATCACCGCTGCACCATAAAGCAGGTTCTTTCCCCAGTTGCAGAAGTGGCGCGCCATCAAAAGAACTACCGGGAACATATACGGGAATGTATAGGTAACATATTTTGTAGCGAAACATTGAAAGAGCGCAAACACCGTTACCGCCCACACCAACAGGAAACGCGTATTCGTATCCAGCTGCAAGCGCCAGCCCTTGCGCCATCTTTTGATAAAGGCAGGGATGGCCGCCCATGCCCACGGAAAGAAGCCCGCTAAGAAGATACCAATGTAATAATACCAGACGTCATCACGAGGGTGTTCGGACACAGTCGCCCGCATAACATTATGAACCCCCAGGAAAATATCAATAAAATCCTGTCCATGCTTCATATACATGGGCACATACCAAATTCCTGCGACCAAAACGAACAAGATAACGCCGCCCAACAGCTGTTTTACCAGCAGCGCCTTGAAATCCCGCTGCCACAGCAAAAAGAGCACGATAATAAGCCCCGGCAGAACCAAGCCAATCGGCCCTTTATCCAATACCGCCACACCTGCAGAAGCAAAGGCCAGATAATACCAGTTATATTTTTTCTGCTGATAACCACAATAAAAGGCAATCAAGGTCAAAGACACCGCCAGCAGCAAGGTCATGTCTGTAACCACCGCATGGCCCACATACCAGGTTTCCAAAGAAGTCATAAAGAGCAGCGACGCCACAAAGGCAATCCTGGCATTATACAAACGCTTCCCCCACCAGTAAAGCAGGGCTGTCGCTGCCAGCACAGTCAGTGCCGGTGCCAGACGCGCAGCAAAATTGGTAAAACCAAAAAGATTAAACGCTGCCGCTAATTCCCAATAGAAAAAAATCGGTTTATCAAACCAATAATTACCAAAGATACGCGGAGAAAAATAATCATCATAGAGCAACATTTCCCGGGCAGTCTCTGCATAATTGCACTCCACCGGGTCCGTTATGGTCAACAGATGATTTCCCACTATATAAAGCAGCAGCCAAAGACCGCCCAGCACCCAAAGATGCTTTTTTTCATTGATCATTCTTCTTTGCGCCTCCAAAAGCAAAATACTTCACCAACACATAGGTAATGGGCACCGCCAATACCGCCGCCAGCAAATAACTGACCACCGGAGGCATTCCCAGCAAATTGTAGCAAAGCCCCACCACCAGATTTTCACAGATAAAATTGGGCACATATGAAAGGGCAAACTTGCTATAGCCTTTCCATGTCAGCGGACTCGGAAAAATCCATACACCATTCATGATATAGGCCATCACATTACTGGCAAAGTACCCGATCACAAACGCAATGTTGGCATCCAAAACGATATCCAGGCACAGCCACGCAAAGAATGAGCAGGAAAAGGTATTGATGATACCTACCAGCACAAATTTTATAAATCGCCAATCAAAAAGTTCTTCACGAACCTTGCGTAAAATCATATCGGCCAAAATCGTCCCTCCATAACTACTACTACCAACCAATAATACTACACCGCTCCCTGCTAGTCAATGAAGTTTCATTAACATAAAATTAAACCATCCCCGCCAGTACGCACAAAGCCCGCCCTGGAGGTAATGGTTTTCCGCAGCGTTTGACAAGCCTGTCTCAGCGAAGGAAAATATTACCTGCCAGTACGCACAAAGCCCGACCTGCGGGTGATGGTTTTCCG
>NZ_AUJE01000020.1 GCF_000424065.1 Selenomonas ruminantium subsp. ruminantium ATCC 12561
GCATGGTAATTCTCCTCGTAATTGAGGAACTTCTTTTCCTTGAAATAGTATTGCCTGATGTTGTAGAGAGCCACATTGTACAGGTTATTGCTGTACTGGCACATCTCCCTGAGCATAGCATACTCTTCCTTGGAGAGTTTTCGGATTACATTCGATTGAGTTAGATACATCTTGTTACACCTCCTTTCTTACTATATACATATTATATGGCAAAAAAACAGTTGGCAAGACTATCTACGTTGTTTTGTAGATTGAGCGGGCATCGAACCCGCTCAATCTACCGCCATTCATCTCCCACCTAAGAGGAAGGCGTCTTCTGGCGGGGGCGATAAAAAAGCGTTTTTTACATTTTTTTCTGTGGCATTGTTTCAAATTGAGTTGGAATTCATGCCAAACTTTGTAACAATGTATCAGAGTTCTGGCAATCTACTGTCTGTCTGGATAGGGGGTGATACAATAAGAATCAAGAAGGAGTGTGACAGAATTGAATTATCTGGCTTATGATGTGGGCGGCAGTAGTGTGAAGTATGCTTTGGTTGATGCGAGTGGAAATTTGCAGGAAAAGGGAAGCTTTGCGACACCGGCAACTTTGGAACAGTTCTATCAGGCAGTTGTGCAGGTACGGCAGAAATTGAGCAAGGGCAGGGAAATCTACGGGGCTGGTTTCAGCATGCCGGGGGCAGTCAATAATATGACAGGGATTATCGGCGGCAGCAGTGCCTTGGACTACATCCATGATTTCCCCATTCGGCAGACGTTGTCGGAGCGGCTGGGCATGATGGTCACGATTGAAAATGATGCCAACTGTGCGGCTTTGGGCGAAGCATGGACAGGCGCTGGACGTGAGTATCAGAACCTGGCTTATTTCGTGATTGGTACGGGGGTTGGTGGCGCTTTGGTTCATAATGGGAAAATCATCCATGGCCCGCATCAGCATGGTGGCGAATTTGGTTATATGGTCATGAATGATGACTACGATATTTTGAGTGAAGTGGGGTCTACAGGCGGCCTTTGCCGTCAGCTGGCCAAAATCCGCAACGTGCCGGTGGATACCTATGATGGCCGCAAGGTTTTTGAGCTCAAAGAGCAGGGAGATGCCGATGCAGCCCGTTTGATTGATAATATGTATGAATATCTGGCCCGTGCTGCCTATATCATCCAGTATACCTTTGATCCAGAGGCTATTCTCTTTGGCGGTGCCATCAGCTCTCGTCCAGACTTCATCCCAACCATAAATGAGCACTTGCAGAAAATCCTCATGATTGTAGGCGTGGCTCATGTAAAGCCAAAGCTGTTGCCCTGCCAGCATGGTAATGATGCCAACCTGCTCGGAGCGGTGGCTAATCTGCATAGATAATAGAATAGAAATGATTGAAAAATTATATAGATAGGAATGTGTGAAATATTTTTACGTATAAGTAGTATAGGCAGGAAAAAAGCCCTATTCATGGCGAATTATTCCTTGAGGTGATAACCATGGATAAATATGCATTGGAACGTGCCCGTGGCTGCATGACGGCAGCAGGGCTTTTCTTTAAGCCCGGGGCAGAGGATATTTCGCAGGTAATCGAATTAGGCCTGCGCACAGAGGAAGAACCTATAGCTATTTATGAATCTTGTACTAAGCGGACTACTGCAGATAAGAGTGTGCTGGCCATGACCTCACTGATTATTTTCTTTTTGGTTCGGGATGGTGCGACGGTCAAGAAAGCCTGTATGTCTGCATGGAAAATTGCAGATAAATTTAATGATCCCATTATTCAAGCTGTTTCCAATGCTTTAATGGCTGCGGAAAAACCGAGGGTTCGCGGGAAATTGGTAGCAGGTTTTTTATCTTCCCAAAAGTTGCAGGATAAATTAAGTTTGGCGATATATCTTAATCTGATTAAAATGGAAGATACATTTCGGGCGCATATGCAGGAACTCAGTAAGCAGCCGGACAATGAAACACGCATTATGGGGGCTGCTTTTGCTGGTGCTGTCTATGGGTTGAAGGAAGTAAATGCTGCGGGGAAACCTGCGGTTTAAATGGATAGCGGGAGAAATTACCTACAATAGTAGCAGATATCGGCTATGAGAGCTAAAAGAAGGGCTGTGTATAAGTGTGATTTCACACTTATGCAACAGTCCTGCCTTTTTTTATTGGGAATGGCGTATTTTCTGCTAGCTATTTTTACGAAATATACAGAATAAAACGAAAATTACTTAATGAAAATCTTTTCCATTTGTAAATGAGAATCCTTGACAAGTGTGATTGATATGCGTTATCATAACTTAAGTAGAAATAATCTCATAATTTATCAAGTAATCTTATTAGGAGGCGTTGATTTTGACACTGAAAGACGGTAAAACCGGCATGACGCTGAAAATTCAGCAGATTGGCGATTCCGACCTCAAGGAAAGATTGATGACCATGGGACTTACCCCGGGCACGAAGGTTAAGGTTCTGCGCAGTGCTCCGTTGGGTGACCCTATTGCTATCGGTGTTCGTTCTTACAATCTGGCTCTGCGTCGCGATGATGCAGCCAAGGTTCAGGTGCAGCAGGTAAACTAAATCGCAACAGTAAATACGAATGAACAGAGGAGATGTGTAAATAACAATGTCAACTTTAGCAGTAGCACTTACCGGTAATCCCAATGTGGGTAAATCCACAATTTTCAACGAGCTCACCGGTGCTCGTCAGAAAATCGGCAACTGGCCGGGGGTTACGGTAGATAAAAAAGTCGGTTACACCCGCCATAAGGACCGTGCCATTTCCATCGTGGACTTGCCGGGTACGTACAGCATCAATGCCCGCTCCCCGGAAGAAAAAATCGTTATTGATTATCTCATGAACACGAAGCTTGACCTCGTGGTGGATGTGGTGGATAGCTCCAATCTCGAGCGTAACTTGTTCTTGACCATTCAGCTGCTCGAACAGGGCATTCCCCTTCTCATTGACCTCAACATGCAGGACGATGCAGAGCGCCGCGGCATCAAGGTGGACTGCCGCAAGATGGAAGATGCGCTGGGCATGCCGGTGGTAGAAACCGTGGGCCGCAGCAGCAAGAGCACCAAGAAACTTCTGGATGTCTTTACCACTACGGTGATGGCTAACTACCAGCCCAGTGACCGCGTAAAGGCGCATATCGCCAAGGTGGAAGAAATCAAGGCCAGCAGCAAGAGCAAGGAGCAGAAGAACGAAGAAATCATCGAGGCCCGCTATGCGTTGATTGATACGGTGGTGGCAGATGCTGTAACCGCCAGCAATGTAGGTGCGAGCACTTCGGAAAAGATGGATAAATTCCTGGCTAATGGCATTTTGGCACTGCCGATTTTCTTGGCTATCATGTATGCGGTATTTAATATCACATTTGAATGGATTGGCCAGCCGATTGCCGATGCTTTGGATGCAGCCATCAATGAGGATTTCCTCGATTTTGCCAAGGAATCCTTGGAAGCAGCAGGTGTGGCTGACTGGATGGTATCTCTCGTCTGCGATGGCGTTATCGCCGGCGTGGGTGCCGTGCTCACCTTTGTACCGCTGATTTTCGTGCTGTTCTTCTGCCTGTCCTTCCTCGATGGCACGGGTTATATGGCTCGCATTGCCTTCATCATGGACCCGATTATGCGTCGCTGCGGTCTCACAGGTAAAGGCGTTATGCCGTTGATGATGGGCTTTGGCTGCGCTGTGCCTGCTGTTATGGGTGCGCGTGCTTTGGATTCGGAAAAAGACCGTATGGTTTCCATTATGGTTACGCCGTTTTTGACCTGTGGTGCAAAACTACCGATTATGGCGCTGTTTGCGGCCATGTTCTTCCCGGATAATGCCGCTAATGTGGTCTTTGCGATGTACATCATCGGTGTAATCATGGCGATTGTTGCCGCAAAAATCCTCGGCAGTTCCGTATTTAAGGATGGCGGGTCCACGTTCCTGCTCGAACTTCCGCCGTATCGTATGCCGGATATGAAGACGGTTCTTTTGGAAACCTGGGATAAGGGTAAGGGCTACCTCGTCAAAGCCGGTACCATTATCTTTGCCGCTTCTGTTCTGCTGTGGGTAATGTCCAACTACAACTTCGATGGTCCCTGCGAAATCAACGAATCCATCTTGGCAACGCTGGGTAACTGGATGAGCACGCTCTTTGTGTTCCATGGTTTTGCCACCTGGGAAGCCGGTGCAGCCCTGCTCTCCGGTATCATGGCCAAGGAAACCGTGGTAGCTACTATCGGTATCCTTTATGGTGCTGATGAAGTTTCCACGGAAGCAGAAGATGCTGTGGAAACGGCAGATACCCTGTTGGAAACGGGCATGGCAACGAGCTTTACGGCTCTGTCCGCTTTTGCCTTCATGATTTTCTCGCAGCTGTACACTCCGTGCGTAACGGCTTTGGGGACGATTAAGAAAGAAGCCGGCGGCTGGAAGTGGATGGGCTTCTCCGCTGTATATATGTTTGCTATTGCCTGGGTGGTTTCCCTGCTGGTTTACCAGATTGGCAGCCTCTTAGGTTTCTGATGGGAGGAATGACTATGGCAACCTATATTGTAGGTTTAGTATTGGCTGTTGCCCTGTTCTTTGCCTTGAAACATGTATATCATAACTTTGTTTCCGGGCATAACGATTGCTGTGGCAGTGAAAGCGGCGGCTGCGGTTGTGGCTGTGCTGAGTGCCATAGTGCAAAACATTAAACCGTTACGGTTTACATCGATAAAGTAAGACGCCCGTGGGCTGGTAATGGCTTTCCTCTGCTTAGACAAGCTTGTCAAACGCGACGGAAAGTCATTACCAGCCCACGGGCTTTATTGCGTAGCAAATGGTTATCAGCCAGTAGGACACAGGGCGAGGTTGGTTTGTGGGGGGGATTTTTCAATCAATATGGGGATGGATTTTTAAGCGGATTTTAAGAAAATATTCAGATAGATTTCAGTTGCTGGGGGTAAAATAAACACATGATTTCAGCAGGAGAAAATAGCTTTCTGTTGAAATGATAATTTGGATGGAAAAGTCCATCGAAGTGTAAAATTTTATAGTAGGAGGCAGAGTGTATGAGGATCAGCAAGTTGCGAAACATGTCAAAGTCGCTATTCTGGGGTGACAGACCTTTACCGGAGGACTCTGAGATGAAGGGGGTTATCGAAACCGACAATGGGCGGACAGGAATTCTGCTCAAACTGAAAAATGGAATGTATGTGCTGGGGACGGCAGGTACGCTTTCCAAGTTGAATCAGGAGAAAATTCGGCATAAGCTGAAAGAAGCATAGGTGATAGCCAATAGATTTTCTGTGACAAAGGCACAGACCAACAGCCCTTTCTGCACTATAATAACCATTGTGTATTATAGTCAGAAAGGGCTGTTTTGATGAGTGAAATGGTAGGGAAAAAATTATCCCCCCGTCATGCGGTGGTGGACATAGCGGCTTGTGTGGCCTGTGGTACCTGTGAGGATGTTTGTCCCCGCGGTGCTATCCATATTTATCAGGGGCAGTATGCCAAAGTACAGGAAGAACGCTGTGTAGGCTGCGGCAAATGTGCCCAGGAATGTCCGGCTTCGCTTATCCAAGTGGAGGTGCGGGCATGAATAAGCATTGGTATCATTATTTATGGATTTGGTCACTTATCTACTTTGGTATGGGCTTTTTCAATATTCTCTTTGCCTGGATGGGGTTAATCAGCTTTGCCCTGCCCTTGATTATGGCGATTGGCTTTGGCAATAAACTCTTCTGCAACCGCTATTGTGACAGAGGGCAGACGCTTAGAGCATTGGGGCAGCTTGGCTTTTCCCGGCGGCGGGATATGCCGGCGTGGATGAAAAGCAAGGCGTTTCGCTATGGTTTTATGCTGTTCTTCTTCGGCATGTTTGGCAGTGTTCTCTATACCACATGGTTGGTGTACAGTGGGGCAGAGTCCTTGCAGCAGGTCGTGTCGCTTCTCTGGACGTTCCATTTTCCTTGGGAATGGGCTTACAGTGGTGCGGTTTCGCCGTGGACGGCGCAGTTTGCCTTTGGGCTCTACAGTCTGATGCTGACCTCGGAGGTCATTGCGCTGATTACCATGCTGTTGTTCCGCCCGCGTTCCTGGTGTGTGTACTGTCCTATGGGGACGCTTACACAGTTGATATGTCAGGCAAAGGCGGGAAAAACGCAATAATCCATAGCTAACCATTTTTTAGCGGATAAATATCGGTGATTGCTGAAAATCGTTGCGGGGCGATTTTTTTTCGCAGGTCAGCTGGCGCAGTTCCGTAGCCAGCGTGTCCAGCCGTAACATTTGTTCCAAAGGCGTGAGGTCTGTTTGTACTTCGCGCCTTTTTGTGGTGGTCAGGTATTGGCTGGTTTTGGTAATCAAGGGGAGGGAACTTTGGGCCTTTATCTCCCGCAGAATCGTTTTGCCCTGAGGGCTTACGGCCAGCAGACGGGCGTAGAGGGGGCCTGTCTGGTCAAATAAGGCAATGCTGTCCTTATCTATGTTCATTAAGAGATAAAGCAGAGTGCGGGCAATGCGGCTGGCGGGATAGCGTTTAGTCGTGACAGCCTGAATTAGCTCCTGCCAGTTGTCAGCTGTTTTTGCGCAGTCAAGGATACGGTTTTCCAGCCCTTCATTGATGCCGTAGATGTTCTGCAGGCGGGGAAGGTTACTGGTCAAAAGTTTGGCCTGCAGGGGCAGATAGAGCCGGTTCATTTTGGGGAGCTGACTGGTCAAATTTTGACTGGTCAATTCCTGGCTGGCTGGTGGCATAACGGCTTTCAAGTCAGATAGGTTTTCCCTGCGGTATAAGGCATGCCGGATGGCGGTGGCGCTCGCAAGGTTTCCGTTGATTTTTTCTTCATGATAGCCTGCGCCCTGACGGGGAATAAGCAACGGGCGGATATCGGAGCTTAGCAGGCGCAGACTGCGCAGGTATTCGATGGCCAAAATATTATTGGGCTGTTTAATCAGCGCAGTGATTTCCGTGTCTAAATCCAGTGCTGCACTGATGGCCTGTGCATAGGAAAGGCCGCTGGCAATATGGGCATGGAGTTTTTCCTGGAAGGCTTTATCGTCCAGCTGCAGGGCAATGTTTTGCAATATGGACAGGTCAGCGCATTCTGCACCAAAGGCCAGCTGATTGACAATGCCCAGCCGGTTTAATAAGGTCACTCCGCCGCGGGCAAAGTCCTGAGCACTGCGGCAGGCAAAGGCAAAGGGCAGTTCGAGTACGATATCACAACCGCTTTTTACCGCAGTTTCCGCCCGTTGCCATTTGTCAAAGATTGCAGCCTCCCCGCGTTGGGTAAAACTGCCGCTCATGACGGCGATAATCAGGGACTCGTCCTGTGCTTTTATTTTTTTGATTTGGTAAAGATGCCCATTGTGAAAGGGATTATATTCGGCAATAATGCCCGTGACGTTCATATTCCTGCCTCCGTAATCGTATTGATTCCAGTTTAACATGGTTTGCAATCGTAGAAAAGTATTGAGCCATAGCCGTAAATATGTTATGGTAGTTAAATATAAACAGAGTACAGCTATAGGCATTAAGAGGTGGATGCTATTTTGGATAAAAAGACAGTAGCCGTGGCGATGAGCGGCGGTGTGGACAGTTCTCTGACAGCGGCCTTGCTGGCCGAGCAGGGATATAAGGTAATCGGCATTACCATGCTGCTGACGGAGGAAGGCCGCAGTGAAACGGTCAATGTGGCGGCAGGTGAAGAACCGGACTGTGTGCGGGATGCCAAGAAAGTGGCAGCAGCTTTGGGCATTGAACATCATACGGTGGATTTTCGCAAAGAATTTCAAGCAAATGTTATTGACTATTTCCTGAGCGAATATGCCAAGGGGCGTACGCCGAATCCCTGCGTGATGTGCAATCCGTCCATGAAATTCGGCCTGTTGCTGGATAAGGCCAGAGAATTAGGTGCAGACTTTTTAGCCACGGGTCATTATGCCCGCATTGGTCAGCTGGAAAACGGCCGTTATGTGGTGAAAAAAGGTCTGGACGAGCATAAAGACCAGTCCTATGCTTTGCATCGTTTGCCGCAAACGTCCTTGCAGCATATTCTGTTGCCATTGGGGGATATGACTAAGGAGCATGTGCGGGAATTGGCGGAGAAGATGGATTTGCCAGTGGCGCATAAAGCCGAAAGTCAGGAAATCTGCTTTGTGCCCCATGATGATTACAAGGCATTTTTACAAAAGCACCGGCCCAAGTGCTTGCGCAAGGGCAATATCGTCAACGATGAAGGAAAAGTGCTGGGCAGGCATAACGGCGTGCCACTTTATACCATTGGCCAGCGCAAGGGGCTGGGCATTGCGGCACCGGAACCACTCTATGTGCATAAGCTCGATATGCAGCACAATGAAGTGGTCGTGGGCGGCAACACTTCCGTCTTTGCCAAAGGGCTTTTGGCGAGTGATGCCAACTGGATTGCCATTGATAAATTGGAGGACGGTATGGAATTTGGCGCCAAAATCCGCTATGGCAAGCGTGAGGCGCAGGCAAGGCTCTCTATGCAGGCAGATGGTCTGCTTAAAGTGGAATTTGCTGAACCACAGCGGGCGGTTACGCCAGGACAGTTTGTGGTATTCTATGATGATGATGTACTCGTGGGCGGCGCCATGATTGAGCAGGCTATTAATGACTGAATTTGACTGTTTAGCAGGATTTTTTCCTTTGATGGCGAATGATACAAATATATAGGATCAAAATTAAAGGAAGGATTTTATGACCTTAGATTCCAGTAACGAAGTTGTAGCGATTTTATACGATATTGAAAATGCGCCGTTTGAAATGCTGAATTACACCTTGGGCAAAGCGCGGCGCTATCAGCCCTGCCGAACCATTGTGGTCTCCGACTGGGAGGCGCGTCCGGAGCAGAAGCGCTGGGAAAAACTCATGCGCCGTCCCGGCTTTACCTTCCGGCAAATTAGCCGTACTTATCACGGGAAGAATTCTCTTGATTCAGCTATTTACGATTCGGCCAAGCTCCTTTATGATGAAGGTGTGCGGCGGTTCTTTATCATCACCACGGATTCGGATTTCGTGCGGATAGCGGAATATCTGAATTCGGATACGCCGTCTTATATCATCGGCGTGGGCACGAAGCAGGCCAGCGAAACGCTGCGCAATGCTTATGATGAGTTTATGGTTTACCCGCCGGAGGAAAAAGAGAAAAAGCCTGCCCGTAAGCCAAAGGCCGTTAAGGACGAGGCAAAACAGGAGAAGAAGACGACTAAAGCGGCAAAGGAAACAACGGCAACGAAAACGGCAAAGACGGTAAAAGAGACGAAAGCGGCCAAAACAGCGAAAATGGAAAAAGCCGTAAAGACGGCGAAAAACGCTAAAGCGGCCAAGTCAGAGGATAATGCTGCTTTGTCGGAGGGCAACTTGACCGTCAAGCTGCCTCGTACTTTGCGTGAGACTTTGCAGGAACGGCAGGCGGCTGAAGGTGTGTCGATAGATGAATTGGTGACGTATTTACTGATGCGGGGTATGGCCCGCTGGGTGGAGGACTGAGTAGATGAAACGGCAGGAACAGGTACTTTTTTATCAATTTCAGGATGACGAAAAATTGGCGTTGGCCTGCAAGACCCTCCATAAAATGGGCATCGTGACCAAAATCCTGCAGCCGGAGGATTGGCGGGAAAAGGTGGGCTATTTATTGGGCGCCAAAGGATTTCAGCCCTCCAAGGCTAAAGACGAGGATAACTTTGTCTTTCCCCATGAGGTCATGGTGCTCCAGAATATCCGCAACAAACGCTTGGATGAAGTTCTATTGGCGCTTAAAGATGCCGGTGTGCCTCATATCCGCTTTAAGGCGGTGGTGACGCCGTTCAATACACTGTGGACCCTCAGAAGATTGTGTGAAACGATGCAGAAGGAACACGGCGCGTTGGCGGAACAGGCGAATTAAAGACAGGTATTGCAGGCTTTAGGCTGTTCAAGTTGAACGCTCTCTTGGCTTGAAATATGTATCTATAGGTTGTATAATATGCATAAAGAAATGGCTGGTGTGTAGCAGCGCCGGTCACTTCCCGTTATCTAGAATGTGAGGAAGGCCGCACCGCTTAACAAGCGGTCTTTTTCATATTACAAAGTAATTTCTTACCTGAATAATCCTAAGACGGCAACAATCAGCGTCAGGCCAGCTATCAACAAGGACAGCTTTTCATATAGCGTCATGGTTACCACCTCCCCAGCGGGAAGACCGACTCACCAACCGTAAAATATTATAGCACAGGAATACAGCGGGGAAAAGGTTAAAAAGAAACCGCTGTTTTTGACACGTCTGAGAAAAAAACGTATACTATCAATTAGTAGTTTTTAGTGGATAGCAAACGGAGATATAGTTAGATGAAACAAGATGATTTGGATAAGACGCAGTTAATGCGTCCTGTTGACGGGCAGAGGTCAGATGACGAGCGAAAGTTCGATACCCAGCCGTTGCCACGGATTGAAGATAATACGGAGCGGCTGGACAGCGGCTATCGCGGCGTGCGGGAACTGCCGCCGGAGGAGATACCGCCCTGTGTGGAAAAGACGAAGGGGAAACCGTTTTTCACCGCAGGTAAGAAGCGAGGCATACTTTTGGCCATTTGCTTTGTGGCAGCGCTTTTTGGCGGTTTTATGCTGGCTGGTTACAGTCAGGACCAGTCTGAGGCCAAGCAGAATCAGCAGCAGATGGAACGTCAGCAGATGCAGGCAAGGGAACAGAAGCTGGCTGACCAGGAGGCAGACCTCAAGGCACGCCGTCAGGAATTGGAGCGGCAGAAACAGGCGTTGCAGGAGCGTGAGCGCGAGTTGGAGGATATGTCCAGCCGAGCCAAGGGGCGCAATGAGGAAATCAGCAAGGAAGCGCCTGGTTCTGCATTAGGCAAGCTGGTAGATAAAGTTACCGGTAAAGAAGCCAAGCGGCAGGAGAAGCTGCAGGAAAACGAGAAGGTTTCCGCGCAGGCAGACAGCGATGTAGCGAAGCTGAAGCAGTCCATTGCCGAGGCCCAGAGCATGCTCGATAATGTGGATGCCAAGCTGGACACGGTGGCAGAAATGCAGCAGGAGACCGGCAGGATTAAAGCCAAGGCTGAGAGCGCCTATGCAGAAAACAAGGACGTTATCGACAAAGCGGTTTATTATGCTCGGACGGGAGCAGATTTCCTGTCCAAGTGGCTGTCTGAATAAACAATCATGAAGGGAGTAAAAACGTTGAAGAAGTATGCATTATTAATCATGGCAATTTTATTGATGGGATTGGTGGCTGGCTGTGGTCAGCAGGAGGCCAAGAAGGATTTACAGCCCTTGAATATCGGCCTGATGCCGGATACGGATTCCCTGCCGTTTATCATCGCGCAGGAAAAGGGATATTTTAAGGAAGAAGGTCTGGAGGTCAACATTCAGCAGTATAAGAGTGCCATGGACCGAGATTCAGCGCTGCAGAGCGGCAATCTGGACGGGGCAATCTCGGATATGTTGGCCGTGGCTTTTGCTAAAGACGGCGGCTTCAACGTGAAGGTAACGTCCTTCACCGATGGCAGTTACAAGCTGATTGCAAGTAAGCAGTCCGGGGCGAAATCCGTAGCTGACCTTAAAGGTCAGGATGTAGCGGTTTCCCGCAACACCATCATTGAGTATGTGACCGACCAGATTTTGGCGAAGGAAAATCTGCCGGAAGACAGCGTAAGCAAGGTGATTATTCCGCAGATTCCCACCCGTTTGGAAATGCTGCAGAATGGCAAATTGGCTGCAGCAACACTGCCGGAGCCGATGGCCAGCATTGCCGTACACAATGGCTGTCAGTTCGTAACGGGGTCTGACGAACTGGGCATCAATCCCGGCGTCATCATGTTTACGGCCAAGACTACGAACGACAGACGGGCAGAAATTGCCGCTATGTATCGCGCTTATAACAAGGCTGTGGATTACCTCAACAACACGCCGCGGGAAGAATACATTGACCTGATTGTGGAAAAAGGCGGTTTCCCGCCGGCTGCCAAAGAAGCCTTGAAGCTGCCGGAATATCATCATGCAACTCTGCCCAAGGAAAGCGATGTGGTGGACTGCGTGAAGTGGCTGCAGGGCAAGGGGCTTATTCAGAAGAATTATACCTACGCCGATTTTGTGGTCGATGTATTGAGCAAGTGATATGATTGAAGTAAAGAATTTAGCTGTTAGCTATTCCGGGTTAAAACAAAAGAATACGGCATTGCAAAATGTCAGCCTGACCGTTCCGCAAGGAACGGTTTGTGCTGTTATAGGCCCTTCCGGCTGTGGAAAGTCCACGCTGCTAAAGGTGGTTGCAGGGCTGATTACTGATTTTACGGGGCAGGTGCGCATTAACGGCGGTGAAGTCAGCCCCAAGAAACTGCGGATTGGCTTTATGCCGCAGAACTACGGCCTGTTGCCCTGGCAGACCGTGGCGGATAATATTCGGCTGGCCTGCCGGATTAAGGATGGCTGGACGGAGGCAAAGACGGCTAAAATGGAGGCTCTGTGCCAAAAACTGGGCATTGAGGATTTGCTCAGCCGCTATCCGCAGGAACTCAGCGGCGGTCAGCAGCAGCGGGTGAGCCTTGCCCGCGTGTTTTTGCTCGAGCCGGATATTTTGCTGATGGATGAACCTTTTTCGGCATTAGATGCCATTACCCGCGAGGAAATGCAGGATGTATTCCGTGACCTTTGGGAGGAGGCTGGCATAACCACAATCCTTGTGACCCATTATGTGGAAGAAGCCTTGTACTTAGGCCAGCAGATTGTACTGATGGCGGGCGGCCAAAATGGCGGCACGGTGGCCGAGGTCATGGAGAATAAATGGCAGGGCAGCCGTGCGTGGAAGACGACAACAGAATTTTTCACCAAGAGTCAGGAACTGAAGGAGAAAATCAAGGCTATGGGGGCGCGGCAGTCATGAGAAACAAAAGCAAAGTAGTTTTGCGTGCCTATCTTTTCGGCGTGCTCTTTTTGCTGCTCCTGTGGCAGCTGACGGCGGCTTTGGTACAGCTGCCCATCATACCGGAGCCCTTGTTGGTCTTTGAACGACTGGGCGAAATTTTTGCGGACAAAATCGCTGTGCACGCCGCGTATAGCCTGTGGCGGATTTTTGCTGGCATTCTGCTGGCGGTATTGGTGGGTTACCCTTTAGGCATTATCATGGGCTATTTTGGCAAGGCAGACCGGTATTTGGCACCGCTTGTATACCTGACCTATCCGATACCGAAGATTGCTCTGCTGCCCATTTTGATGCTTTTGGCAGGGATTGGGGAGCTGTCGAAAATCATCATGATTTTCCTCATTGTGGTATTTCAGATTGTCGTGGCGCTCAGAGATGGTATCCGTGCTATTCCTGCTGAAACCTATTATCCGCTGTATTCTTTGGGGGCGAGGTTCCGGCAGGTGTTCCGCTATATCCTCGTGCCGGCAACTTTGCCGAACTTTATCACGGCTATCCGCGTGGCTATGGCTACGGCGGTATCGGTGCTGTTTTTTACGGAAACCTTCGGCACGCAGTACGGCATGGGCTATTTTATCATGGATGCCTGGCTGCGGGTGAATTATCTGGAGATGTATACGGGTATTGTGATTCTGAGCCTGATGGGGTTATTACTCTTTGGCTTGCTGGATATCCTTGAAGCGCGCCTTTGCCGCTGGCAGATGAAGTGAGGTCGGGATGAGAAAATTAGGAATCTTTCTGTGGGTCTGCATATTGGCTTTGGGTCTTTGCCTGGGTGGCAAAATGGCTTGGGATTTTCTAAATGGGACAGTCGGAGCCACAGGGCCGGCGGCGGTTGCTGTTCATAGCCTTGGCCAGCCTGCACCGGAAACGATGCGGGATATCGAGCAGGCGGCAGCAGCCTTTCCAGAGCTGCTGGAAGAACGTTATCAGGTGAACCTGCAGCATAATGTCGATATCTGGGTCGGTGCGGACACGGGGAAATATGAGGAACTGCTGGTTAAAAAGCTGGGTGTAGAAGAGGAGAAGGTTAAGCCCAAAGCGCAATACACCAGTGGTGAGTCCATGGGCAGGAAGAATATCATTGCGCTGGACGGCGACAAGCAGAAAATGACGGATAAAAGCGAGCGGTACAGCACTACTGGTCACGAGCTTTTTCATCAGCTGCAGTATGAATTGAGTGATGGCCGCAGCGGTTATGAAAACTCCCTCTTTTGGCTGGAGGAAGGCACGGCCGATTATGCCGGCGCATTGCTGGCAGAGAAGATGGGCGGCCGCTCGGTAGAAAAGTGGTATATGGACGATTTGTTTACCCTGCAAAATGCCAAAGAAACAGCCAAAGTAGAAAAACTACAGCGCACTACGGAAGAAGAACGCGTGCAGCTCTTGAGCGGCAAGGCAAAGTATTATACGCTCTCGGATGTGATGGTTTACTATCTGCTGCATCATTATGGCGGCAGCAGCCCGGAGCAGAAAATCATTGCCTACTACAAGGGGCTGGCCAAGGGCGAGGCGGAGCAGGTCTTTGCCCAGGTTTTTGGTGTGGAACTAAGCGCATTTTTGCAGGAGTTTTCTGCCTGGTGGCAGGGCGAACTTAACGCACCGGCGCAGCTGGCTGTGGTGGTGCGGCCGCAGGTAAATGAGTCCGTGGCCCGGCAGTATCGGCAGCATATCGCCCAATCCCGTAAGTGGCTGCAAAATCATTGGGGGCATGATTTGAAGGGGCGCTATAAGCTGGTCTTTGTCAGCGGAGCCGAGGATTATGCTGCGGCTATGCAGGAATATTGCGGTGTCGATGCGGCTGAAGCCCAAAGGACTGCTGCCGACAGCGTCTGGGCAGAAAACAACAGTACGTTGTTTGTCAATGCCGCTAAAATCGATGATTCCCGCCAGTCAATTTTTGTGAGCTCAGCCATGGTCAGCCGTTTGTTTATCCTGCAGCAGCTGGGCAGTGAAGATGTGGGCATGACCTGGCTGCTCAGGGGCATGAGTTATGTGTCCGGTGTGGCGCGGCTGGTCGATGTCGGTGAAGGCAAACTGCCGGATTATCAGCGTGCCTGGCGGCAGGAGCTGCGGAAAAATGCGCCGCTGCTTACGGTGGATAAAATCATGAGCAATGCGGATATGCAAAAGGCTATGGAACAGTATGGCAATGAGCCGGTCAGTCACCTCTGTGAATATGCCGCAGCTGAACTGGTGCGCCGTTATGGCTGGACTGCACTCTATAATTGGCAGTTGGCCGCCCGCAGAAGTGGCGATGGCAAACAGGCCTTTTTGCAGGTGTTTGGCATAACGGCCGCAGACTTTGGTGCGCAGGTGCATATGATGATTTATTGACGGATGACTTATTGACCGCAGTCAGGAGTGAAATTACTCTTGAATAGTGGCGGTGACTTGTGTTATACTAGTTACGTTATTTTGAAATTGAAACGCTTTGAAAAAGCATTCAGACATTATTGGAGGGCGTAAGTTAATGATTAATAGTACTGATTTTCGCACGGGTTTAACCATCGAAATCGACGGCAATGTTTGGCAGATTGTGGATTTCCAGCATGTAAAGCCGGGTAAAGGCGCTGCTTTCGTGCGCACGAAAATCAAGAATGTTGAAACCGGTGCAGTAGTTGAACGTACGTTCAACCCGAACGAAAAGATGCCGGCAGCACACCTCGAGACGCGCACTATGCAGTATCTCTATGAAGCTGATGGCATGTACACGTTCATGGACACGGAAACTTATGAACAGAGCGAACTCAACACGGAAACGCTCGGCGATGCACTGAACTACCTGAAAGAGAACATGGAAGTTAACCTCCAGACGTTCAAGGGCCGCATCATCGGCATCAGCCTGCCGAACTCTGTTAACCTCGCTGTTACGGAATGCGAACCCAGCGTTAAGGGCAACACGGCTACGGGCGCAACGAAGATGGCTAAGCTGGAAACGGGCTATGAAGTCCGCGTACCGCTGTTCATCAACGAAGGCGATGTGCTGCGCATCGATACCCGTACGGGTAACTACATCGAACGCGCATAATTAAGTTCACGATGTACGGTGACTGCCGCATCATTTATATGGTGCGGCAGTTTTTATCTTTGCGGATATTTTGCGAGAAACGGTATAAACTTGCATAATTTTGCAGGAATATGCCTGTTTATTCGCGAAAATATGTTATAATGAATCGGTTGTTTTGCCTATGGCAAAACATGAACAAAGGCGTTATAATAATATAAGAGTTAGTGTGCGTCATATGATATGGAGGGATTTGTAATGGATCAGGCAAAAGAAATGGTAAAGAAAGACAATTCTCTGGGTTCAATTCGCATCGCTGATGAAGTGGTCAGCATTATTGCAGGCCTTGCCGCAACGGAAGTTGAGGGCATTGCCGGCATGAGTGGCGGCATCGCTGGCGGCATTGCCGAGATGTTGGGCCGCAAGAACTTTGCCAAGGGCGTAAAGGTTGAAGTCGGCGAAAAAGAAGCTGCCGTCGACCTCTATATCATTGTGAAATATGGCGTGCGCATTCCGGATGTTGCTCTGGCAGCACAGGAAAATGTCAAGCAGGCCATTGAGAACATGACGGGACTTTCCGTAGTGGAAGTCAATATTCATGTACAGGGCGTAGGCTTCCCGGACGAAGAAGAAAAGACGGATGAGGTACGCGTTCGCTAAGACGAAGATAGCGGAAAGAGGCGTATTCTATGAGTATAATCAATCGTTTTTTGTTATTGCTGTTGTCCCTGACGGGAATCGCCTTGTCCGGAGCCGTGCTGGCGGCGGCTATGCAGGTGTTGCCAGAAAATGTTTGGCTCAAACAGTTGCATTTTGCCTTGGCACAGAAGGAAACACTGGTCATTTGTGTGGCAGCCTTGCTCATTTGTCTAAAACTGCTGTTGGCGGTGTTTTCCCGCAAGCCGGGTGAGCCGTCTACCAGCAAGGGCGAGTATGTGATTGATGCCGGTCCAAAAGGAGAAGTGCGGGTAGCGCTGGAGGCCCTGCGCAGTCTGGCAGATCGGATGGCGCGAGAGGTTCATGGTGTGCGCGATGCCAATGTGCGCATCAAGGCGAAGAACCCCAAGGAAGGCGAGGCCAGTCTGTCGCTCGATGTTGATTTGACGGTGGGCCGTGAGGCCGATGTTTCCCTGGTGGCCAAGACGCTGACGGACAGAGTACAGGAACATTTCCGGCGTACAATGGCACTGGAAGATGTACCGGTTAATGTAGTGGTTTCGGAGGTTTCCGATGTCCAGCCGGAGAAGAAACATCGTGTGGTCTAAGGCGGTGAAGGCATAGTGAAGGAAGATTTTGGACAGATGCTGGCCCAGCTATGGCAGAATCATCGTGGCAAGACCAGCGGCCTTGTGATTGGCATGCTGTTCGGAACAGCGATTCTGTGCTTTGGCTTTTGGCATACGTTCTTTGTCATCTGTTGCGGGCTTATCGGTTTATTTATCGGTTTGCAGCTTGATAACGGTGAGGATGCTTGGGCAAATATCCGCGAAAAGGTATGGACTTTATTGGAGCGTTTTCAACGCTAGGAATAGAAAAAAGATTTTAAGGAAGGTTAGTAATGAGTCGTAGACAAGCAAGAGAAGCAGCCCTGCAGGCGCTTTTTCAGTTAGATTTGAATCCGGGTGAGGAAGGGCAGCAGGAGCAGTATGAAACTCTCGCGATTGATACGGTGCTGGGCGAAGCGGAGAAGATGAGTGTCCGGGACCGGGAATTTGTAAGTACCTTGGTACATGGCACCCGCGCGCATTTAGCGGAGATTGACAGCCTGATTGCCGCCAGCTCCAAGGATTGGAGACTTGAGCGTATGGCAACAGTGGACCGCAATATTACACGGTTGGCAACTTTTGAGATTCGTTTCGCAGAAGAAACGCTTACGCCGAATATTGCTATCAATGAAGCTGTGGAACTGGCGAAAAAGTATGGTACTGATGATTCCAGCCGTTATGTCAACGGCATTCTGGGAGCAATGATGAAAGCCCAGTAAGGTGCAAAGACTGCCAGACCCATATCGGGGCTGGCAGTTTCGTGTGTATGGGGGAAAACGATGGCTGTCCATTCGGTAAGTGATGTCAACCGCTATTTGAAGGACCTGCTGGCAGGGGAACCTTTGCTGCAGGGAATTTCGGTACGTGGAGAAATTTCCAACTTCAAACAATACCCTTCCGGGCATTGCTATTTTACCTTGAAGGATACAAATTCGGCACTCAAATGCGTGATGTTCCGCAGTCGGGCGCAGTATCTGCGTTTTTTGCCGCAGAATGGCATGCAGGTGGTGGCTGGTGGCAGCATTGCGGTCTATGAGCGCGATGGCGTCTATCAGCTTTATGTGGATAGTCTGCTACCGGAAGGCACCGGCGATTTGGCGCTGGCTTTTGAACAGCTCAAGGAAAAACTGGCGGCTGAAGGGCTTTTTGACCCCGCAAGGAAACAGCCCTTGCCAGCGTTTCCAAAAAAGATTGGCGTGGTGACGAGCTCTGCCGGTGCCGTACTGCGCGATATTTATCGTGTTTCCAAGCGGCGCTGGCCGGGAATTCAGCTGGTTCTCTATCCCGTGCAGGTACAGGGGGAAGGGGCCGCTGAGCAGATTGCCCGCGGCATAGATTTCTTTGCTGAGGAATATGCTGTAGATGTCATCATTGCTGGCCGGGGCGGCGGCTCGATGGAAGATTTATGGGCCTTCAATGAGGAGCCTGTGGTGCGGGCCATTGCGGCCTGTCCTGTGCCGCTGATTTCGGCGGTCGGGCATGAAACGGACTTTACGTTGGCGGATTTTGCAGCAGATGTGCGGGCGGCAACGCCTTCGCAGGCGGCTGAACTGGCTGTACCTGACCGGTCAGAAGTTATGCGTCAGGTAGAAAATCTGACCGGTCAAATGACTCGTCAAGTGCAGCGTGAGCTTGCCCTGCGCCGTCAGCGGTTGGAAGGGCTGTTGAACAGCCGTGTAATGCGGGACCCGCAGAGCATGCTTGTTGAGCGGCGCCAACGGCTGGATTTCCTGCTGGCAGGTTTGCAGCGTACGGCCAAGGCGGAATTACAGGGTAAACAGCACAAGCTGGGCCTCATCTTAAACCGTTTGGCGGCCATTAATCCTGCTGCGGTTTTGGGCCGTGGTTATGGGATGGTCACCAAGCAGGATAAGCTCGTGAGCAGTATCCAGACTGTGGAGATTGATGATGAATTGCAGCTGACCTTTACGGACGGCCGTGTTCAGGCAAAGGTGCTGGCAAAGATAGGGAAGGGTGACGGATAATGCCGCGCAAGAAAGAACTCTCTTTTGAGGAATCGCTGGACAAGCTGGAAAGCATTGTTCAGCAGATGGAAAATGGCGACAGCAGCCTCAAGGAGTTGATGGATAATTACACCGAGGGCATGAAACTGGGCGAGGCTTGTCTTAAAGAGCTCAGTAAAGCCGAAGCGGCCATGGATTTGGTGGTTCAGGTGGATGACAAGGGCAAAATTGCGGAAAGCAAATTGGTAATAGAGGGAGAATGACCATGGAGTTAAAGAAAATCTGGCAGGAACGCAGTGCACTGGTTGAGGAACAGTTGGTAAAAGAACTGAACGAAGCAAATCCGTTGGATAAGACGCTTTGTGAATCCATGAAGTACAGCCTGATGGCGGGCGGCAAACGCCTGCGTCCGGTGCTGTTGATGGCAGCCGCTGATGCCGTAGGCGCAAAAGGAACGGATTACCTTACCACGGGCTGTGCCATGGAAATGATTCATACCTATTCCCTGATTCACGATGATTTGCCGGCTATGGATGATGACGATTACCGCCGTGGTAAGCTGACCAATCACAAGGTCTATGGTGCCGGCATGGCAACGCTCGCTGGTGATGCGCTGCTGACCCTGGCCTTTGAGGTCATGTTGCGTCAGCAGGGAGTCAGTGCGGAAAAACTCGTGCAGGTGGTACGGGAAATCAGTACCGCTGCTGGTCCGGACGGCATGGTGGGCGGTCAGGCGCTCGATATGGAATCGGAAGATAAGCAGATTTCCATGGAAACCATGAAAAACATCCATTTGGGCAAGACTGGTGCCCTGTTCCGCGCGGCTATCCGCAGCGGCGCTATCTTGGGCGGTGCCAGTGAAGATGAGTTGCAGGCGCTTACGGTCTATGCCGATAATTTTGGCCTGGCCTTCCAGATTACAGATGATATTCTGGATGTCATTGGGGACGAACAGGTCATTGGCAAACCGGTAGGCAGTGATGAAAAGAACCATAAATCCACCTATGTAACGCTGACTTCGCTGGAAGAGGCGCAGAAACTTGCGCAGGAGGCAGTGGATACGGCCATCGATGCCTTGAAGATTTTCGGTGAGGAAGCAGATTTCCTGCGGGAATTGGTGGCTTTTCTGGTGAAACGCAATAAATAATGGGGATGTGCGCATGACAATGTATCCGTTACTGGAAAAAATCAAGGAAGCAGCAGATATCAAGCGATACAGTGTAACAGAATTGGAAAGGCTGGCTATGGAATTGCGGGCCTTTATCGTAGAGACGGTGTCTGAAAACGGGGGACACTTGGCACCGAGCCTGGGAACCGTAGAACTGACGCTGGCGCTCTACAGTGTATTTAATTTTCCCAAGGACAAACTGATTTGGGATGTAGGCCATCAGGCCTACACCCACAAGATTCTCACGGGACGCCGGGAAAGATTCCATACCCTGCGCCAAAAGGGGGGCATTACGGGGTTTCCCAACCGCTTTGAGTCGGATTATGATGCCTTTGGCGTAGGCCATGCCAGTACTTCGATTTCAGCGGCTTTGGGCATGGCGATTTCCCGGGATTTAACCGGGCGCAACAACGAGGTTATCGCCGTTATCGGTGATGGTGCCCTGACCGGCGGGGAAGCCTTTGAAGCACTGAATCAGGCCGGCGATTTGGGTAAAAAACTCATTGTCATTCTCAACGACAATGAAATGTCGATTGATAAAAATGTCGGCGGGCTTAGTGATTACCTGTCCCGCATTCGCATTACGCCGCAGTACAACCGCGCCAAAAAGGATATGGGCAATCTCTTGATGAGCATTCCCCATATCGGCGACAAAGCCTTTAAAACCGCGCAGATTGTAAAAGACAGCGTCCGGGCGGCTTTGGTGCCGGGCAGTGTCTTTGAGGAAATCGGCTTTCATTATATCGGCCCGGTGGATGGACACAATATCAGCCTGTTGCAGGAGCTTTTCGAGCGGGTACGCGAGATGGATGGGCCAATTCTTATCCATATCCATACAACTAAGGGCAAGGGCTATGCGCCGGCCGAAATGGAACCGGACAAGTTCCACGGCATTGGCAAATTTGACCGGGAGACGGGCAAGTGCCCGCAAAAGACGGGGGCGCCTTCCTATACGTCTGTATTCAGCAAGGCCTTGATTGAGCTGGCCGCAAAGGACAGCAATATCACCGCAATCACGGCGGCTATGCCCAGCGGCACGGGCCTCAAGGCCTTTGGCGAGGAATATCCTGGCCGGTTCTTTGATGTGGGCATTGCCGAAGAACATGCGGTGACACTGGCGGCTGGTATGGCTGCTGATGGCAGGCACCCAGTGGTGGCGCTTTATTCCACCTTTGCGCAGCGTGCCTATGACCAGCTGATGCATGATGTTTGTCTGCAGAATCTGCCTGTGACCTTGTGCCTCGATAGAGCCGGGCTGGTCGGTGCCGATGGCCCGACGCATCATGGTGCGTTTGACTTATCCTATCTGCGGCATATGCCCAATATGACGATTTTTGTGCCCAAGGATGAAGCCGAGCTGCGGAATATGCTGGCCAAGGCAGTCAGCATGGACAGCCCCACGGCGGTTCGCTATCCTCGCGGTGCGGGCAAGGGCGCAGCGCTTGCGGCAGAGTTTGCCGATATTCCTGTGGGCAAAGCGCAGCTTCTGCGCGAGGGCAGCGATGTGGCTATTTTGGGTGTAGGCCCGCTGCTCTACAAGGCTGAAGAAACTGCCGATATGCTGCAACAGCAGGGCATTTCCGTTGCTGTGGTCAATATGCGCTTTGTTAAGCCTTTGGATACGGATATGATTAAGCGGCTCAGCCATGTGAAATTAATGGTTACACTGGAAGAAAACAGTCTGGCCGGTGGTTTTGGCTCCGCTGTAGCGGAATACCTGATGGACAGCGGTTTAAGCCGCAATTTGGATTTACTGAGGCTGGGCTTGCCGGATAAGTTTATCGAGCAGGGCACGCAGGAAGAACTCTTGACCCTTTGCGGCTTGCAGCCGGAGCAGATGGCAACGAAGATAAAGGAAAGATTGAACTGATGGCAAAACAGAGATTGGATATGCTTTTGGTGGAGCGTGGTCTGGCAGGCAGCCGGGAACGCGCCAAACGCATGATTATGGCCGGGGAAGTCCTCGTAGACAATCAGAAGATAGATAAGGCCGGCGCTACGGTGAAGGCCGAAGCGGAAATCCGCCTGCTCGGCAGCGATATTCCCTATGTCAGCCGCGGCGGGTTGAAACTGGCCAAGGCCATGAAGGAATTTGGTGTGGAGATTACCGGCAAACGCTGTGCCGATATCGGTGCTTCGACCGGTGGTTTTACAGATTGCATGCTGCAAAATGGTGCGGTACAGGTCTTTGCCATTGATGTTGGCTATGGCCAGCTGGCCTGGAAATTGCGTACCGATGAACGCGTGGTCAATATGGAGCGCACCAATATCCGCAATGTGACGCTCGAAGACATTGGCACGGCACTGGATTTTGCCTCCATTGATGTGGCGTTTATTTCGCTGACCAAGGTATTGCCGGTGACGTACAGCCTGCTCACGGACAGCGGGGAAGTGGTGGCGCTGATTAAGCCGCAGTTTGAAGCTGGCCGGGAAAATGTGGGCAAGAAGGGCGTTGTTCGTGACCCCAAAGTGCATGAAGACGTCATTCGCAAGGTAACGGCCTTTGCGCGGGAATTGGGCTTTGTCACCATGGCCCTGACCTATTCGCCGGTAAAAGGGCCGGAGGGTAATATCGAGTATCTTATCCGCCTGTCCAAGGATAAGGCGCAGGAAGATACGGTGACGGAGGAGCGGATTGTCACGGTGGTGGCGGAAGCTCATGGAGAACTGGATAAGTAAACAAACAGGCAGATAAGGAGCTGAATCTTTATGCCGATTAAGACGATTGCCATATTTCCCAATGTCAGCAAACCTCAAGCCCCGGAGGTATTGCGGCGGATTTTACAATTTTATCAGGATAAAGATGTGCAGCTGATGCTTCCTGTGGATGAGTCCCGCTATTTTGATTTGGAATACTTAGGCGTGCCGGATATCGAAAAAAAGACGGCGGATATTGCCTTGTCCATTGGCGGTGATGGTACCCTTTTGGGCGTCTGCCGCCGTTATGGTGCCATGGCCGTGCCGGTCTGCGGCATCAATATCGGTACTTTAGGTTTTATGGCCGATATTGAGCTCAGCGAACTGGAAACGAAGCTGCAAAAGCTGCTTGATGGCGATTACCGCATTGAACATCGGCTGCTGCTCGCGGGCTTTGCCAAATCGGACGGCGAAGAACGCTTCTTAGGTCATGCCATCAATGATGTGGTTATCACCAAGGGCGGTGTGGCGCGTATGCTGCATTTGGGGTTATCCATCAACGATTCCCATCTGATGGATTACAAGGCCGATGGCGTAATCGTATCCTCGCCGACTGGTTCTACCGCTTATTCCCTGTCAGCCGGCGGGCCGATTATGAGCCCATCCATACAGGCGCTGCTCGTCACGCCCATCTGTGCCCATACCTTTAACATACGGCCGTTGGTGGTCGGGGAAGATGATGTGGTGCACATTAAGATTGCGGCAATCCATCAGGATATTCTCGTGACCTTTGATGGCCAGGAAAGCTTCCGTCTGTTGCCAGGCGATGAGGTAACCGTGATGAAGTCCACGGTACAGGCCGGCATTATCAAATTTGAAGACAAGGATTATTATCAGATTTTAAGAACAAAACTTTGGAAAAACAATGGGGTGGAATCATGAGCTCGATGAAAGGAAATAAGCGTGAAGGTGAAAAGGTGAAAAGTGTTCGCCAGGCCGTGATAAAAAACATCATCGATCGGCAGATCATTGAAACGCAGGAGGATTTGGCTGAAGCCTTGCGGCAGGAGCGGATTAAGGTGACGCAGGCCACCGTTTCCCGGGATATCAAGGAAATGATGCTCATTAAAGTCCCCACTGGAGATGGACGCTATCGTTATGCCTATCCGATGAATAATACGGTTATTTTTACGGAAGAACGCATGCAGCGCTTGTTTCAGGATACCGTGCTTGGCTGTGACTACAGTGAAAATATCGTTGTGCTGAAAACCCTGCCCGGCGGGGCGAATACGGTGGCTTCGGCGCTTGACCATGCCAACTGGCCGGAGGTGCTGGGCACCGTCGCCGGCGACGATAATATCTTCATCATTGTAAAGCCCAAGGATGCAGCTCCGGACGTTACACAGCGGCTGCTGGCTTTCTTGAACTAAAGGAGACGCATGGGAATGCTGAAAACATTAACGGTTTGGAATTTTGCCTTGCTGGAACATGTTCAGGTGGAATTTGGCGAAGGGCTGAATATACTGACTGGTGAAACCGGTGCAGGCAAGTCAATCCTGATAGATGCTTTAGGTGCCATTTTAGGACAGAGAGTTTCCTCGGATGCTATCCGTACCGGTTGCGAATGGCTGCGGGTAGAGGCTGTCTTTACGCTGGATGATGAATCCTTAGGGCTGCATGAGTTGCTTTCTGGTCAGGCCATTGATGACTCGGAGGGCTTATTAATCATCACGCGGCAGGTGACCAAAGGCGGCCGCAGTATGGTGTTGGTCAATGGCTGTCATGTTACGCTGACGATTTTGAAGCAGATTGGTGCCTTTTTGGTAGATATTCACGGCCAAAATGAAAATCTGGCCCTGCTGAAGGAAGAAAGCCAGTTTGCCCTGCTTGACCAATATGACCCGGATGTAACGGAGGCGTTGGCCGGTTATAAGCAGCTTTTTGGCACCTGGCGGGAAAAGAAGCAGGAGCAGGCGCAAAAAGCGCAGGCTGCCAGGGAATACGCACAACGGCTGGATATGCTGCGCTGGCAGGACAAGGAAATCAGCGAAGCGGAACTCAAGGAAAATGAGGACGAGGAACTCGATGCGGAAATACGCAAACTCTCCCATGCTGAAAAAATAGCGGGATTTGTGGAAGAATCCTATAATATTTTGGATGTGGGGGTCGGTGGCAGTGCCGTACTTACAGCCGTGGCCAAGGTCAAGAAGAACCTTGAGGATATGAGCCGCTATGATGACAGCCTCGACAATACCTATACGATGGTGGAGGAGGCCTATATCTCCTTGCAGGAGGCCGCTGGCGAGCTGCGGGATTACGGTGAGTCTTTGGAATTCCAGCCCGCGAAACTTGACAAATTACAAAGCCGTATGGATGTTATCGACCGTCTGTGCCGGAAATACGGGGCTACCATTGCCGATGTGCTGGAACATCAGAGCAAGGTACAGCAGGAGCTCATGGATATCGAAAATTATGATGACGATATGGCAAAGCTCGAAAAAGAAATTGCGCTGCTCGAAGAAAAGCTGGGCAAAAAGGCCGCTCAGCTTACCGGCCTGCGACAGCGGGCGGGGGCAGAACTGGCTGCGGCTATTGGCAGCCAGCTTGCCGCCCTGGGCATGCCACAGGCAGCTTTCCATATACGCGTGGAACCGGCAGAAAAATTCCTGTCTAATGGTGCCGATAACGTAGCGATGTACTTTTCGGCCAACCCTG
The DNA here is from genome assembly GCF_000424065.1 of Selenomonas ruminantium subsp. ruminantium ATCC 12561. Lineage (GTDB taxonomy): Bacteria > Bacillota > Negativicutes > Selenomonadales > Selenomonadaceae > Selenomonas_A > Selenomonas_A ruminantium. The sequence goes on from NZ_AUJE01000020.1 coordinate 25,658, forward strand.
GCGAGGAAGAAAAACTGCTGTCGAAAGTGGCCTCCGGTGGTGAGCTTTCCCGTATTGCCTTGGCCATCAAGACAGTGGCCGCTTCAAGGGATTCCTCTGTGCCCAGCATGGTCTTTGACGAAATCGACACGGGGATTGGCGGCCGCACAGCGCAGATGGTGGCCGAGCGCATTGCCCTTGTGGCACAGTATAAGCAGGTGCTCTGCATTACGCATTTGCCGCAAATTGCCTGCATGGCGGATATTCATCTCTACATTGCCAAGACCAGCGCCGGAGAGTCTACGGTTACGCAGGTACGCCCGCTTACTGAGCGCGAGCGCATCAGTGAGATTGCCCGTATGGCTTCCGGTGTGGATGTGACTACTGCTTCCTTGGATAATGCTAAGGAAATGGTGAGTCATGCAAAGCTTACGAAGCAGAAATTTGCAATGAACACGCCCGAATGAATACCATTGGCTGTTGTTCGTATATTCCTCCGTTTAAATTGACGCCCGGTGGCTGATAATACTTTTCCTTTGCTTAGGCAGGCTTGCCAAACGCGATGGTAAAGTATCATCAGCCACCGGGCTTTATTGCGTATAGTAATAACATCTATGTACTTAGTCATACTGTTGTGTTAAAATGAAAACAAGAGAAGCGACAATCATAGGAAGATGGGAGGGGTTGGATGCCGGAGTTGAGTCGGTTTGGTGGCATGGTCATTTATATGTTGTTTTATGATGTAGGCCAACACAATAAACCTCATGTACATGTTTATTACGGGGAATATGAAGCGGTGGTAGCTATAGATGGGGAATTATTAGCAGGGGCTTTGCCGCGAAAACAATTGAAAATCGTGACGGGTTGGTTAGCCTATAATGAAGAAAAAGCATACAAGGCATGGAATCAGGCTGTTCGTGGTGAGCACTTTGATAAAATTCCACCGATGGAATGAGGTGATGATATGTATGTGAAAGATGAAGTATGCTATGCTGGAAGTTTGGCAGAGAACATAAAGGTAACTGAGGCAAAGCCACTGCGTGGTGGCATGTTGTTGGTCACTTTTTCCACCGGAGAACGAAGACTATTCGATACGACATTACTTAAAGGTGCTGCCTTTAAGCCATTGGCGGATGAAAGCGTGTTTAACAAGCCGGTGATATTTCATGGGGCAATTACGTGGAATAATGGCGAGATAGATATTGCACCAGAAAAAGTTTATATGGATAGTTATGTTTATGATGATGTGGCAGTATAAAATACTTTTTTACTGTTAGTACATTCACCTGCTTAAATAGATGCCCGTGGGGCTGGCAATATTTTTCCTTCGCCATAGACAGGCTTGTCAAAAGCTGCGGAAAAATACTGCCAGCCCCACGGGCTTAGTGTATTATATAGTAAACGTTCTTAGAAAGTTCTATTGCGGGTCTTGAGCTAGGAGGGGGGCAAGTTCTGCTTCATCCGGCGTGATGTAGAGGGTTTTCTGATTGGTGAAGATGACGAAACCGGGCTTGCTGCCGGAGGGCTTTTTGACGTAACGGATTTCGGTATAATCCACAGGTACCTTGGATGAACCCTGTGCCTTGCTGAAGTGGGCAGCCAGCTGGGCACATAATAGAATCGTGTCTTCACTGGGCTCGATGCCGCCGTTGCGCAGGATGACGTGGGAACCGGGGATGTTCTGCGTATGGAACCAGGTGTCGTTGAAGCTGGCGGTTTTGCAGGTCAGTTTGTCGTTCTGGTAGTTGTTCTTGCCCACGAGAATTTGCGTGCCATCGGGAGCGGTGAAGCGGAACGGGTGGGAAGGTTTGTCGTTGTTCTTGCGTTTGAGCTTTTCGCGCAGGTAACCGCCTTCCACGAGTTCATTGTGGATTTCGGCGATTTCGCCAAGGCTGGAGGACGCCATTAGCGAGGCTTCAATGCTTTCTAAGTAGGTGATGGAAGCTTCGCATTCCTGCCGCTGAACCTGCAGGAGTTCCTGTGCGCGCTTGAGTTTATCGTATTTTTTGTAGCAAAGCTGCATATTCTGAATGATGGTATAGCGCTGGTCGAGAGGAATGGTGATTTTCTCGCCGGTTTCGCTGTAAATATTGGCGACCGTTATAGCAGCATCCTCGTGGTCGTTGTACTGATACTGATAGGTCATCAGATTATCACCACGGATTTTGTATTCTTCAGCATTTTCAGCGGCGGCAATTTCTTCATCGAGCTTGACCAATTTGTTTTCTGCGCGGTGCAGTTCATTTTTGACGAGTTTCTTGAACCGGTCCTTGTCTGGCAGGACATAACTTCCCGCTAAAGCACTAGCCTTTTCGAGCATGGCGCTAATGGATTCAAAATTAAGTGTAATGGCTTGTGGCAAATAGTGCAGGGGGAAGGAGGCCATGGCCAGCACTTTTTGGTGTTCGTCGAGAAGAATTACCGGTGCAGCCTGTTCCTGGCTTGCGGCATCGCGCACTTCAATGAGGGCATTTTCGAGGGACTGATAGTCGGCATCGTCCAAGGTGTTTAAGCGTGTGCTAGGAGCAAGTCCGGCACTAAAGCAGACTTCTTTGGCTGAAATGGGGCCAAAGCCCATGCAGGTCGCCAAAAGTGCCTTGTCGATACGTTCTTCGGGGGAGAGCTGGCGCAGTTTTACGATAACGTCTGTCATGGGCGTGGTAAAGATATCCAGCTTATCCTGTCCCGGGGGGAGTTCGTAGGTGTCACCGGGCAGGACGGTGCGCACGCGGCTGCTGTTGGTGCCGATTTTGCGCAGGGCGTCAATGATTATGCCATCCTGCACGAGAATCATATTGCTGTATTTGCCCATCAGTTCCATAATCAGGGTTTTGGTTACGATTTTGCCGCCCGCCGCAATGGAATCTACATCCATCAGCAGAATGCGGTCCAGGCCATGCTGTCGGATAGCGGCAATGCGGCCGGTTTCGAGCTGCTTGCGGAGCACCATACAAAAGACCGGTGGTTCCGGGGGATTTTCCAGATTCTTGGTCATCAGATGCGCCGCGGGATTCTGGGAATTGATGCAGATATGCAGCTGCTGGTTTTGTCCTGGCTGACGAATGGACAGGACAATGGATTGTTTATTGGGCTGGGTTATTTTATCAATGCGGCCGCCAGCCAAGGTGTTGTTTAACTCGCGCACCAGCGGACGCATGGAAAAGCCGTCAAGACTCATGATTTCTTCTCCTTAAAGTTACAATTAAATAGCATAAATTTCATTATAGCATTTCCCCTCATGCAGGGTCAAATTTTGCTAAGCGAATGCGGCAGATTTTTTTGCTAGAAACCTTTTCAGCTGCGGTGGTTTGCGGTATAATGTGAAAGTTACTATATCATTCAAGCAATTATTTTTTATGGGAGGAACGTATGGAATCTTTTATGGGGGCGTTAGGGCTGTATGGCCTCGGAACGCTGGCGCTGATTTGGCCTAAGCGGCTGGAATTAGCTGCCCATTATGTGTCCATGGGGCTGGCGGTTATAGCCAGCCTTATGGTGTTGGGACTGGCCTCACAGGAACTTTTGGGGCTGGCAGGAAGCGGCATGCTGCAGTTTGGCCGTTACTCGCTGGTGATTGACGGCTGGGCAGCGGCTTTCCTCGTGATTATCGGCCTGTCGGGAACGGCGGTCAGCCTGTATGGCATGGGCTACGGCCGGGGCTATTTGGGTGCCCGCATCCGTCAGCTGACGGGGCTTTGGAACCTCTTTTTAGGCTCGATGGTCCTGGTGGTGCTCGCAGGCGATGCCTTTACCTTTATTCTGGCCTGGGAAGTTATGGCGCTGGTTTCTTTCCTGCTCGTGAATCACGAGAGCGAGAAGAAACAGGTGGTCAGTGCCGCTTACCAGTATATGGTCATGACTCATTTGGGTACAGCGGCCATTTTGATGGCGTTTTACCTTTTGGGCAGCGGAGCAGAGAGCTTTGCTTTTGCCGATTTGGCGCATAGCGAATTGCCGCCGATGCTGAAACATATTGCCTTTGGCTGTGCTTTTGCCGGCTTTGCCTTGAAATCCGGCCTGATGCCTTTGCATGTATGGCTGCCCAATGCACATCCGGCGGCACCTTCCCATGTGTCGGCGCTCATGAGCGGTGTCATGCTCAAGGTGGCGGTTTATGGTTTTGGCCGTTTCGTCTTTGAATTTATCGGTGCCGATGTGTTTGCCTATGGCCTTATCGTCATGGTGGTGGGGTTGGTATCGGCGTTCCTGGGGGTGCTCTATGCGTCCATGGAAAAGGATATGAAACGCATTCTGGCCTATTCCTCCGTGGAAAACATGGGCATCATCTTTGCCGCCTTTGGCTGCGGTATGATTCTGGTGGCATTGGACAGACCTTATCTGTCGGTGGTCGCGTTTACGGCGGTGCTCGTACATTCCTTTGCCCACAGCCTGATGAAATGCCTGCTCTTTATGAGTGCTGGTGCGGTTATGCATGCTACGGGCACGCGTAATGTGGAACTGTTGGGTGGACTCTTAAAGAAGATGCCCTGGACGGCGGCATTTACGCTGGTGGGTTCCATGTCGCTGGCATCTCTGCCGTTTACGGGCGGGCTGGTCGGTGAATGGCTGACCTTGCAGGGCATGATGACGCTGGCCTATGAATCCGGCACGCCGGAACTGCGCCTGCTCGTCATCTTTGCCTTTATCCTGCTGGGGCTTACGGGCGCTTTGGCCCTGGGCTGTTTTGTGCGGCTCTATGGCGTGACCTTTTTGGGACGCCGCCGCTCCAATCTCGTGCTCAAAGCACACGAAATGCCCTTTACCATGCTGGTTGGCATGGGGCTGGAAGCATTGGCGATTCTCGCCATGGGCATTATGCCGGCACCGGTTGTCAATCTTATGCGTCATGTGCTCGTGACGAGTCCGTTGGCGATTCCTGCCGGTGATGTTATCGGTCTGTGGTGGAACGGCGGTCAGTCGGAGTCGGTGTTTAATCCGCTGCTGATTCTGCTGGCGGCCTTGGTGCTCACAGCACTGTTGCTCATGACCATCAGCAGCGACAAGATTATCGTCCACCAGGATGTGACCTGGAACTGCGGTACGGAACCGACCCGCCGCCAGCAGTATACGGCGACAGGTTTTTCCAAGCCCTTGCGCCGTGCCTTTGACTTTATCTTGAAGCCACGCCGTGAGCGCGTTTTCCTGCAGCGGGACCATGCGTATTTTGGCCGCAAGCTTCATTATAATCTGCTGATTCCTGACCAGTTTACGGACAGGCTTTATCGTCCGGTCGAACACATTATGGTCAAATTGGCCGATACCCTGCGCATTGTGCAGCAGGGCAGTGTGCGGCTCTATATCGGTTATACCATGATTGCGATGGTTATTGTCTTGATTTGGGGAGGGTTATAAGATGGCACTTAGTTTTTATCATGCCGCTGTGCAGGCGCTCTGTCTGCTCATCTGTGCTCCCCTGATTGCCGGAATCGTCAACAAGACCAAGGCGTTTTTGCAGAAACGGCAGGGAGCCAGCATCTTTCAGGAGTATTTTGACCTCTGGAAGTGGTGGCGCAAGCCGGTTATTGTGACCAAATACACCAGCTGGGTGTTTTTGGCGGCACCTATCGTCTATCTTGTGACGAGCATTATGGCGGCCATGATGCTGCCGGGGCTTTTGCAGGGCAATATCCGTTTTGGTGATGCCTTTGTCTTTGTCTATGTGCTGGCTTTGGGGCGTTTCTTTATGACCTTGGGTTCGCTGGATTCAGCTACGGCCTTTGGCGGCATGGGCGGTTCCCGCGAAATCTATATTTCCGTATTGGTGGAACCGGCTGTAATGCTCGCGGTGCTCTTAAATGCCTCCCGCTACGGCTCGACCATGCTCTCGCAGATGGTCATTGACTACAATGCCTTTTACTTCACCGTTCCGGCGGTGCTGGGCAGCGTGGCGTTCTTCCTCGTGATGCTGGCGGAAAACAGCCGGCTGCCGGTGGACAATCCGGATACACATTTGGAACTTACCATGATTCACGAGTGCATGACGCTGGAATATTCCGGACGCCTGTTGAGCTACATCCATTTGGGAAGTATGCTCAAAATGCTGTCCTTCTTCGTGCTGTTCGGTGCGCTTTACCTGCCTTTGCCGCTGCCGATGGTGGTCAAGGTACTTATGACGGCGCTGCTGGTTGGTTTAGTGGAAATCCTGAACAATAAGATGCGTCTGTTCAAGGTTCGTGTTTATTTGGCGGCAGCGGTTATCATGCTGGCTGTTGCGATTATTGCCCAGTAAGCTAAGGAGGAAAAATGGAATATTTAGTCGTTCTGCTCCTGGCGGTGGTCTATTTCCAGACCCGGGTGATGGAGCTTAAACGTTCAGTTGTCTGCCTGATGGCACAGTCCGCCATCATTGCCTGCGCCTGCCTGCTGGCCGGGCTCAATCATGGCCTTATGCATGCCCTTATTCCCTTTGCCCTGACCTTGGGCGTTAAGGTGCTCTTTATCCCGATGGCCATGCTGAAATTAATCAAACGGATTACCGACGAACGGGAAATCTTTTCCGATATCAATGTGAATTATTCGACCATGGCGGCGGCAGCCTTTTTGGTGTTCGGCTATGTGCTGGGCAGCCGTTTTATGCTTGACCCCTTGGCACGGGATTTCTTTGCTGCGACCATCATGATGATTATGACGGGGCTGGCCCTCATGGTCATGCGCAAGCGGGCCATTTTGCAGATGTGCGGCCTGATTACCTTGGAAAACGGCATTTATCTGCTGGGCCTGATTATCACCGAGGGGTTGCCGTTGGTGGTGGAACTGGGCGTATTTTTGGACGTGTTGATCGCTGTGGTCGTGCTGGTCATTCTCACCAACCGCATGAGCCTGTCCTTTATGACCACGGATACCACGGTAATGAGAAAGTTGAAGGGCTGAGGTAGTTTATGGAACTTTATTATATACTTGGGCTGCCGCTGCTCTTTGCAGTGGTGGCGGTCACAGGGCTGCTGGGGCTAAAGCTCCTGCACGTTGCCGACAGGCTGACGGCCACGGTGGTCTTTGGTCTGATTCTGCACATGGCGGCAGAATTTGCCATGCATCCCCATGAGCCAATCCGGCAGGGATTTTTCTATGTGGATTCGCTGAGCATTTGGATGCTCGTCATTGTCGGTGCGCTGTACCTGGCTTTTGCCTGGACCAGCAAAGCGTACCTGGAACGCGATACCAATATCCGTTATGGATACTTGCGCCGCTTTACCCATTTGGAAGGACGTTTCTATGCGTTGTCGCATCTTTTCGTCTGGACGATGATGCTGGTGGTGACGGTGGACAGCTTAGGCCTGATGTGGGTAACCATTGAGGCGACCACCCTGGTATCGGCACTGCTCGTAGCATTTAAATTCACCCGTACTTCGCTGGAAGCGGCCTGGAAATACGTTATGGTCTGCACCGTGGGCATCTGTCTGGCTCTTTTGGGTACGATTATTCTCTACTACGGTCAGCTGCAAGCTATGGGCGATGTGCTGCCGCTGAACTGGGAATTTATGAAAGTTCATGCCGATATGCTCGACCATGATGTGGCAAAACTCGCGTTTTGCTTCCTCTTTGTGGGCTATGGCACGAAAATCGGCCTGGCACCTATGCATGCCTGGCTGCCGGATGCTCATTCGGAAGCACCGGCCCTCACGAGCGGTCTGCTTTCCGGTGCGCTCTGTATCTGTGCGCTCTATGTGCTTCTGCGCGCTACGGCGATTGTGATGCCCGTGGTGGGGCTTGATTTCATCAGCTCCATGTATGTGGGCTTTGGCCTGCTGACCATTGCATTGGCTGTGCCATTCGTGGTGGTGCAGCGTGATGTCAAGCGTATGCTCGCCTATTCCTCGATGGAAAACTTCGGCCTGCTGGCCGCAGGTTTCGGCCTCTTTATGCCGTTGGCGGCAGAGGCGTCCCTTTTGCATATGTTCAACCATGCCTTGGTTAAATACATGCTGTTCTATACGGCCGGTACCATTATGGAAACCTATGCGACGAAAAATATGATGCGCATTCATGGCATGATGCAGCAGGCACCCAAAACGGCGATGTTCTGGCTGCTCGGCATTGTGGGCATCTTGGGGATGCCACCGATGGGGGTATTTTTCAGTAAGTTCTACATCATTGCCAGCTTCTTCCAGGCACATCATCCGTATTTAGGGATTTTGGCGCTCGTGCTGCTGGCCGGTATGCTGATTGGTATTCTTTACCATGCCATGCGCATGCTGGGCGGCAAACCGACCCGCAAGGCGGCTGGTGAACTGATGGGCAAACTGGACAGCTGTGTATTGCTGCTGATGTTGGCCATCAGCGGCGTAGTAAGTGCCTTTGCTTATGAGCTTCCCTATGTGGGAACGCTTTTGACTGAGGCGGCAAAAGTGGTCATGGGAGGTGTACAGTAATGGCGGATTGGTCTTTGAAAGTCGTAAAACCGGAAAACTTCCGCGGCACGGCCAATATCCTGTCCAACGGTGGTAAAAATCCGTTGACGGCGATGTTTGGCCGGGATGAAACGGAAAATCCCGAAGTAAAGGGGTATGCGATTTACGCTGTTTTTGAAAATCTGAGCGAGCATAAAATGGAGGCAGTTAAGGCTGTCTTCGGTGAAGGGGAGTCCCTGTGCTATGAATCCCTGACCAGTGTGATTCCTGCCGCCGTTTGGTACGAACGTGAGATTCAGGATATGTTCGGCATTGTGCCGCAGAATCATCCCGACCCGCGCCCGCTTGTCCTGCACGATACCTTCCCAGAGGGCTTTTATCCTCTGCGTAAGACTGTGGCTAAAGATGCTGACGTGCATGGCAGCCGCCGTATGGATATGAGTGTGGCCAAGGGCGAAGGCGTTTATGAAGTGCCGGTTGGTCCGATTCATGCGGGCATTATCGAACCGGGGCACTTCCGCTTCAGTCAGGCCGGTGAATCCATGCTGCAGCTGGACGCCCGTCTGTTCTATACCCATCGTGGTTTGGAAAAAATCATGGAAGGCAAGACGCCCGAAGAAGCTCTGCCCATTGTCGAGCGTATCTGCGGTGCCTGCACCATTGCTAATACCTGGAGCTTCTGTCAGGCGGTGGAAAAAATCGCTGGCGTAAAGGTTCCGCGGCGGGCGGAAATCATTCGCACGCTGCTGATGGAAATTGAGCGCATCACCAACCATGTGGGCGACCTGGGCAATATTCCCGCCGGTGTGGGCTTTAATCCGGCCATCAGCCTTGGCGGCCGTACGAAGGAAATGCTTATGCGCCTGCAGGAACGCATTGCGGGCAACCGCTTCCTGCGCGGTGTAATCGTTCCCGGCGGCGTGCGTCAGGATATTGACAGCGCCTTGCTCAACGATATCGCCGATATTATGGATAAAACCAAGGCCAATGTCAGCGATTTAAGCGAAATGTTTGCCCAACAGGCCAACTTCCAGAACCGCGTGCGCACCACGGGCGTTGTGCGCAAAAATACCGCCGTGGATTTGGCGATGGTCGGTGTCGGCGCAAGAGCCTCGGGTTTTGCCCATGACAGCCGCAAGGATTTTGCTTATGGCCTTTATCCGGAACTCGACTTTAAGCTCGTGACGGAAAAGACCGGCGATGTGGCCGCAAGACTGGCTCTGCGCATTGCGGAATTAAAAGAATCCTTTGCTCTTGTGCAGCAGCTTTGCAATCTGCTGAAGGCGGACAAGTCAAATGACCCGTCAAATCTGACCGTTCAAATTGACTGGTCAACTGTAAGTGGTGAGGATTGGGGCCTTAGCGAATCGGCACGGGGCAGCAACTTCCAGTTTGTGGCCCTGCAGGATGGCAAAATTGACCGCATCTTCGTCCGCAGTGCCTCCTATCCGAACTGGCCGGCTGTGACCATTGCCGTGCAGGGAGATATCATTCCGGACTTTCCGTTGATTAACAAGAGTTTTGAACTGTGTTATGCGTGCATTGACCGCTAATTTTGAGGAGAGTTTATGTTTAAGGTAATAGAACGCTTATTAGGCGATAAAATCGCCACCGAAAATATTTCCCTCACCGGCAGTGCCCGCTTTCGGGGAAAAATCACGGGCGATTGCCCGGAAAATCTGCGCACGGATTGTGCCAAGGCATGCCCCGTGGGAGCCTTTAAGGTCACCAGTGAGGGACAGGGCTATGCCATTGACTATAAAAAATGCCTGTTCTGTGGCAAATGCGTCGAAAAGGCTATGGGCAGCCTGCAGCACAGTCGTGATGAGGCCCTGCCGGTAATCACCGAAGATGCTGCCGAGATTACGGCGGAGGTCATCAAGCAGAAATTAGGCCGCAGTCTGCATGTGCGCCATCTAGACGCTGGTTCCTGCAATGCCTGTGACTTCGAGATGGGCGCGATGTCCAATCCCATCTATGATTTGCACCGCTATGGTGTGCATGTGGATGCATCGCCCCGTCATGCTGACCTCCTGATGGTCACGGGCGTGGTGACGAGAAACTTGGAGCAGGCACTTAAAATGTCCTATGAAGCCATGCCGGAGCCAAGACTGGTTATGGCATGTGGTGCCTGCGCAGCCGGCGGTGAAACCTACGGCGCCAGCTACGCTATTGTAGGTGCAGCCGATAAGGTGGTGCCGGTGGATATCTACATCCCCGGCTGCCCACCAAGACCCAGTGCCATGATTGCCGGGTTACTGGCAGCGGCAGATATGTTGGCTGAGCGAATGTAAAATTTAGGCAACAAAAGAAGCCTGTGTATCAATGTCCTGCATTGGTACGCAGGTTTTTTGGCTTGTTGAGGGTAATAAAAAAGCAATGGCGAATAATTGTTTTCGTCATTGCTTTCTTTTGTAATATTATTCTGCATCAAACAGCGGCAGTGCTTCGAGGAAGATGATATCCTTGCGCTTGGCAGCATCGCCTTCAGCGAGTACGCAGGCTTCGCCGATTACCTTGCCGCCTGCTTTTTCTGTGAGTTCAGTCAGGGCTTTCATGGAGCCGCCGGTGCTGATTACATCGTCCAGGAGCAGGACGTTTTTGCCTTTGAGGCGGTCAACATCTACGCCGTCCAGGCAGAGTTTCTGTACCCCCTTGGTGGTGATAGAAATATCTTCGACCCAAACAGCGTTTTCCATGTAAGCCTTGACGGATTTGCGGGCTACCACATAGCGTTCCATACCCAGCTCGCGGGCAAGGTCAGCAGCCAAAGGGATACCTTTGGTTTCAGCGGTGAGAATTACGTCCGTGTCTGCGGGAATCTTTTTTGCCAGTTCCTTAGCGCAGGCCAGCGTGAGGTCCGGGTCACCGAGCATGATGAAGCCGGCGATTGCTAGTTTGTCCGTGACGTTCAAAATCGGCAGGGAACGTTTGCAGCCAGCTACGGTCAGTTCATAAAATCTATTAGCCATAATTCATTAATCTCCTCGTCTGAGAAATTTCGCATATTGCAGAACTATTATACGCTCTTTGGGAGAGAAGTGCAAATATTATTGTAAGAAAATCAAAAAATTGGTAGAATAGGGATAAAATGTTTATTCGTAGCAGTTAAGGAGGCTTTTTCTTGCGAATTTTATTATCCAATGATGATGGCATTAAGGCGGCTGGGATTGAGGCGCTGGTGCGGGCTTTGCATAAAGAGCATGAGATTATTGTTTCGGCTCCGATGAAGCAGCAGAGCGGCATGAGCAACGCTCTGACCATCGGGACTCCTATTGAAGTGGCTCGGGATAAGATGCTGGAGGAAAAGTACGGCATTGAGGCTTGGGCGGTAGGGGGCACGCCTGCTGACAGTGCTAAACTATATATTGAAGCGTTTATGACGAAAGACAGACCTGTGGATCTGGTGGTTTCTGGTATCAATCATGGCGCGAATCTGGCCACGGATATTATTTATTCGGGGACAGTGGGCGCGGCGATGGAAGGTTATTTCCATGATATTCCTTCTTTTGCCTTGTCTTTGGATACAGCCAGTAAACTGACTTATGATGAGGCTGCAGAGATATTTGCCCGTGACCTGGCTAAGCTGATGCCAGACGCTGGAAAAGTGTTTCTGTATAATGTCAATTTTCCGCTATTTCTCAAAGATGGGTTGCCACAATATGTGTATGGACGTCAGGGAAAGCGTGATTATCTCAATGCGTTTACCAGAGAAGAACGAGACGGAAAGGTTTACTACACAATGGCCGGGGAAGTTTACGATTCGGATAAAGGCAGTGCCACGGATATTTATGCGACGGAGCAGGGCTATATTTCGATTACGCCGCTCGTGGCGGATATGACGGATTATGTGGCGCTTGACCAGCAGCTTGAAAAATAAGGTGACGGACGCAGGCTTTTCGTGCTACAATTGAGGTTGAGATTTTTCAGTGTATGTTTGGCTTTTATGGGGAGGCTTTTTACATGGAATCAATGATTAGAGATATTAAACTTGCATCAAGCGGTCATGATAAAATCGAATGGGTAAAGAATTTTATGCCGGTTATGCGTGCTGTGGATGAGGAGTTTTCCAAGACAAAGCCCTTTGCTGGCAAGAAGATGGTCATTACCCTGCACTTAGAAGCCAAGACGGCTTATATGGCAGAGGTCTTTATGCATGCTGGTGCTGAAGTGGCCATTACGGGCAGCAATCCTTTGTCCACGCAGGATGATGTGGCGGCTGCTCTTGTGGAGGATGGCGTAAATGTCTTTGCCTGGCATGACTGCACGGAAGCAGAATACTTTAAGTTCATTGATGAAGCATTGAAGATTGAGCCGGATTTCATCATTGATGATGGTGGTGATTTGGTGCATGCGCTGCATACGACGCATCGCGATTTACTGCCGAAAATCGTTGGCGGTTCCGAGGAAACGACTACGGGTGTACACCGTTTGCGTGGTCTGGCACAGGAAGGCAAGCTGGAATTTCCGATGATTGCGGCAAATGATGCCTATATGAAGTTCTTGTTTGACAACCGTTATGGCACAGGCCAGTCTACCTGGGATGGCATTATGCGCACGACGAATCTCGTGATTGCGGGCAAGACTGTGGTCATCGCCGGTTATGGCTGGTGCGGCAAGGGCGGCGCTATGCGTGCACGTGGCCTCGGTGCAAATGTCGTGATTACGGAGGTTGACCCGATTAAGGCCATTGAAGCGGTCTTTGATGGTTTCCGCGTAATGCCGATGGATGAAGCCGCGAAAATCGGGGATATCTTCCTGACGCTTACGGGCGATAAGGATGTTATCGTGAAGCGTCATTTTGAATCCATGAAGGATGGCGCAATGCTTGCTAACTCCGGTCATTTTGACTGCGAAATCAATATCCCGGAACTGGAGAGCCTGTCCCAGTCCCGCCGCAAGGTGCGCAATAATATCGAAGAGTTCCTGCAGAAAGATGGTCGCAAGATTTATCTGTTGGCAGAAGGCCGCCTCGTAAATCTGGCCGCTGGTGATGGTCATCCTGCAGAAATCATGGATTTGTCCTTTGGTGTGCAGTTCTTCTCGATGATGCATCTTTTGGAACATGGCAAGGAACTCAAGAAAGAAGTTCATCTGATGCCCAATGAAGTCAATGTGAAACTGGCCGAGCTGAAATTAAAGTCTTTGGGGATGGCGATTGACACGCTGACGCCGGAACAACGGGCATATCTCAATTTGGAATAAATCATTAGGAGGAAGTATTTTTGAAAACGTTAATTAAAGATGTATATGTGGTTAAGCCGGATGGTACTACGCCGCTTACGAATATCATGCTGGATGGGGATAAAATCGCGGGCATTGGTGAAGTGCCGGAGGATTTTCGTCCGGGCAAGATTATTGACGGCAAGAATCATCTGGCTGTGCCGGGCTTTGTCAATGCCCATACGCATACATCGATGACGCTTCTGCGCAGCTATGCCGATGATATGGCGCTGATGGATTGGCTGGAAAATAAAATCTGGCCCATTGAAGCCAAGATGAATGATGATGATATTTACTGGGGGGCTATGCTGGCTTTGGTCGAAATGGTACGCAGTGGTACCACGACCTTTGCGGATATGTATGGTCCATACATGAACCGTGTGGCAGAAGCAACCATCGATGCAGGTATTCGTGGCGTGCTTTCTCGTGGTATTATCGGCGTAGCTCCGGACAGCGAGAAGAAATTAGCGGAAAATGTGGAACTCTACCATGATTATCATGGTGCCAATAATGGTAAGATTTCTGTAATGTTTGGTCCGCATGCGCCCTATACCTGCCCTCCGGAGTTCCTCAAGAAGGTGGCCAAGGCTGCGCAGGATTTGGGAGCTGGCATCCATATCCATATGCATGAGACGAAGACGGAAGTGGAAGATTCTCTCAAGCAGTATGGCAAGCGTCCTTTTGCCTGGGTGGAGGAAACGGGCATCTTTGATAATGACCATGTACTGGCTGCGCATTGCGTGCACTTGGACGACAATGATATTGACATCATCAAAAAGCATAAGATTGCTGTTGCCCACAATCCGGGCAGTAATATGAAACTGGCCAGCGGTGTGGCTCCTGTGCCCCGCCTGCTCAAAGAAGGTGTTGTGACAGCTTTGGGGACGGATGGTGTGTCCTCCAACAACAATATGGATATGCTCGAAGAAGTGAACCTTGCCGCTATGCTGCATAAGGTCAATGAATATGACCCGCTGGCAATTCCGGCTTTTGAAGCGTTGAAGATGGGGACGGAATACGGTGCCAAGGCTGTGGGGATTGAAGGTTTGGGACGTTTGGAAGCTGGCTGCAAGGCCGATATCACGCTCTGGAATATGAACAGCCCCGCATGGTTCCCGCGGCATAATCTTATTTCCCTGCTGGTCTATGCGGCGAATGCCAGCTCTGTGGATACGGTTATCTGCGGCGGTCAGGTTATTATGGAAAAGAACGAACTGAAAACCCTCGATGAAGAGCGGATTTGCTATGAGGCACAGCGTTGTGCTGAACGCCTCAAAAAGTAATTTGGTTGAGGTGATCCCTTGAATAAGAAGACAGCGGAGCGCAAGACGGCTCCGCGGCGACGTAAGGCTTCCGGCAGGAAAAAAACAACGGTAAATTCTGTCGGCAGCCCGGAACGCAAATATGAACTTTTAGGTCTGCTATTGGTGGCTGTAAGCCTGATTTCCGTCTGCGGCCTTTGCGGGCTGAATGTTGGTTTTGTGGGAGTTTACTTTGCCAAGTGCCTGAACTATATGTTCGGCGTGGGGGCAGTACTTATTTCCCTGCTGATTCTGCTGATTGGCTATCAGTATATCGTCAAGCATCATGGACTGGTGTATTCTCCCCGCTTTTTCGGTTTGGGGCTACTATTTGTATCGGTATTGGCAATTTGGCATCACCTGGTGGTGGAGCCGGGAGCGGAGATTCTTCCGGAAAGCCTGCCACAGGGCGGCGGCCTTTTGGCGGGGGCTTTTTTGCTGATTTTGCGGAAGTTCTTCGGCGTCGATGGCTCGATTATCCTGCTGGGGGCAGGAGTTATTGGTTCCATATTGTTGTCAACCACCTGGTCACTGGCCAATGGCGTGCGGCGCACGCAGCGAACGGCGGCCAAAAGCGCGGTGGTTACAGGCAAGGCAATGGCTGTAGCTTACGAAAAAGTGGCCGATGTCAGTGAGCGTGTAGAGGAAAAAGTCGTAGAAAAAGTCAAAGCTTCCTTTTATAATCAGGAGGAAGATGACCATTTTGCCGAATTGCCGCTGACGGAAGCGGCAGAAAAGCTTACTGCAGAGCCCGTGGCAGAAGAAGTGACAGTAGCAGCAGAACCGGAGGTTCCGGCAGAGGAAGTGCCGAAATTTACGATTGAGTATGGCAGGCAGGAAGATGATATGGTTGAGCCTGCTGGTACGGAGAAGAGTGGGTTTACGTCAACGGTTGACCGTTCAAATGACGTGTCAGCCGTGAATAGTCAGCCGGCGATAAATGTGGACCAGCCTAAACCGGTAGCACCTTCGGCCAAGCCGATGAAGGATGCGGCCAAGCGGACAGCAATGCCCAGTTATGGAGAGATTGCACCAATAAGGCCTGCGGCGGCTATTTTGGATGGTTCAGAACAGACAGTTGAAGCGGCACCGTCGCCTGTTAAGCCCTATGAACTGCCTAAGGTTACGGAAATTCTCAGCAAGCATGTAAAAACGCAAAATTCGGCACTTGAAAAAGAGATTGCCGAAAATGCTATGACCTTGCAGCAGACCTTGGCGGATTTTAAGGTCAAGGCGACAATCTTGAATGCCTGCCACGGCCCAGCGGTTACCCGCTATGAGCTGGAGCCTGCACCGGGGGTGAAGGTCAGCAAGATTACCAATCTTGCCGACGATATTGCCCTGCGTCTGGCGGCTGCGTCCGTGCGTATCGAGCAGATTCCTGGCAAGAGCGCCATCGGTATCGAAGTGCCGAACAAGGAGCTCGAAGGTGTACAGCTCCGCGAAGTTTTGGAAAATGCCAAGTTTGACAAAGCAAAATCTAAACTCACGGTGGGCCTGGGCATGGATATCGGCGGACAGGGCATTTTTGCCGACTTGGGCAAGATGCCGCACCTGTTGGTGGCTGGTGCCACGGGTTCCGGTAAGTCGGTGTGCATTAACACATTGATTACCAGTATTCTCTTTAAGGCCAAGCCGGATGAAGTAAAATTCATCCTCGTTGACCCCAAGATGGTCGAACTGTCCAATTATAACGGCATACCGCATCTAATGGTGCCTGTTGTTACTGATGCCAAGAAAGCGGCTTCGGTGCTCAACTGGTCGGTGCAGGAGATGGAGAAGCGTTACAGCAAGTTTGCGGAGAAAGGTGTCCGCAATATGCAGGGCTATAACGACAATTTCCCTGAGGATAAGATGCCCGCCATCGTCATCATCATTGACGAGCTTGCGGATTTGATGATGGTTGCGCCGCATGATGTAGAAGATGCCATCTGCCGTCTGGCACAGAAGGCGCGTGCGGCAGGCATCCATATGGTGCTGGCTACGCAGCGTCCTTCCGTTGACGTTATCACGGGTATCATCAAGGCCAATGTGCCTTCACGCATTTCCTTTGCGGTATCCAGCCAGATTGACTCGCGTACCATCCTCGACCGCAGCGGTGCCGAAAAACTGCTGGGGCGCGGCGATATGCTGTTCTTCCCGATTGGTGAGTCCAAGCCCCGCCGCGTGCAGGGGGCGTTCATCAGTGATGATGAAGTAGAAAAACTGTTGGACTTCATCCGCGCCCAAGGTCAGGAAATGGAGCCCAACGAGGAAATCGAAGCCTTTACCCAAAAGGAAATGGCCGAAGCGGTAGAGGAAGAAAGCGGCAGCAAGGGCGCGCGCAGTGCGCCTAAGACCGATGCCCTGCTGGCTGATGCGGTCAATCTCGTCATGAGTACGGGGCAGGCTTCGGCATCGAGCATTCAGCGGCGCTTCCATATCGGCTTTACCCGGGCCGGGCGGCTGATTGATACCATGGAAGAGTTAAATATCGTGGGGCCGAATGTCGGCAGCAAACCACGCGAAATATTGATGACCAGTGATGAAGCATTGGAAGTCCTGGCCAATTTGTAAGAGGTGTAAGTTTTTTGCATATTGTTTTAATCGAACCGGAAATTCCCGGTAACACAGGCAACATAGCGCGTCTCTGTGCGGCTACGGGGATTGAGCTTCACTTGGTAAAGCCCTTGGGCTTTTCTACGGACGACAAGCATTTGAAGCGGGCGGGACTTGACTACTGGCACTTGGTGAAGGTGCATTATCATGAGAACTTCAATGAAGTGCTGGAAAAATATCCTGACCATAATTTTTATTATTGTTCCACCAAGGCACCGCATGCCCATACGGAAGTGCAGTATACTTCCGAGGATATGCTGGTGTTTGGCAAGGAGTCGGCGGGGATTCCCGAGGAAATCTTAAATGCACATTGGGAATCCTGCGTACGCATTCCGATGATTGCCGATGCCCGGTCGCTAAATCTCTCCAATGCCGTGGCAGTGGTGGCCTATGAGGCTTTGCGTCAGCTTGACTTTGGCCAGCTGGCAGAAGTGGGCCCCGGGTTGCGTATGTGGAAAAAGTAAGTTAAAGAGGAATGAACTGGAAAGATGATAAATGAAAATTTTATTGAAGCTTGCCGTAAGTTTCTGAAGCCGGAACAGCTGCTCTTAGATGCCCCGATGCGGGAACATACCACCTTTGAAATTGGCGGTCCCGCAGACTGTCTGCTTAAGCCGGCCAGCATGGAGGAAACGCAGCAAATCCTGCGTCTCGTGAAGGAATATGAACTGCCGCTTACCTTTGTGGGCAATGGCTCCAATATGCTGGTCAGCGACAAGGGCATTCGCGGTGTCGTGGTTAATTTTGCCGATACCTTTAATACCATTCAGGTGGAAGGTACGAAAATGACCGTGGGCGCAGGTGCACTCTTGAAAGATATTGCTGAAGCTGCTGCTCAGCACAGTCTCGCTGGCCTGGAATTTGCCTGCGGCATTCCCGGCAGCATTGGCGGTGCCGTCTTTATGAACGCCGGTGCCTACGGCGGGGAGACGAAAAACGTGGTCAAGGCTGTGCGGGCGGTAACCCGTGATGGCGAAGTCAAAACCTATGGTTTGGATGAGTTGGAGCTGGGCTATCGTCACAGCATTTTCCAGACCAATGGCGAGGCTATTGTGGAAGTGGAACTCGAGCTCACGTTGGGAAGTGAAGAAGAAATCCGCGCGAGCATTGCTGATTTCACGCAGCGCCGTGAGAGCAAGCAGCCCTTGGAGATGCCTAGTGCCGGCAGTACGTTCAAGCGGCCGGAAGGGTATTTTGCCGGTACGCTGATCGACCAGACGGGGCTTAAGGGCCTGTCGGTTGGCGGTGCGCAGGTTTCCACCAAGCATGCTGGCTTTGTGGTGAACAAGGGCGGTGCAACTGCTGCGGATGTAATCAATCTCATTCATGAAGTGCAGAAGCGTGTGAAAGAAGCGCATGGCGTAGAGCTGCAGCCGGAAGTTCGTCTGATTGGTGAAAAATAAATAAGCAGGATTTTTCCGCTCCTTTAGGGAATTATATCAATATATTCTTGAAAGGGGCGGATTTTTATGCGGTTAGATTTTTTAGGCGCAGCGCATACGGTTACCGGTTCTTGCTATCTGTTGGAAACGCAGGAACATCAGTATCTCATTGACTGTGGTATGTTTCAGGGAGCGCGGAGAATCCGCGAGCTGAATTATGAGAATTTTCCCTTTAATCCTGTGGGGATTGAGGCGGTAATTCTCACCCATGCTCATGTGGACCATTGCGGTCTGATTCCGAAACTCGTCAAGGATGGCTTCAAGGGCACGGTGTACGCCACGCAGGCTACCTGTGATTTGGCGCAGATTATGCTGCCGGATTCGGCCTTCATTCAGCAGTCTGATGCGGAATCCTTCAACCGCAAAAATCAGCGGCGCGGTGAGGAACCGGTGGAGCCCATCTATTCTCTAGACGATGCAGCAGAGGCACTGAAGCATTTTGTCCCCATGCCCTATGAACAGGAATTTACTTTGGGGGACAATGTAAAGGTCAAGTTTTTCGATGCCGGTCATATCATCGGTTCGGCGATTGTGGATTTGCAGGTGACTGAAGGAGAAAAGACTACGAAACTGGTATTTTCCGGTGACCTGGGTCAGCCCAAACAGCCCATTATCAAAGACCCGACCGTGATTACCGGGGCCGATTTCCTCGTGGTGGAATCCACTTATGGAGACCGGCAGCATAAGCTTTATGACAAGGAAACGAAGCTGCTGGAAATCGTCAATGATACGATGGACAGAGGCGGTAATGTGATTATTCCTTCCTTTGCTGTTGGGCGTACACAAACGTTGCTGTACTATTTCTATAACCTTTGGAAACAGGGAAGGCTCGACGGGGATATCCCCATTATTCTGGACAGTCCATTGGCCATCAACGCCACCCGCATCTTTATGAAGAATTATCAGGACTTTGACGAGGAAGCCATTGAGATGTTTGGTGACAGCGAAAAACTGACGGAATTTCCGCAGTTGCGTATCTGCAAGACGCCGGAAGAATCGCGGGCACTTAATAGTTCCGAAGGTTCGGCAATTATCATTTCGGCATCGGGCATGGCGGATGCCGGGCGCATCCTGCATCATCTGAAACACAATCTCTGGCGGCCGGAATCGACGATTCTCTTTGTGGGCTATCAGGCAGAAGGGAGCCTGGGCCGTCGTTTGGTCGAAGGCATCAAGCGCGTGCGGGTCATGGGCGAGGAAGTGGCAGTTAAGGCACAGATTCAGGTCATGAATGGTTTTTCTGCCCATGCCGATACCGACCAGCTTATGGATTGGATTAGCAATTTCCAGAATCCCAAACCGGCGAAAATCTTTATCGTGCATGGTGAAGCGCAGGGGCAGGAATTCTTGAAGAGCCGGATTCAGAAGGAATATCAGGGCGAAGCCTATATTCCCTTCCGCGGAGATGCCGTAGTTATTCATGGCCGTGCCTGCGATTTGCAGCCGTCCAATATTCCTGCGGTGTCGGTGGAGATGGAAATGGAGGAGCAGCTGGCGATTTTCGATGCGGAATACCGCAATCTGCGGCATAAGGTTCTGCAGTTGGCCGTTCGTCAGCCCAAGACGATGGAGCCGCTTTTAAAAGCGATTACCAAAGGATTCAATTATTTGCGGAAACTCTTTGCGCCGTTTAATATTTAGCTTTGTACAGGACTATGAAAAAAAGATTGACAATATGCGCTGTCTTTGCTACTATACGGATAGTATATTACAATGCAAAATTTTATGGAGCCCCATGAGTTACTCGTGGGGCTCTTTGTGAGTTTTTACAACTTGTTTGAGGTGTAAACATATGTTCCGTTGTCATCTTTTGGTTGTTATGGTTGGTATGCCGGAGATTGCAGTCAGGGCGATGCAGGATGCCAATATACCTGAAAATTGTCAGGTTGAGTTTGAAGTGGCAGCTTCGCTGGCTGATTTGCCGCCGATGGCCGGGCGAAAATGTGCCGCTTTGCTCTTAAATACGGTGGCTGATTGGGAACCTGCGCAGATAGATGCACAGTTTGGACGGGATACGCGATTAGTCATTTGTACGGACAGATTGGATGAACTATCGCCAGACAAAATTGCTCGTGCCTGTCGTGTATGGCCGCTTACGAAGATAGATAATTATTGGCCTTTTTTTTGCGAGCATTTATTGGAAGACCTTTATAAGCAGAAGGAATTGTGGCATACCCGTAACTGCCTGCAGACGATGGTGGATACCATGCCCGGTTTTGTCTGGTTCAAGGACATGGAAGGTCGCCACTTAAAGGTCAATCATGCTTTTTGCGAAATGGTGGGCAAGTCCATGCAGGAGGTTGAAGGCAAGGAGCACTATGAGATTTGGGGCGTAACGCCTGAACAGTATGAGGAAGGCGAATATGTTTGCCTCGAAACGGATAAAGCCATTGCGGACAATCCTAAACCAACGCTGTTTCAGGAGCAGGTATTGCATTCCAAATTGGGGCTTAGGCAGCTGGAAACCTATAAAGCACCGATTTTTGATGAAGATGGCAAGATGATTGGCAATATCGGTGTGGCTAAGGATGTAACCGAGGAGTATGCCTATAAAGAGCGGATTTTGCTTTTATCCCGTACCGATGAATTGACCAAACTGGCTAACCGCCGTTATTTTTATCAGTTTGTGGATATGCATCGCCGTAAGGGCAGTGGTGAGCTTACCTTATGCTATGTGGATTTGGATTACTTCAAGCAGCTCAATGATACCTTCGGTCATCAGTATGGCGATGCGGCTTTGATGGCGATTGGTGAACTATTGACCAGGGCTTTTCCTAAGGATTTTATTGCCCGTTTGGGCGGTGATGAATTCATTGTGGCGATTTTTGCGGTGCCGGAACGGGAAGTATTGGTGGATAAACTGGAAAAATTATATCAGTCCGCCAGAGAATTCTTCCACCATGATATATGCTTCCAGCATTTGGACATGAGTATCGGTGTGGCCTCCACGGAATCGCATGCGGTAAGCTTAGATACGCTGTTGCAGCGCAGTGATAATGCTTTGTATTACACCAAGAAGAATAATCGCGGAAAGTATACTTTTTATGAAGATATTAAAGATAAAATGACTTTTCAGCGGGAATTTCATCAATAAGAACAGGGCTTTGCGGGATAATTTGCAAAAATTACTGCAAGCCCTTTTATTTATAGCTAATTTTGTGCTAAAATAGGAACGTTAAGTTTGTAAATTACAGCAGATTCTCTCTGCTGCAAAATACCTATATGGGGGTAGATTTGATTTGAAGTATATGAGTGGTAACGAACTGCGCGAAGCTTATTTGCAGTTCTTTGCAGAAAAGAAAGGGCATCTTCGCCTGCCGAGTTTCTCGCTGATTCCGCAGGATGACCCGACCCTGCTCCTGATTGGTGCAGGTATGGCGCCGTTGAAGCCGTTCTTCACGGGCAAGATGAAACCGCCCCGCACGCGTGTGACGACCAGTCAGCGCTGCGTGCGTACCGGCGATATCGAAAATGTCGGCCGTACCGCCCGTCATCAGACATTCTTTGAAATGCTGGGCAACTTCTCCTTTGGCGATTACTTCAAGGGCGAAGCTATTCCCTGGGCATGGGAATTCCTGACGGAAGTCGTCGAACTGCCGAAGGACAAACTCTGGGTTACGGTTTATCCGGATGATGATGAAGCCATCGAAATCTGGAAATCCCAGCCGGGCTTCCCGCAGGACCATATCGTCAAGATGGAAGATAACTTCTGGGAAATCGGCCCTGGCCCCTGTGGTCCGGACTCTGAAATCTACATCGACCTGGGCGAAGAACGCGGCTGCGGCTCGCCGGACTGCGCTGTTGGCTGTGACTGCGATAGATACCTCGAAATCTGGAACCTCGTGTTCACGCAGTACGACAAGCAGGAAGATGGTTCCTACAAGAACCTCGCCCATAAGAACATCGATACGGGTTGTGGTCTGGAGCGTCTGGCTTCCGTTGTACAGGAAAAGAAAACCAACTTTGAAACAGATCTCCTGTACCCGATTATCGAATACGCTGCTGGCGTTGCCGGTGTAAAATACGGTGAAGATGCCGAAAAGGATATTTCCCTCAAGGTTATCGCTGACCATGCCCGCTCCATGGCCATCATGATTATGGACGGCATTCTGCCCTCCAACGAAGGTCGTGGCTATGTCCTGCGCCGCATTCTGCGCCGTGCTATCCGTCATGGCCGCATGCTCGGCATCAAGGACAAGTTCCTCGAAGGTGCTGTTAACGCTGCTGTGGAAATCTACCGCGGTGCTAAGGACTTTGAAGAACTCGTCAACAAAGCAGACTACATCAAGAAGGTTATCAGCCTCGAAGAAGACCGTTTCGCTGCTACCCTTAATCAGGGTATGGAACTTCTCGGCGCCGAAATCGAAAAGGTTAAGGCTGCCGGCAAGACGGCGCTCGACGGCGAAGTTACTTTCCGCCTTTACGATACCTTTGGTTTCCCCTGGGAACTGACGGAAGAAATTCTCCATGAAAATGGTTTGGAACTCGATAAGGAAGGCTTTGACAAGGCTATGGACGAGCAGCGCACCCGCGCCCGCAACGCCCGTGCCGAAAACACCCGCGTGGCTGTACCCGACCTGTCCTCCATCGATGTCAGCAAGCTGACGGTCGATGAACAGGCTACGGCAGGCAAGGTTGTCGCTATCTGGCAGGATGGCAAGCTGGTGGACGAAATCACCGACGGCCAGGAAGCTGGTGTAATTCTCACGACGACGCCGTTCTACGCAGAAGGTGGCGGACAGGTTGGTGACGAAGGTATCCTGACCTCTGAATTCGGTCATATCAGCGTCAGCAACGCCAAGAAGCTGCCGGACGGTACGGTTTACCATGTGGCTTATGTCGAAGAAGGTCAGCTTAAAGTTGGCGACGAAGTGCAGATTGCGGTCAATAAGGCACAGAAACTGGCTTCTGCTCGCAACCATACGGCTACGCATCTCTTGCAGGCTGCCCTCAAGAAGGTTGTTGGTGACCAGATCAGTCAGGCTGGTTCCTCCGTTACGCCGGAACGCCTGCGTTTCGACTTCACGAACTTTGAACCGGTGACGGCTCAGCAGCTCGCTGATGTGGAAGAGCTCGTCAATAACGAAATCCTCAAGGGGCAGGATGTGGAAATTTCCCATATGAGCCTCGACGAAGCTAAAGCCGCTGGCGCTATGGCTTTGTTCTCCGAAAAATACGGTGATGTGGTACGCGTGGTCAAGGTTCCCGAATTCTCCATGGAACTTTGCGGCGGCTCCCATGTAGCCAATGTTGGCCAGATTGGCATGTTCAAGATTGTCAGCGAATCTGGTGTAGCTTCCGGCGTACGTCGTATCGAAGCCATCACGGGTAAGGCTGCGCTTGACTATGCCAACGCTAAGATGTCAGTTCTTGCTGACGCTGCTGGCAAGCTCAAGACCAAGGAAGAAGAAGTTCCGGCGCAGATTGAAAAGCTGCAGGGCGAAATGAAGGCTATGCAGAAGCAGCTCGACGAAGTGGCTGCTATGCGTGACAAGGCCGATGCGGCTAAACTCATTGCAGGTCTGCAGGATATTAACGGTGTGAACGTTGTCTGCGGCAAGACCAATGCCGGCAGCATGGACGAACTCCGTGAAGTGGCCGATATGACGAGCTCCAAGCTCGATACGCCGAGCGTTGTGGTTCTGGCCTGCGTGAGTGGCGGCAAGGTAAATCTCGTGGTTAAGGCAACGAAAGAAGCCAATGCCAAGGGCATCCATGCCGGCAAGATCATCAAGGAAGCAGCTGCTGTTGTCGGTGGTGGCGGCGGCGGTCGTCCGGACATGGCTCAGGCTGGCGGTAAGAATGCGGAAGCACTGCCGCAGGCATTTGATAAGGCTGTAGAAGTGATTAAGGCTCAGCTGGGCTAAAATAAAGTAAGTTAGGCTCGATAAGGCCCGGCATAACCTTTGTAAAAAAGTTACGCCGGGCCTTTGGGTAGTCTAATGTTTATCATCCCAAGGGGGGATATAAATGGAAGTAGATGTTACAGAGAAAGCGAAGAATTTTATCCGTTTTGGCTTAATTGGCTTGATTGTGCTCGCAGCTTTGGCGGGCGGCGGTTTATACCTCTATCAGCACAGCAATCGCGGTTTTGTAGTAAGCGATGCGATGGTGGTAGGCACTGAGTCTGTGATTACCGCTAAAGGTGACGGCAAGATTACGGAAGTACTGGTGCAGGACGGTGACTATGTGGAAGAAGGCACTGTGATTGCGCGGGTAGAGTCTAAGATTACGCCGGAAGATATCGCCCAGTTAGAGCAGAATGTGCAGATGGCTCAGCAAAGCTATGCCCAGCTGCAAAAGGGAACAACGGCAGTTACGCAGGCACCGGCAGCGCCAGTAGTGGACAGCGGTGCCCAGCAACGGGCGGCTAATGCTTATGCCCGCATGCAGCGCATGAATGAACTTTTTAGCATGGGCGCCATCAGCGCGGCTAAGCGCGATGAAGCAGCTGCTGCGTATGCGGCTGCACAGGCAGCAGCTAATGCTGCTCCTGCCCCAGCTGCTGCGCCGCAGACCACAGTGATTCCAACGAGTCCTGAGGTGCTGAAGCAGGCAGAATTACAGGTGAAACAGGCAGAGATTGCGCTGGCCAATGCTAAAAACGACCAGCAGGCCACAGAAATTGTGGCAACGGCGAGCGGTGTTATCAGTTTAGCCGAGGGCCTGGCTGCTGATAGTGAACTCAAGAATGAACAGGAAGTGGCCCGCATTCAGGCCAGCAATGATGCCTGGCTGGAAGCTAAGCTCACGGAAAATCAGGCAGCAAAAGTACGTTTGGGTGAGTTTGTCAATTACGAGATTGATGGTCATAAGCTTCAGGGTACAGTGAAGGATATCGCAGCTCCGGAAAATGACGAGTCAGAATCTGACCAGTCAAAATCCTTGACCATTGTCAAAATATCCCTGCCCGCTGATCCGTCCTTTACCATTAAATCGGGGATGAGCGGAAGAATCGAATTCAAAGAATAAAAAGCTGTCAAAACTGCTCTTTTTCCATTGCGGGAAGGGCAGTTTTTCGTTGCGGTTTTGTCCGTTCAGACGTCAATTTTTATAGGAGGTTGTATCAATATGATGAAAAAAAGTCATCTATGGGAAAAATCAAGCTGCAGAATATTAGCTGTAATTTGCTGTTTGCTGGTTATGCTGATGACAGCAGCACAGGCTGCCGAAAAGCAGGATGAAGTCGTTTGGCGGCTCGATGCTAGGCCTGGGTCAGTATTTCCCCGCAGTTTGCGCTTTATGACCGATGAATTTACGCAGTCTTTGCCTTCGGCACCTAGCCGTCAGGGGCTTGATCATTTGCGCTGTTCTGCCAGTGCTGCGTTTTCCGGTTCAGGTCTTTCCTTGATGCAGGATAAAATTCGTACAGTGGCAGGCAGCAATGCGGTTATCTATGTGGTGGATTTACGCAAGGAATCGCATGGCTTTGTTAACGGAGATATTCCCGTAAGCCGTTACACGAAAAAGAATTTAGACAACTACCGGCTTAATTCTGCTGCTGTAATCAAAGCTGAGAAAAAGAAGTTACAGTCTCTCGTAGGAAAGGAAATGATGTTTGTTCCGTTGGGCAAAACAGATACAAAGCTGTTTCCTGCTTGTAAGTCTAAAGTAGAACAGGTGGAAACCGAAGGAGAACTTGCTGCCCGGCTCGGCATGCGCTATAAACGCATACCCCTTACCGACCGGTCTGCACCTGCCGATGAAAATATTGATGATTTTGTGGCATTTTATAAGAGTCTGCCGTCAAATGCCTGGCTGCATTTTCATTGCCATGCCGGACATGGCCGCACGACAACCTTTGCGGTGTTCTATGATATTTTAAGCAATCCGGATGTGGCCTTGGAAGATATTGTGGCACGGCAATATGCTCTGGGAGGAGCGAATCTCTTTGCTCCGGCCAAAAAGGACAATTGGAAGGGCAGGGAAATGCGGAAACGCGCTCAGCAAATACGCAGATTTTATGCCTATGTACAGGCCAATCGCAAAACGCAATACGTGCAAACGTTTTCCCAATGGGTAAAGAAAAATGCACCTGTTGAGGATAAATGTATTCAATAAGATGATATTGTGAAACAAAAAGCTTTGGAAAGTAAAAAAATCATTCCAAGGCTTTTTTTTTGTTTACGCTTATGTTATAATGAATGACATAATTTCACAAACTAAAGGATTAAAGATAAAAAGCATAAGAGGAGGAGAGGGAATTGGTTAATCCAAAACTGCGGGATGAGCAGAATGATATGTTGTTTCAAGCCATCCTGTCGCTGAAGTCGGTGGAGGAGTGCTATCAGTTCTTCGAGGATATCTGTACCATCAGTGAACTCAAGGCATTATCCCAGCGCTTGGCGGTAGCCCGTATGCTGCAGGGGGGGCATATCTACGATGATATTGTGGCCCGCACCGGTGCCAGCACGGCTACCATCAGCCGGGTAAAACGTTGTTTGAACTATGGTGCGGATGGTTATAAGATTGTTCTGGACAGGATACCTGCTGACAAGGCAGACTGATTGATGAATAATGAGGGGAGCAGTGTTCATGGAAAAAGATAGAAGCTTGTTAAAGATTCCCTATGGAACCCGGGATTTTCTGCCGGCAGAAGCAGCTGGCAAGCGGGTGGTAGAAACACGCCTGGCTGAGCTATTT
Organism: Selenomonas ruminantium subsp. ruminantium ATCC 12561; assembly: GCF_000424065.1. Classification (GTDB taxonomy): domain Bacteria; phylum Bacillota; class Negativicutes; order Selenomonadales; family Selenomonadaceae; genus Selenomonas_A; species Selenomonas_A ruminantium. Next base: position 53,192 of record NZ_AUJE01000020.1, read on the forward strand.
GCCCAATGGGGGTATGAGGAAGTGGTCACGCCTTCGCTTGAATATCTGGACACATTGAGTTTGGGCGGTAATCGCGGCATTGGCAACCATCTGTTTAAGCTCTTTGACAAGGAAAATAAAACCGTGGCGCTGCGTCATGAAATGACGACTCCCATTGCCCGTCTGGTAAGCACCAGACTGCAGGATAGTCCCCTGCCGTTGAAACTTTCCTATATCAGCAGTGTTTTTCGCTATGAACAGGCACAGGCTGGCCGGCAGTGTGAATTCTACCAGGCTGGTGTGGAACTCATGGGACCCGGCAGTCCGGCTACGGATGCTGAGGTAGTAGCCTTGGCTGTATCAGGGCTTTTGCGTTCCGGGCTGACGGAATTTACGGTTTGCTTGGGACAGGTGGAATTCTTAAACGGCATTCTCAATCAGTACCGCCTGAGTGAGCAGGAACAGGCCGATTTGAAAGCGGCTATGGAACGCCGCAATCTGGTGGAATTAAATCAGCTGGTGGAACAGCTGAGCTTGCCGGAAAATGCCAAGCAGGTATTAAAGAAACTGCCGCTCTTGAATGGCGGAGAAGAACTTCTAAAGAGCGCATATGATATCGCCCTTAATGAACAGAGCCGCCGGGCGCTGGATAATCTGGCGGAAATTTATCGTTTGCTGAAAGCCTATAAGGTAGAACAGTATGTGCGCTTTGATTTGGGCATCATCCGTGATTTCAGCTATTATACCGGCATGGTCTTTGAGGTTTATGCGCCAGGGTTGGGGTATCCGCTTTGCGGCGGCGGCCGTTATGACCATCTGCTCGCGGACTTTGGTACAGCCTGCCCAGCAACGGGCTTTGCGTTAGGCATTGAGCGTATCTTGCTCGCCATTGAGCGGCAGAAACTGCCCATGCACAGCCTGCCCAGAGATGTGTATGTGGGCTATGCTGCCGGTAAAGAAACAGAAGCGATTGAGAAGGCGGCGCAGCTGCGTGAGCAGGGTAAGTCCGTGGAACTGGCAGTCAATAGCCAGACGGAAACCGCCGCTAAGGAAAGTCAGCAGCAGAAAAATTATGCGGCTTTCGTGTATATATCATGATTCAGCGTGTTAAACAATTTTGCCTAGCGGTGACCGCCCAAATTACGCCCGCGGACAGACAGTGGGTGGCAGAAAGCCTGCCGCCTGCCGCGCAAGAACTTTTTTATGCTATGCATCCGGCTGACCAGTACCATGCGTTAAATGTAGCCAGGACGGCTATGGAACTGTGGGAAAAACAGCAGACAGGCGATAGAGACTTACTATTGCGGGCGGCGCTTCTGCATGATATTGGCAAGAAGCGGGGAGATATGGACATCATGGGGAAGGTTTGGGCCGTTCTTCTGAAACATTTTTTCCCTGTCAAGGCACAAGAGCTGGGCAAAGTGGATAATGGCTGGCTGAGTCATATTATGTATATAAGTTATCAGCATCCTGTAATCGGTGCGGCAAAACTGGAAAAAATCGGCATGACTGCTGAAGCGGCGATTATTCGCTGTCATCATCGAAAAAAAATGGAGAATGACCCGCCGGAACTGGCTCTTTTGCAGGTGGCGGATGAACTGAACTGACAATTGACTTTTGACATGTCAAATTGACCGGTCAAGCTGATATGTCAATTATATGAATCGAATTGGAGGCCTGTGCATGAAGTCTGAAATGGAATATCTTACCATAGCGCTGCCCAAGGGCAAGCTCTTTGGCCTGTCGGCCAGGTTGCTGGAAAAAATCGGTTATACCGCCGAAGGCTTATCGGATAAATCCCGCAAGCTGATTATCAGCAATGAAGAAAAGAAAATTCGCTTTATCGTATCTAAGACCGCTGATGTGCCCACCTATGTGGAATATGGGGCGGCAGATATCGGCGTGATTGGCAAGGATGTACTGCTCGAAACCGAAAAAGACGTCTATGAACTTCTCGACATGGGCTTTGGCAAATGCCACTTGATGATGGCCGTGCCCAAGGCCGAGAAACGGGCTAAACTTATGGATTACAACCATACCCGGGTGGCGACGAAATTCCCGCATATTGCCGAGAAATTCTTCCGCCAGCAGGGCATGCAGATGGAGTACATCAAGCTCAATGGTTCTATTGAATTGGGGCCGATTGTGGGGCTTTCCGAGAGCATTGTGGATATTGTCGAAACCGGCACGACCTTGCGGGAAAATGATTTGGAGGAAATCGTCTCGATTCAGGAAGCCACGGCACGGTTAATTGCCAATCGGGTGAGCTTTAAGTTGAAGTTTGACCGGATTCATAGTCTGGTGGAAGATTTGCGGAAGGTCTTAGAAGCGGAGGCGGCACAATGAAGATAGTCAAGGCAAGTGAATTAGGCGAAGCAGCCATCAATAAATTGTTACAGAAACCTGCTTTTGATGAGGTGGAACTGAGCCCGAAAATCCGGGAAGCCAACAAGGCAACCTTTGGCAAGGATATGACGGCGGCAGAACTCGTGGCACAGATTGTGCGCGATGTGCGCTTTGAAGGCGATAAGGCTGTTCTGCGCTATACGAAACTCATTGATAAAGTGGACTGTGCTATCGAGGATTTGCTGGTGACGGAGGAAGAATTTGCCGCAGCCGAAAAACAGGCTGACCCGCAGGTGGTTGCATCCTTGAAGAAAGCGGCGGAAAATGTGCGTCGTTACCATGAGGAACAGAAGCCCAATTCCTGGATGACTTATCGGGAACATGGTTCTCTTTTGGGCCAATCATTGATTCCGTTAGATAGAGTAGGTATTTATGTGCCCGGTGGCACGGCAGCTTATCCGTCCTCCGTTATTATGAACGCTATGCCGGCAGTTGTCGCTGGCGTGGGCGAAATCGTCATGATGGTGCCGCCGAAAAATGGCGCCATCAATCCCTATGTGCTGATTGCGGCAAGACTCGCAGGCGTAAAGAAAATCTATAAAATCGGCGGTGCGCAGGCGATAGCTGCGTTGGCCTTTGGCACGGAAACCATTCCGCGCGTGGATAAGATTACCGGCCCAGGCAATATCTTTGTGACCCTGGCGAAAAAAGAAGTCTATGGTCATGTGGACATTGATATGCTGGCCGGCCCCAGCGAAATCCTGATTGTGGCGGACGACAGCGCTGACCCTGTTTATACGGCAGCCGATATGCTGAGTCAGGCTGAACATGACCCCTTGGCTTCAAGTATCGTGATTACCGATAGTGAAAAGCTGGCTCGGCAGGTGGCTATTGAAGCGGAAAATCAGCTGCAAAAACTGCCGCGTCAGGAAATTGCCCGCGCATCCATCGAGCGCAATGGCCTGATTGTCATTGCAGACGATATGATGCAAGCGCTAAGATTTGCCAACACTTCAGCGCCGGAGCATCTGGAACTTTTGACCCGTGAGCCCTTCCAGCTGCTGCCCTATGTGCACCATGCAGGCGCCGTGTTCTTGGGCGCATACTCGCCGGAACCGTTGGGTGATTATTTTGCGGGGCCGAACCATGTACTGCCTACCGGTGGCACTGCTCGTTACTACAGCGTGCTGAACGTGGAAACGTTTATGAAGCGCACGAGCCTGATTTCCTATACGCAGCCTGCTTTGGAAGCAGTCAGTGAGGATATTATCCGTCTGGCAGAAACAGAAGGCCTGCAGGCTCATGCTAATGCCATTCGTTTGAGGAGGAACTCTTGATGTTAAAATACCGTACTGGTTTGAAAGATATGCCGTCCTATGATGTGGTGGAACGGGATTGGCAGATAAAAGTAAATGCCAATGAATGCAATATGAATCTGCCGCCCATGGTTGAAGACCGCGTGATGGGCCGTCTTTCCCGTGTGGCCTTTAATCGTTATCCCAACGAGGAATACGATTATCTCTGTGAACAGATTGCCGATAATCACAATTTACAGAAGAAAAATGTTTTGCTCGGCAATGGTTCCAGCGAAATCATTGAAAAACTCTTTTTCTGCTTTGGCGGTACCAAAGCAAAGAAAATCATTTATCCTGTACCGTCTTTTTCTATGTATGGCATTTACGCCAAGGCTGCACAGGCACAGGGAATTGCGGTAGAGTTAAATGAAGATTATACGCTGGATAAGGAAAAGTTTGTTCAGACGGTCAACGAAGAAAAGGCCGGATTAGCGGTTATCTGCAATCCGAATAACCCCACGGGGACAGCTTATGCTTTGGCAGATATCGAATATATTGCGGCCAACATCCATAGCAATTGCGCCCTGCTGATTGATGAAGCCTATATAGAATTTTACGGTCAGACGGCAGTGGGGCTGCTGGCAAAATACCCGAATCTGATTGTGGCAAGGACATTCTCCAAAGCATATGGCCTGGCATCTGCCCGCGTGGGGTATATGTTGGCTGCCAAGGAAATTGTGGAAATGATTGGTAAGTCCTATATGCCTTATCATATGAATGTATTGTCCTTGGTTACGGCCGATATTGTCTATCAGATGCGCCATGAATATGTGCCCCGCATTCAGATGATGATTGCCGAACGCAAGCGCATGACAACCCTTTTGGACAAACTGCCCGGCGTGACGGTTTATCCTTCGGAAACGAATTTTATTCTGATTAAATATGCCAAAGCAGATGAATTAAACAAGTATCTGGAAGAAAAAGGCATCGGCGTGCGCAGCTTTGGCAAGGCGCCAAGACTGGAAAACTGCCTGCGCATTTCTATGGGCCTGCGGGAAGAAAACGATATTTGGTATAACGAAATGAAAGCCTTTGTGGAGGGACGGGCATGAACAGAGTCGCTGCAGTAAACAGGGAAACTGCCGAAACGAAAATCGCTTTGCAATTAAATCTTGATGGCACAGGCAAAAGTGTGATTGATTCCGGTATTGGCTTTTTTGACCATATGCTGAATCTCATGACTGTGCATGGACAGCTGGATTTGGATTTACGCTGTGATGGTGATTTGGAAGTGGACGGCCATCACAGTGTGGAAGATATCGGTATAGCTTTAGGCGATGCTTTTAAGGAAGCTATTGGTGATAAAAAAGGGATTTGCCGTTATGGTACCTTTTATCTGCCGATGGATGAATCGCTGGCCTTTGTCACGCTCGATATCAGCGGGCGGCCGTTTCTCGTCTATGATGGCGGCGAAATGGCTCCCATGGTGGGCGGTTTTGATACGGAACTCACTGAGGAATTTTTGCGGGCATTTGCTATGCACGCCGGAATTACCCTCCATGTAAAAGTCCTTTATGGCACGAATACCCATCATAAGATTGAAGCGATTTTCAAGGCTTTGGGTCATGTACTGCGGATTGCAGTAAGTCAGGACCCAAAGGTTACAGGTGTTCCATCGACCAAAGGTATGCTCTAAGGAGGCAGGTACATGATTGCAATAATTGACTATGGTGTGGGCAATTTATTCAGCGTGGAAAAAGCCTTTTCTGCTTTAGGAGCAGAGGCCAAGATTACCAATAATCCTTCGGAAATCAAAGCTGCGGAAAAACTGGTTCTGCCTGGCGTGGGTGCCTTTGGTGACTGTATGAAGAATTTGGAAGAAAGTGGTTTGATTCCACTGCTCAAAGCGGAAGTGGCAGCAGGTAAGCCGCTTTTGGGGATTTGTGTAGGTCTGCAGATTCTCTTTGATGGCAGTGAAGAATCATCGGAATCAAGAGGTTTGGGATTTATACCCGGTCAGGTGAAAAAGATTCAGGCCGAAGGCTTGAAGGTTCCCCATATGGGATGGAACAGGCTGCATATTGCTGAGCCGCGAAAAGGGCAGGACTTATTTGCGGGGCTGGAGCAGGATAAGGAATATGTGTATTTTGTGCATAGTTTCCATGCAGTTCCTGCGGACAAAAATGTAATAACTGCTACGACAAATTATGGTGGGGAAGTTACGGCAGCGGTGCAATGTGGTAACATCTTTGCGGCGCAGTTCCATCCGGAAAAATCTGGAGACGTTGGTTTGCATATAATTGATAATTTCTGCAAACTAAGTTAGTGCGTTGTTCTGTACTTTTCTTTGGCGCAAAGAAAAGTACCAAAAGAAAACAGCGGACTGAAATCACATCACGTGATTTACGTCCGCGAGCGCTCATCCTTGAGCGCTGGGCTGGTGTTGGGGGAGGATGTTTATGATAATATTTCCGGCGATTGATATTCGGGGCGGTAAATGTGTTCGCTTGCTGAAAGGTGACTTTAATCAGGAAACGGTGTTTTCGGATAGTCCAGCGGATATGGCTCGTAAGTGGCAGGCGCAGGGAGCGGAGTATTTGCATCTTGTGGATTTAGATGGGGCATTGGCTGGTTCTTCGCAGAATTTGGCGGCTATTGAAGAAATATTGAAAGCTGTGGATATTCCTACCGAACTTGGTGGCGGTATTCGCAGTATGGAGCAGATTGATAAGCTGCTGGCGATGGGAATAACCCGCGTTATTCTCGGGTCAGTTGCCGTCAAAAATCCGGACTTGGTACGCGAGGCCTGCACCAAATATGGCGAACGTATTGTCGTAGGTATTGATGCCAAAGATGGGATTGTGGCTGTGGAAGGCTGGGGGGAATCTGGCAATATCGGTGTGGTTGAACTGGCCAAAAAAATGAAAGATGCTGGCGTTAAAACCATTATCTATACGGATATTTCCCGTGATGGGACGTTAAGTGGTGTAAATGTCGAAGCTACGGTTAAACTGGCACAGGAAAGCGGCGTAAAAATTGTTGCGTCCGGTGGAGTGAAATCTCTTGAGGATATAAACGCATTGAAAAAGCAGGAAGCTGTTGGCATTGAAGGTGTGATTGCAGGAAAATCCATTTACATGGGAAAATTGGATTTAGCTGCTGCGATAAAAATTGCCAAAGCTTGAAGATTTTTCGGAAAATTTTTCAAAAAAAACTTGCCAAATATATTTTTATTGTCTAAAATAGAAATATAAAATTTTTTCAATAGAGGAGAAATGAAAAATGGCAAGAAAAGCAAATTACGAAGAAAAGATCAGTGGCATCGAAGCAAAAATTGCTAAGAAGCAGGAAGAACTGAAATCCCTGAAGGCACAGCTGAACGAAATCAAAGCAAAGAAAGCTCAGGATGATTACAAAGAACTGACGGAATACATGCAGAATAACAATCTGTCTGCTTCTGACGTTCTCGCCAGCATCAAAGGTTAATTCAGATGCCCAATAAAAAAGGAACCATTCTGCTCATGCATGATGGTTCCTTTTTTATTTACAAATCTTCGTGTACTTCTGTAAAGTAGATAACGGTTACGGTATCTTCCATAAGAATACGGCGTTTGTAGATTTTTTCAAAATCTGCGACCAGTTCCTCCTGGGAATTTATTTCGGGATTCTGATGACCTAAATCGCTGGAAGTAAGCGTGCCCATGGTTTTTACCCTTACTTTGTCCAAATATGCCGGATAAAGCTTGTGCTTTGGTTCACCTTTAACCCCTGTGGTAATCCAAACGATGGAACCCTCGGGATAAAGCTGGCTAACATCCCCTAAGCGCACAGTGCAGTTTTTCGTGCGTTCCATCAGCATTTTCTTATGCTTGGCGGCTTGAAAATTCAAGGCCATCATAAAGCAACATCTCCTATCTGTATATGAGTAATAACAACTTGTATTTTATTATAGCATAAAACATAAACCATTGATAGAGTTTCTGTGTAAAGTTGTATAGAAGGATTTTTCCTTCTCCCTAACGAAATAAACTAATCAAATGCGAATTTTGAGGGGGCAATAGTATGGATAAGCAGCGTTTGCGGGATTTTTTAGTAGAAAAAACAGGGCAGTGCAAAATTTTGGTCGTTGGGGATATCATGCTGGATAAATATTATTATGGGGAAGTTACCCGTATATCCGGTGAAGCTCCTGTGCCCATCACAAGAGTAGAGTCCTCGTCGGAAAAATTAGGCGGTGGTGCCAATATTGCCTACAGTTTGGCGGTGTTGGGCTGCAAGGTCAGTATTGCCGGCTTTGTGGGGAAGGATTCTCATTGTGAAAGTTTGGTGGAGAAGTTTAACCACTATGGGATTGATGCCAGCGGACTTATCTATACCGACCGGCCGACAACAACCAAGGTACGCATAATGAGTGGCAATCAGCAGATGTTTCGGCTGGATTTTGAGGCAAAGCAGGATATTGAGCTGCAGGATATGGCGCGTTTTGAGCAGTATATCGGCGAAAAGCTCAGTGAAAGCCTGGACTGTGTGATTGTTTCTGACCATGCCAATGGTGCCTGCACCGATGCTTCCTGCAGCTGGATTATTGAAAGATGTCACAATCATGGTGTACCTGTAGTGGTGGATATGAGCGCTGCTTCCTGGGGAAATTACCGCAATGCGGATTATGTAGTGGCAAATCTTAAACGGATTAACAAGGAGCTTTTGCAACCTATAGAAAATGAGCGAGCTGCTGTGGAAAAAGCCTGCCATTATCTCATGCGCAAGTTCCATATCAAAAATATTATTGCTACTCGTTCACAGAAGGGGCTGGCCTTGGTTCGGGAAAATGAAACGGTACATATTTCCACTGTAGCGCAGGAACTCTTTGATGTGTTGGGGGCTACCGATGCGGTGACAGCGGTATATGGTATGGCTCTGGCGGGTGGCTTGCCACCAGCGCTGGGAGCTTATCTGGCCAATTTGGCTGCCAGCCGGGTTGTGGCTCGTTTGGGTACTTATGCGGTTACGCGTGAGGAACTTGAGGGGATGCTTGCTCAGTGATATAATATATTGGTGATAATAAATTGCAGTAGGAGTGATTTTGTGAAGATAAATGACCATATTCATGGATTTAAGGTAATAAATCGCAGTGAGAGCAAGGAGACCAGCTCCGTTGCCTGGACTTTTGAGCATGAAAAGAGCGGTGCCCGCCTTTTCTTCCTGCAGAATGATGACGACAATAAGGTGTTTTCCATCAGCTTCCGCACGCCGCCTTTTGACGATACCGGTGTAGCGCATATCGTGGAGCATTCTACGCTCTGCGGCAGCCGCAAGTATCCTTTGAAGGAACCGTTTGTGGAACTGGTGAAAGGTTCCTTAAATACGTTCCTCAATGCCATGACCTATCCCGATAAGACTATGTATCCTGTGGCGAGCCGCAACGACAAGGACTTCCAGAATCTTATGGATGTATATCTTGATGCGGTATTCTATCCGGCCATGCTGGAAAATCCGCAGATTCTGATGCAGGAAGGCTGGCATTATGAGATTGACAGCGCCGATGCGCCGCTGACTTATAGTGGTGTAGTTTATAATGAAATGAAGGGTGCGCTGTCGGCTCCGGATGATTTACTCGAAAGCCGCATTATGGCTGCGCTCTACCCGGATACGACCTATGGCTATGAATCCGGCGGTGACCCGGAGGCCATTCCGCAGCTCACTTATGAGATGTTCAAGAACTTCCATCAGCGCTACTATCATCCGAGCAACAGCTATATCTATCTCTATGGCGATATGGATATTGAAGAAAAGCTGGCTTATTTGGACAAAGAATATCTGTCGGCTTTTGACCGCATTGCTATTGATTCCCATATTGAAAAGCAGACGGCTTTTACCGGCTTGCAGCGTCAGGCGTTGAAGTATCCGGCCAGCCCGGATGAGGATACGGCGGAAAAGACCTTTCTGTCCTTGAACTGGGTAACGGGCGAGTCCTTGAATCCCGTGGATATGATGGGCTTGGAAATTCTGGAACATGCCCTCTTGCGGACGCCGGCAGCTCCCTTGCGCAAAGCCCTGATTGATGCACAGCTGGGCAAGGATGTGGATTCTTCCTTTGAAGATGATATGTTGCAGCCGTTCTTCAGCATCATCATCAGCAATTCGGAAAAAGACCGTGTAGATAAGTTCTATGCAATCGTGCAGGAAACCTTACAGCAGTTAGCCGATAAGGGCATTGACCGTACCTTGCTGGAAGCGTCCATCAACTTGCTCGAATTCCGTCTGCGTGAATCGGATTTTGGCTCTGCACCTAAGGGGCTTATCTATGGTATTCGCGTGATGAAGACCTGGCTCTATGACGGCCAGCCGGAAACGTGCCTGGCTTATGAGCCGCTGATTAAGGCCATGAAAGATGGCCTTGATAATGGCTATTTTGAAGAACTGATTCGCCGCTACTTCCTGAACAATAAGCATGCCGCACTGATTACCATGGAACCCTCCAAGACCATGGGAACTGAACGCGAAAAGGCGCAGGCCGAGGCCTTGGCTGCCTGCAAGGCTAAGCTGAGCGAAAAGGAAATTCAGCAGCTTATTGCTGACAACAAGGCGCTCAAAGAGCGTCAGCAGAGTGAAGATACGGAAGAAGCCTTAAAGACGATTCCGCTTCTGAAGCTCAGCGATATCCGCCGCAAGGCTTATGACTTGCCGTTAGAGGAAAAGGACTTGGCAGGGACAAAAGTGTTGTTCAGCGATGTAGAAACCAGCGGCATTACCTATCTGAGCCTGCTCTTTGATGCGCAGACGGTACCGCAGGAAGATATTCCTTATGCGTTCCTGTTGAGTGAACTTATCGGCAATGTGGATACGGAAACGAGCACTTATGGAGAACTGGCCAACCGCAAGAACCTGCATACCGGCGGTATTTCCTATGATATTGTGACCTATACGAAGCAAAATGAGCCGGATTCCTCAACGCCGAAGTTCAAGGTCAAGGCAAAGGTCCTGCGGGAAAAACTGCCGCAGCTGCTGGAACTCTTGCAGGAAATCCTGATGACCAGCAAATTCAGCGATGAAAAACGTATGCGGGAGCTGTTGGAACAGGAACAGGCCACGATTGAACTCAATCTGCAGCGCAGTGCCCATCAGGTGGTCAGTGCTCGCTTGGCGGGGTATCTCATGCCATCTGGTCGTTACGCTGATGAAGGAGGCCTGCCGTTCTATCCCTTTATCAAGGGACTGTTGGCAGAGTTCCCGAAGAACTTGCCCGTTATCAGTGCCAAACTCAGCGAACTGGCGAAGAAAATCTTTAACCAGCACAATCTGATTGTCAGCGTTACGGATAATGATAAGTTCTATGCTGAGTTTGCTGGCGAGTTTGGTAAATTCCAGGAAAAACTGGGCAAGGAAATCTATCCTGCACAGGAATACCATTGGGATTTGCAGGCCCGCAATGAAGGTCTGACATCTTCCAGCCGTGTGCAGTATGTGGGGAAAGGTGCCAACTTCCTGAAGCTTGGCTATGGGTTCACCGGCACCATGCACGTTTTGGAAACCATTTTGCGCTATGACTACTTCTGGACGAAAATCCGCGTGCAGGGTGGTGCCTATGGTGCATTTACCAGCTTTAATCGCAACGGCATGATGTACTTTGGCTCCTATCGTGACCCGAATCTTACGGAAACACTGGATGTGTTTGATGGAACGGCGGATTATCTGGCGGGCTTTGACGCATCGGAGCGTGAGATGGATAAGTACATCATCGGCACGATGAGCAATATTGATACGCCGCTGACGCCGCAGATGAAAGGCAGTGCAGCCGCTACCTGCTGGCTGAGGGGCATTACTTTAGCTGACCGTCAGCAGGCAAGAGATGAAATCCTCGATACCCGACAGGCAGATGTGCGGAAACTGGCGCCGCTGGTCAAGGCCTGCATGGAAGAAGATGTGCTCTGTGTGTTTGGGGGACAGGAGAAGATTAACGAACATAAAGAGGTGTTTGGGGAGATTCATCCGGCACTTTAAGCGGTGTTCTTGTATACATCCATAAATTAAGACGCCCGGCGGCTGCTAATGCTTTTCCTCTGCTTAGACAGGCTTGTCAAACGCGACGGAAAAGCATTAGCAGCCGCCGGACTGTTTTCGTGGGTTTAGTATCGTTATAACTGAAAATATATGCTAAGGCGCGCGGGAGCAGATAATATTTTTTCTTCGCTTAGACAGGCTTGTCAAACGCTGCGAAAAAAAATATCTGCTCCCGCGCTTGATGCATTATTATAGAAATTACTTAGATTCGTATTGAAAAATAAATGCTTAGATGGTAGGATATAGAAGTGACTTGTCAGAGTGACGGGTTAAAATTTAGTAGAGAGAAGAGATTTTAGGTATGCTCAAGAATATTTGTGCCGGTCTGATGAGTGCCGCTTTGCTTACGGGCGGTTTGACTACTTATGCGGGGGCAGAGCCTGCGCATGTGCCAACTTTGGCGGATATGTCCGTGCAGGTGAAGGAACCGACTGTGCAGGAACAGCGGCTGGCTCAGGAAACGGGCAAGGCTGTAGCTTCTGCGCCGATGGCACCTGTGGCAGAAAGTCAGCCGGCATCGGCAACGACAGCTGTTGCTGAGGTAAAGAAAGTGGAACCTGCAGCGGCGGATCCTGAGAAGAAGTCTTTGGAAAGAAAGATTTCCATTAATTTGGCAGCGCGTTCTTTGGCCTTGCTTGAAGGTACAGAAAAAATTCGTCTGTATCCCATTGGCCCCGGTACGCCGTATACACCGACTCCGGTAGGCTATTACAAGATTCAGTCCAAAGATGTGAATCCCTCTTGGACCAGTCCGTCTACAGGGAAGACGATTCCTTCCGGTCCGGATTGTCCATTGGGCTATCGTTGGATGCAGATTCAGGGAAATTATGGTATCCATGGTACCAATAATCCGGACTCCATTGGCCATTATGTGTCCAACGGTTGCATTCGTATGCACGAGAAAGATGTAGAAGCGTTGTTCGATTTGGTAAAAATCGGGACGCCTGTAGAAATCACCTACAACCGCGTAGTGGTGGAGAAGATGGCTGACAATACGGTTGTTTATTACATTTATCCGGACGGTTATGGCTGGCAGAAATTGTCGGTAGAAGATGTCAATAAATGGCTGGCAGGTTATGGTGTAGCAAATTTTGTCAGCAATGAGGACATTGAACAGAAAATCAATGCTTCTGATGGTGAGCCCACTTATGTGGCCAAAGTTTATCCGCTTTATGTCAACGGCGAGAAGATGAAAAACAAGGCCGTAGAGCAGAATGGTGTGATGTACTTGCCGGCTATTGATTTGGCTGATGCTGTCCATGTGGATTTGGGCTGGAATGACAAGACGAAGAAACTGATCAGCACATTAGGTTCAGCTGATGGCGTGGATAAAAAAGATGTTCTCTATTGCAAATTGGCTGATGCTAAGACCTTATTTAAGCTGGAAGGTGCTGTAGAGAAGAATAATTTCGTCATGAAGCTTGTACCGGATGAAAAGAAGGCCAATGTGGATAACCGAGCAGAAACGATTGATGCGGCACAGAAAATTGACCATAAGACTGAGCCTGTTAAGGATAGTAAGATCGTGGTGGCTGAGCAGGAAATCGGACAGGTTAAAACCAATAATAAGGTGAAGAAATAAGTTTTTTTAGCATAACAACATAGGGAGGAATTCGCTTGAGCCAGCGTTTTGTAATTTTGGATGGCAGCAGCTTGATGTATCGTGCCTTTTACGCTCTGCCACCTCTGACGGATTCCCAGGGTCGGCCGACCAATGCGATTTTTGGTTTTTCCAATATGCTCACGAAGCTGCTTACGGAATTACAGCCGGATAAACTGGTCATTGCCTTTGACAAGGGCAAAACCACTTTTCGTACGGAACGGTATGCCGATTACAAGGGAACCCGGGACAAAACACCGGAAGAGCTCCTCGCCCAGATTCCGCTGCTGCATGAATTTGCAGCAGCTTTTGGTATCTCATTTATCGAAAAGGAACGCTATGAGGCCGATGACATTATCGGGACTTTAGCGACAAAGGCGGCGGGAGCAGGTCACGCGGTTATGGTGGTCACGGGGGACCGTGACGCCTTGCAGCTTGTGCGGCCAAATCTGAAGGTGTTATTGACCAAGAAGGGCATTTCGGAATTAAAGGAATACGATGAAGCGGCTTTTACCGAGGAATATGGTTTTGCACCCATTAAGCTTATCGACTTGAAGGGTCTGATGGGGGATACTTCCGATAATATCCCCGGTGTGCCGGGCGTAGGGCCCAAGACAGCCAGCAAACTGTTGCTTGAATATGGTTCGCTGGAGGAAGTCTTAAATCATATTGAGAACATCTCCGGCAAGAAACTCAAGGAACGTCTGACCGAAAACAGGGAGCAGGCCATTCTCTCGAAGGAACTGGCGACTATCGAATGTCAGGTGCCGGATATGGAACTGGATTGGCCGAGTTATAGTATCACGCCCGACCATCAGCGGATGCAGGCCTTCTGTGACAGCTATGAGCTTAAAGCGGTCTGGAAAAATTTTGTAAAGATTTACGGTGAAGGTGAAATTCTGCTGGATTTTTCTGCGCCTGCGGCTGTCGAAGCTGATCTGTCTTATGATACCTGGGATAAAGCTGCTGTAGAAAAAGAACTGAAAGCGGCAGAATGTATTGCCGTCAGTGGCGTATTTACGGGCAAGGCACCGTTTGCTAAGCTCACGGGCGCAGCGGTTTGTGCACTCCCGGCTAAAAAGCTGGGCTTTATTACCGATAGTGAAGGCCTGTCGGTGTTACAGAAGTTGATGTCCGAAAAGCCTGTTGCAGTAAAGGGCTTAAAGGCTTATTATCAGGCAGGTGTGGCCGCGGCCGACAGCTTCTTTGATATTGACCTAGCCGCTTATCTGTTAGCACCTGAAGCCAGCAAGTATGAGCTGGATAGATTGGTGCAGGAATATCTGCCCAGCCTGCAAAAGCCGGAAGGTTTGACTGGTGAACAGGCAGAGTCTGTTTGGGCGGCTTATGCATTGGCCAGCCTGCAGCCCGTATTAGCGGCTAAGCTTGCTGAATTGAAGCTGGAAAAACTCTATGCCGACATTGAGTTGCCTTTGGTCGAAGTTTTGGCGGCTATGGAGCAGAATGGCATTTATATCAATCGTGAGGAACTGGATAAGAAGGGGGCAGAACTTGACGCTCGCTTAAAGAACCTGCAGGAAGATATCTATGTGCTGGCGGGCACAGAGTTTAACATCAACTCGCCCAAGCAGCTGGGCGAAGTGTTCTTTGAACGGCTGGAACTGCCGCCGGTGAAGAAGACCAAGACCGGTTATTCCACCAATGCGGAGGTGCTTGAAACCCTGCGGGATAAACATCCTGTGGTGGAACAGGTGCTGCAGTACCGTACACTGAGTAAATTAAAATCCACTTACATTGATGGTATGCGGGATTTGATTGGCGAAGAAGGCCGCATTTATACCAGCTTCAATCAGACGGTCACGGCTACGGGCAGGTTATCCAGCTCGGACCCGAACCTGCAGAATATTCCTGTGCGTACAGAGGAAGGCAGAACCATCCGTGCACTCTTTGAGCCGGGTGAAGGCTATGACTGTCTGCTTTCGGCAGATTATTCCCAGATTGAACTGCGCATTTTGGCGCATGTGTCGCAGGATGAGCTGTTCATGGATGCCTTTAAGAAGGAGCAGGACATTCATGCCCGTACGGCTTCTGAGGTCTTTGGTGTGCCCTTGGAACAGGTCAGCAGCGAACTGCGCCGACATGCCAAGGCGGTTAACTTCGGCATCGTCTATGGGATCAGTGACTTTGGTCTGGCAAAAGACCTCCATATCGCCCGCAAAGATGCCAAAAGCTATATCGACAATTATTTTGCCCGCTATACAGGGGTAAAACAGTTTATTGATGATACGGTGGAACAGGCGCATAAAGATGGCTTTGTCAAAACCATCTTTGACCGGCGCCGGGAACTGCCCGCAATCAACAGCCGTAACTTTATGCAGCGCTCACTGGCTGAACGCATGGCGATGAATACGCCTATTCAGGGCGCGGCGGCGGATATCATCAAGCTGGCCATGATTGCGGTGTATCATAAATTGCAGGCAGCCGGCGTCAAGAGCCGGATTCTCGTGCAGGTACACGATGAACTGGTGCTCGAAGTGGTGGACAGCGAGCGTGAGCAGGTGCAGGCTATCCTCAAGGAAACTATGGAAAACATTGTGAAACTTTCCGTGCCGCTGCTTATTGATATGCACGCAGGGAAGAACTGGGCGGAGGCGAAGTAAAATGCCGGAAATGCCGGAAGTAGAAATCATCCGCCGCTATTTGGATACGCAGGTGGCGGGAAAAACGATCATGAATTTGGATATCTGCCTGCCCCGCATGATTAAATGGCCCAATGTGGAAGGCTTCCGCGCATTGGTTACAGGCAGAACCATCAAGGCCATGAACCGCCGGGGCAAGTATTTGCTCATGGAGCTGGATAATGACAGCAAGGTGGTCTTTCATCTGCGTATGACGGGGCGGTTGGTCTATGAACCCACGGGTGATACCAGCGACCATCATGCACGGGTGATATTCCATTTCCAGGATGGCGCCAGTCTCGTCTATGGTGATACCCGCACCTTGGGCACGATTCATGGCCTTAAGCCGCAGGAATCAGGGATGCTGAAAGGACTGGCTGGAATGGGGCCGGAACCACTGTCGGCAGAATTTACGGCAGAATATCTCTATAAGACAGCTAAGCAGCGGAAAGTGGCGATAAAGTCCTTCCTGCTCAATCAGAAATACATTGGCGGCATTGGCAATATCTATGCGGATGAAGCCTTGTTTTTGGCGGGGATTCATCCCCTGCGCCCGGCTAATTCCTTGACGCAGACAGAATGCGGCAGATTATGGGAAAGTGTGAATAAGGTAATTGCCGATGGGATTGCCGATGGCGGTACGACCTTCCGCGATTATCAAAATGGTGAAGGCGGTAAGGGCAGCCATCAGGAACATCTCTATGTCTACGGGCGCAAGGGCGAGCAGTGCCGCAATTGCGGCGCGGTTATTGAGCGCATAACTGTAGGCGGGCGAGGTACGCATTTTTGCCCGAAGTGTCAGGAGGGTGAATGATGGCACGGATTATTGGCCTCACCGGAGGCATTGCCAGCGGCAAGAGTACCATGGCCAAATTCTTTCGGGAAAAGGGGGCAGCGGTCTTAAATGTGGATGCCATTGCCCATCATCTGTCCAAGCCCAAACGCGCGCTCTATAAGATTTATGTGCAGCATTTTGGTGAGGAGATTCTGCAACCAGATGGCACGCTTGACCGCCGGGCGATTGGCCGCAAGGTCTTTGCCGATGAAACGGAGCGGCAGTGGCTTAATGACCATACACACCCCATTTTAGCGCACGTTATGCGACAACAGATAGCCTGTATGCAGAAGAAAAATTTTCCGTTGATTATCCTCGATGTGCCATTGCTCTTTGAAGCCGGATGGGATAAAATGACAGAAGAGAATTGTCTGGTATTTGTCGATGAGGCTACCCAGCTTGCTCGCCTGATGCAGCGCAATGGATATACGGAAGAGGAGGCTCGTGGGCGCATTGCTGCCCAGATGCCGCTTAGTGAGAAGAAAAAACGGGCAGATACCTTTATTGATAATAGTGGCAGTCTGGAGGAGAGTTTCCTGCAGGCGGAAAAACTTTGGAAGGAGTGGACCCATGCAGGGATTTCGTGACAGGGTCCAGCAGAATCGGCGTATTCAGCGACGCATGGCAACCTGCTTTTGCGTTGCTTTATTTATTTTACTGATAAGTGTTAGTGCGTTTTTTGTACTGCAATTTGAGCCGGTACAGCGGAAGTATTTTTATGTATATCCGTATCATGATACGGTGATGAAATATGCGGAAATCTATCATGTGGACAGCAATCTGACTGCGGCAGTTATAAAAAGCGAGAGTAAGTTTAAGCATACGGCCCTGTCTCACCGAGGGGCTGTTGGACTTATGCAGTTGATGCCGGATACGGCGGAATGGATTGCCGGACAGATTGGCGATAAGAGCTACAGTTTGGAAAATCTCCACGAGCCGGATCGGAATATCCGCTATGGCACATGGTATCTGGCAGAATTGCAGCGGGAATTTAAGGGCAATGATGTGCTGGCTTTAGCGGCCTATAATGCAGGTCGTGGCAATGTGAAGAACTGGATGGAGGAAAAAGACTGGAATTATTCCTTCCATGATATTGATGCGATTCCGTTTAAGGAAACGCGGGAATATGTAAGACAGGTTATTGGTGATCGCAAGAAGTACCGGGAGCTTTATCCTGAGTAAAAAGAAAGGCAGTTTATGCAGAAGTACCGTATTGTTCCGCAACAAGAGAATATGTTTTGGCAGCTGGTGCAGGGGATGACTTTGGATGAAGAGGATAAGACTCTGTTAAAGAATGCTGTAATTCGTCATGTGGAAGTCAGTGTCAAAGAGAGCCTTTGGGAAATTGCCCTGACGAGTCAGACTTTGATTCCCGATGTGCTTTTGCAGAGGGCGGCGGAACAGATTAAGGGCAAGTGTAATCTGCAGCAGGTTATCTTTTATCAGGATATCCTGGATATTGAAGATGGTATCAGCAAGATCTGGCCGCAACTCGTAACAGTGGTGGCGGAAGATAATCCGACCGTCTTTCAGCTTTTGAAGCGCTCGAAGTACGTGGTGGACGGCAGCAAGCTCACCATCAAAGTTCCTGGTGAGCTCGGCGGCGAAATCATGCGGGCCCATGGGGTGATGCAGATGATGAGCCATACCATCAAGGATATGTTGGGCTATCGCTGTCCAGTGCTCTGTGAGGCCAGTGATGAAGTCTTGCAGAATCTCTCTGTGGACGACAGTTTCGATACGCCGGAATATCAGGCGGCTTTGCGTAAGGAACGCATGGCAGAAACGCGCAGTGAACATCAGGCTGCGCCTGCACCAGCAGCAAAATCGGCCAAAGCAGAAACCAAGCCCAAGGCGGCACCTGCCCCCAAACGGGAAGATTTTTCTCGTCCTGTGGTGGTACAAAGTGCGGGCAATACCATCTTTGGCCGCAATATTATGGGCGAACGCCAGCTGATTGCCGATTTGGATGGGGAAACCAAGAGCGTTATTCTGGAAGGCTTTATCGGCGAAGGTGCCGGTTCCGGTCTCAAGACCATCGAATTCAAGACCGGTACCAAGATGCTGGCGTTCTGCCTGTCGGATGAATCGGACGGCATTGCCTGCAAGAAGTTCTTTAAGCCCGGTAAGGGCCGCAATGGTCAGGAAGAAGACTTCGACGAAATCATGGGCAAACTCAAGGAGGGCATGGCTGTCCGCATCAGGGGGTCCGTGCGCTTTGATACCTACATGAACGAGTATGTGGTCTTTGTAGATTCTTTAGCCAAGAAGGAAATGAAGAAGCGCGAGGATAATGCCGAGGTCAAACGCGTGGAGCTGCATGCTCATACGACAATGAGCGATATGGATGCCGTAGTATCCGTAAAAGACCTCATCAAAACCGCTGATAGCTGGGGCTGGCCGGCTATTGCCATCACCGACCATGGTGTGGTGCAGGCTTATCCGGATGCGGCCAAGACTGCAGAGAAACTCAATATCAAGATTATCTATGGCATGGAAGGATACCTTACGGGAGAGGATTACACGCAGAAACGGGCCAACCATATTATTTTCCTGGCGAAGAACCCCAACGGCTTGCGTAATCTCTATCAAATGGTGTCATTATCCCATGTAAAATACTTCTATAAAAACCGACCGCGTTTGCCCAAGAATATCATTCAGGAATATCGGGATGGCATTATCATTGGCTCGGCTTGTGAAGCGGGCGAACTTATCCGGGCAATTGTGGAAGGGCAGAGTGAGGAGCAGCTCATTGAGATTGCGTCTTTCTATGACTATCTGGAAATCCAGCCCATCCACAACAATGACTTCTTGAAACGGGAAGAAAAATTCCCCAACATCAACACGGATGAAGACTTAATCAACATCAATCTCAAGGTAGCGGAACTGGCGAAAAAGCTGGACAAAATGCTCGTGGCCACCTGTGATGTACATTTTCTCAATCCGGAAGACAGCATTTACCGAGCAATTATCATGAAGGGCAAGGGGTTCAAGGATGCTGATTTCCAGCCGCCCCTTTACCTGCGCACGACCGAGGAAATGTTGGCCGAGTTTTCCTATTTGGGCGAGGAAGCGGCCTATGAAGCTGTGGTGACCAATCCCCGGAAGATAAACGATATGATTGAGAAGTTCAAGCCCATTCCGGACGATTTGTATTCGCCGATGATTCCCGGTGCGGACGAGGAAATTGAATCCATGTCCTACAACCGCGCAAAATCCATGTACGGCGAAAACCTGCCGGAAATCGTGGAGGCGCGTCTGCAGCAGGAACTCAAGCCGATTATCGGCCACGGTTTCTCGGTGCTCTATCTTATCGCCCAGCGCCTTGTGAAAAAATCCAACGACGACGGCTATCTGGTAGGTTCCCGTGGTTCCGTAGGTTCGTCCTTTATCGCTACCATGACGGGCATTACCGAGGTTAATCCGCTGCCACCGCATTGGCGCTGCCCGCATTGCCAGTACAGTAAGTTCATCACCGATGGTTCCTACGGCTGCGGCTATGACTTGCCGGATATGGAATGTCCGGTTTGCGGCACGCCGTTGATTAAGGACGGCCACGATATTCCGTTCGCCGTATTCCTGGGCTTCGATGGCGATAAGGTTCCCGATATCGATTTGAACTTCTCCGGTACCTATCAGCCGGTAGCGCATAAGTACACGGAAATCCTCTTTGGCAAGGACAACGTATACCGCGCCGGTTCCATTCAAACCGTGGCGGATAAGACGGCTTTTGGCTATGTGAAAAAATACTTCGAAGAAAAGGGGATAAAGAAACATATCTCTTATATCGACAGGCTGGCTCATGGCTGTATGGGCGTGAAATCCACAACCGGCCAGCACCCTGCCGGCATCATGGTTGTGCCCCGCGATATGGACGTGCATTTCTTTACGCCCATTCAGCACCCCGCCAACGATATGAACTGCGGTACGATTACCACCCATTTCGATTACCATTCTATCAGCAGCCGTCTGGTTAAGCTTGATATTCTGGGCCACGATGACCCGACGGTAATCAAGATGCTGGAGGACTTGACCTGCCGTGACCCGAAAACCATTCCCTTTGATGATGTGGCTACGATGTCGCTGTTTAACTGTACAGATGCACTGGGACTCACACCTGAGGAACTGGGGGCAACTTCGGGAACCTTCGGCATTCCGGAATTTCGTACGCCGTTTACGCGACAGATGATTGACGATACCAATCCGGACGTGTTCTCGGATTTGGTGCGTATTTCCGGTTTCTCCCATGGTACGGACGTGTGGCTGGGCAATGCCCAGGACCTTATCCGCAGCGGTCAGTGTACCATCAAGAATGCCATCTCTGCCCGTGACGATATTATGATGTATCTGATTCATCACGGCATTGACCCGCTGCTGTCCTTTAAGACCATGGAAAAAGTGCGTAAGGGCAAGGGCATTGACCCGGATGTTGTCAAAAAACTGCAGGACGGCGATATTCCCCAGTGGTATATTGACTCCTGTCAAAAAATCAAATACCTGTTTCCGCGTGCCCATGCTACAGCTTATGTTATGATGGCCTATCGCATTGCCTTCTGTAAAGTGCATTATCCGCTGGCTTACTATGCGGCGTATTTCTCCATTCGCGCCGACGAATTTGACGCCAACGTTATTGCTAAGGGGCAGGAATATGTGGGGCAGCAGATTCACGAACTCGAAGCGATTTCCAAGGAGAAGAAATTGGATGCCAAGCAGAATGCGACGCTGATTGTACTGCAGCTGGCGTGGGAAATGTATCTGCGTGGCTACGACTGCGAGAATGTAGATATCTATACTTCTGATGCAGAAAAATTCATCATCCACGAAAAATCCCTGCTGCCGCCTTTGGCAAGTCTGGGAGGCATGGGAACCAAAGCGTCCCAAAGCATCGTGGAAGCCCGCAAGGACGGCATTTTCACCAGTATCGAAGATTTGCGCCGCCGTACAGGTATTTCCAAAACCAATATCGAAATCCTGCGTGACCATGGCTGTCTTGACGGCATGGGCGAATCCGACCAGATTGCGCTTTTTGGCTAATTCGTGCAATAAAGTATAATTCTAAGTTTATAAACCCGGTAAAACTTGTTGTGAGAAAAGTTTTACCGGTTTTTTGTTATATGCAAATCTTTAATAGGGAACTAAGAAAGAGTTAACCATTCATTAAGATTATAGTGATATAATCATTTGCATAAATTATTAAGAGGAGTGGGGAATTTTGTTAAGCAGCAAGACAAGTAAGGTCTTGGCAGTTTTTACAGCAGCAGCAACTACTGCGGCTTTTGCGTCCTGGCTGGCAGAGGATGCGGATATCCTTGCTGAGCAGGATAAAGGGGCGCAGATTTTAGTGGATGATGAAGGGCGAGAGTATACATTGACGCAGAATGAAGATGGCTCAGAAACTGCGGCTTATGAGGATGGCCGTTCTGTAACCATCAAACGGGAGGAGAATGGTAGTTTGCGTTTTTTACATGGCTCTGAGGGGTTGATTGCCGGACTGGCTGCCGGGTATTATATGTTTCACGGGCTGAGTGGCGGTGAGGGCGGACGTTATAGCGCAGTACAGGGACGCTTTATCCCCCATGGGCCGGTGGTTCCTATGAAGGAAAAAGAGGATCCAAGGAATACAGGATATCGCAGTGGCAGCAGTTTCAGCAGTTCCTCACGGAGTAATACGAGTAAGGTCAGAACATCGTTTGGCAGCAAGAGCAGCAGTTCGGCAAAATCTTCCAGCAGTTCCGGGGCGAAAAGTGGTTTTGGTTCTGCCGGAGCGAGAAGTTCGGCATCTTAAAATTATGATGGGCAGGTGAAGGCAGTGTGTGCAACTCCCTGTGCCGTGATTGAGGAAAGAAAACGATAAATGAGGAGATGATTATCATACGCTTTTTTTTATTAGCGGTTGCTCTTATAGGAAGTATGTGGATTTTGAATGATTATGGTGTTTTTCAGAGGTTGGATGAATGCTTTTGGGAAAAAAGCAGGTTTATCGCTGCTGAAGACCAGGCGTTACAAATCGAGCTGCCAGTGGAAATGCATTATCTGGCTGATTCTGATGAAGGATATATCGTAAGCCAGGCAGAAGGGGACCATATATTTGTTGATTTACATATTGAGAATCTGTATTTGCCAGAAGACAGAAAAAAATATATGCAGGAAGAACCGCATAAACGGATTTATCGCCCCCGCCAGAAGACGCCTTCCTCTTAGGTGGGAGATGAATGGCGGTAGATTGAGCGGGTTCGATGCCCGCTCAATCTACAAAACAACGTAGATAGTCTTGCCAACTGTTTTCTTTTGCCATATAATATGTATATAGTAAGAAAGGAGGTGTAACAAGATGTATCTAACTCAATCGAATGTAATCCGAAAACTCTCCAAGGAAGAGTATGCTATGCTCAGGGAGATGTGCCAGTACAGCAATAACCTGTACAATGTGGCTCTCTACAACATCAGGCAATACTATTTCAAGGAGAAGAAGTTCCTCAATTACGAGGAGAATTACCATGCCTGCAA
>NZ_AUJE01000021.1 GCF_000424065.1 Selenomonas ruminantium subsp. ruminantium ATCC 12561
CAAGCTTGCATGGCAGGGCAAACAACTTATAAAGATAGACAAGTGGTATCCAAGCAGTCAATTATGCCATATTTGCGGCTACCAAAATGACGAAACTAAAAACTTGTCTGTGAGAGAATGGGATTGTCCCGCTTGTGGCAGTCACCATAACCGCGATAAAAACGCTGCAATAAATACTCGAGAAGAAGCTAGACGAATATCTGCCTAACGAATCTCGTAAAATACCGTGGGTCGCACGGGAATCTACGCCTGTGGAGAGAGTGTAAGTCGCTGCAACTCTTCGGAGTCAGTGGTGCTGTTCTCGTGGAAGCAGGAAGCTCCCGCCTCTATAGGCGGGGGGACGTTCACTGAGTCGTTTGATTTCATCTGTGTTCAGATATTCCATGGACAATATGGTGGTGTAGGGGGCCAGTTCTTTGGGAATGGCAGCGGTGCTGGAAATAATGACGATGTTGCATTCCATATCATCATTGCCGATGGCAATTTGTTCGGATAAATACTTCAGCTGTGCAATGATATCCGGTTGTTCGATTAAGGATTGCGTATCTTTTAAGACCAGTACCTTGCGTGACAGGTCGAATTTTTGGGCAAATTTTTCATTCCCCATCCTGTGCGGGCTGGCAAAGTTCTTCAACGCTTCTGCTAAGGAGATATCTTCCATATTTAGTTCGGGCGTTTGCGGATAGAACAAACCGCGCATATTCCATTCGACAAGAGGACGATTAGAGGATGCCTTTTGAGTGATTTGCATGGCTTTATCTTCTTCGAAGGTTTCCAAATATAAAATAGGGAAACCGGCATCCATATATAGATTCAAGCGTTCTGTTAATGATTTCATGACGTACTCCCTTATTAGAATTTCCGGTTAATCGTCCAGCTATGCGGCTTGTTTCCCTGTTTGCGGGGGCACTTGCCTGGCAGGGGTCTTCCTGTATTGACCATGCGGACAACTTTGTTGCCGCAGCATGAGCACATATACTCGACGTGGGTAATCGGTTTGTTGGCCATGATATTTTCCTCCTTTATGGTAAACAATTTTGTTATATTCCATCAATAATGGACTTTTATTATATTAAATGTTAATATATGCGTAAGAGTAAAATGCTTTACATAAATGTTTTTTACGAATCAATTTCATGGTACAATAAAGGAAAGGAGCACCTTAAATGTCAAACGGACGGTATCGAGTTAAACCTTGGGAAGAACTTACGATTGCGGATGACTATATGTTCAAGC
The DNA here is from genome assembly GCF_000424065.1 of Selenomonas ruminantium subsp. ruminantium ATCC 12561. Classification (GTDB taxonomy): domain Bacteria; phylum Bacillota; class Negativicutes; order Selenomonadales; family Selenomonadaceae; genus Selenomonas_A; species Selenomonas_A ruminantium. The sequence goes on from NZ_AUJE01000021.1 coordinate 1,237, forward strand.
TAGTTATGTGACATCCTAAGATTTGCAAGCGGCTTATTGAGAAAATCCTTAAAATTAAGATTCGGCATATTGATTATCTGGATGATGAAAAATCCTTGAAGTTCCGTTATTCTGGCAAGGGGATTCGCCTTGATGTGTATGTAGAGGGTGATGATACCATCTATGATATTGAAATGCAGGTTCGTGATTACGGTGATGATGAATTGGCTCATCGTACCCGCTATTACCAGTCTATGATTGATGTAGATGCTTTAGCGGCGGGAGCAGATTATAAGGAACTGAAAAACTCCTATATAATATTCTTGTGTCCTTTCTCCCTATTTGATGGTCAGCGCCATATGTATACATTCCGAAATATTTGTCTTGAAGAACGTAAACTGGAACTGAATGACGGAACCACTAAAGTTTTCCTCTGTTCCGAAGGTGAACTGGATGATGTATCTGCTGATGTAAAGGCGTTTTTAGATTACATGAAGGGGTTGCCCAGTAGTGATGATTTTGTTAATGAAGTGGATAATTTTATCAAGGAAGTCAAGATAAAGGACGAAGAAAGGGTGAGCTACATGACGTACGAAATGAAAATGCGCGAAGCCCATGAGGATGGAAAAGAGGAAGGGCGCAATGAGGGGATTCGTGAAGGCATGTTGAAGGCTGTTGCTATGCTGAAAAAATTGAAGCTAAGCAAAGAGGTGGCTGCCAAACAGATTGCAGATACATATTCCTTAACATATGAAGAAGCGGTAGCCATGGTCAATAGTAATTGGTAATATGTGGATTTTGTGGAAGGCCAAGTTGACTTGTCATTTTTGCAAGTCAACTTGGCCTTAAGCAACTAGGGCTTATGGCTCCATATCGGAGAAATCCCTCTAACATCATAACCACTTATGTCCGCCACAAATGGGACATGTACTTGATTTGAAAAGGAAATAATATACTCAACTTTCCCACCACGAAAATAACGCCAATGGTCCTATGTCAAGATTTAGTACAACATAAAACGGAGTATTGGTGAATTATTCTATGTCTCATGCGATGAATTGCAGGATTTACAGTACATGGATGCGCTGATTATGGTGTTGAAAAAGCTTGTATCCATGATAACGGAAAAATGGCTTTTCCTTGAAAAAGAACTAAATGCCATGCTGGATTCCTTCTTGGAAAATCTGCCTGATTTATGGCACAACTACCTGAACCGATGTGCATGAGGTTGCCTTTTTAGCAGTCAGTTCCCTATGCTACGCCTGATAGAAGGCTTGTTTCAGATGTGCGAAGTTTGAGATATTAATAATTCCAGCAATAAACATTGCCACTAATGAACGTCAAAATTTTATGTATATCAATTATAAATTGATAAAACATAATGGGCATGACAAGGATGGTGGATTTGTGGAAAATATGACAATAGATAACATTCAAGGTGCTGAAGATGTTTTAGTTAGGGAATGAATATTAAAAATGACGATAATAGCGAAAATAAGCGCTATTATCGTCATTTTTGGGATATTATTGTTCTAATGAACGAATAAATGAATCATCACTCATTGGTTGAAGATTCATTTGGGAAACATATCTTTCTCCGTTAGACTTTTTGGAGGAATATATTATAAGATAAGTTCTTCTTGTTGGATCAATTACATAAAATTGGTTACTAGAGCTATCGATTTTATAAATATCTTTAGCTTCTTGATATGGCATTCCTAAATGTACACCTGCTAATGTGTTTATGCCAATATCTTGTCCTGTGGAAGAAAATACTTGAATATAACTTACACGTCCTTGCCAACTCCCGTCTTTTTTACCTATTCTTATTGTTAGTTTATCTCCGTATATATAGTCTTGACAAACTATAGCATCAGCTAACAAAATATTGAAATAAGGAATTTTTTTGTTAGGCTCGCCATACATATTTAAAATTTGCGATTCTGTATAATTGATTTCTAATCCTTTAAAGGATGCATCTCCTTTTACTCGGTCTTTAGCATAACTAATAGATGTTGTAGTTATTATTGAAAAGAGAAGTGTGAGTATGAATGGTAATAATAAAATTCTTTTCATGTTTATTCTCCTTATCATCAAAAAAGATAATGAATAGACGCTATTTTGAAATATGATACTTTACAGTTTGTTGAATATTAGTATTGTTCTATCTCAATGACTTTACCACCAGAAAATATTGATTTGACCATCCACCAACTTGTAATAGTTGCAAAACTACCAAAGGTAAAATCGAAACGAAGACGGATAAAGTCGCCATCTTTTATTTTGAAGCTGAAAGGTCGACTCTTTAGGAATGACCAATTCATTTTTATGTGTATTTCGTGAAGACCAGCAGGAATTTCAAAGCGCTCTTTATTACCGTTACTAACACGACCTATTTCTGTGCCATCAAGATATATTTTGCATGCACAAAGCATACCTACCCATCGACTTACGCGATAAACTTCGATGCTCGCAGGCTCTAAATCTGTAGATAACTGAACATTATTTGTGGATTCCATAATGACTCATCCTCCTAAAAATATAGAAAGTTTATGGTATGTGGTTAGGGAATAATTCCTCAAAAGAACATTTTAATATTTGTGTCAATTGTCTAAGCTTATTCATTCGTGGAAAGTGCATACCAGTTTCCCATTTTGCAACTGTTGACCGGTCGACCTTGATTTTTGATGCAAGTTCTTGTTGACTGAGTTTTTGCGCTTGACGTAGTTTGCGCATACGGTTCATATTATCTTTTCCTGTGAATTAAACGCACATTTTATATTATGAATTATACGACTATTTTGAATGGATGTCAATGATTTAGTGAGTATAACTCACATCTTGCTTCAGATGTCATTTCCTGCAAGAATATTATTTAGTAGGGAGTGATTCTATGAATGTCACGGGACAGCGGCTGCGTTTGCTGCGTGAGGAACGGAAGTGGTCGCAGGAAGCAGTGGCGGAAAAGCTCGGCATATCGCGGACGGCTTATAATAAGTATGAAAATGGTGCGATTCGTCCGGTGCGCAAGCTGAAAGAACTGGCAGATTTATTCGGCGTGAGTGCCGATTATATTTTAGGTAGTGCAGATGATGAGACAGGTGATGTGCCTGCTATGCACCGGCAAATGAAAAAATATATGGAACTGAGCGACAACGGAAGGAAGATTGTTGACCTCACGCTTGATGCGGTCTATGCACACGAAGAACGGCGGGGAAACCTGCCCAAATATGAATGATGGATAAATTTATTCCATTATAAAGTAGTCCCCACAGCATTTGGTTAGCTGTGGGGACACTTTTGGTATTTTTTTACGGGGCATAGGAAAAGGAGATTCGGTAGCGGCTGCTGCAGATTTCCTGCGGTGAATCGCTGCTCACTTCAATCGACAATTCGCCTAGCGTAACGTTAGTGGTCTTTTCCGGATTGATGATGGGATAGTTGGCCAGGGGGATGTTTACATCGGTGGATTCGCCGGGGGCGAGGGCGTTTATAGTTACGCTTTGGGTATCGGTATAGCCGTGGCTGTCATAGTGAAGGGTTACATGGGCGTTACGCCAAGGCTCGGGGCTGCGGTTGATGATGCGCAGTGTGACGATATCGTCTGCGGGCAGATGAATTATGCCTTGGCCATCGCGGGCCTGTTCCCAAAAGTTGCGGTGGAGTTCAATCAGAGTGCTGCCGTTATTGATGGGCATGTCAAAGTTTTCCATCCAGCCTTCGAGACGCTGGCCATAGTGGAAATATTGTGTGCGGATATAATTGGTGGTTGTTTCTGCCGGGGCGGGTGTTGTTTCTGTGGGCTTGTTTTGTTGGTGGGCTGGAGGTGCTGGGGCCGGAACGGTTATATTTGAAGGTGTGGGAGCTGGTGGTGCAGCGTCGGTGGCAGTTGGGGGAGTGTTGGTGTTTTCTTGAGGTTGGTTAGTCGTGGCATTTGTCGGTGGGCTGTCGGTGTTTTCTTCGGTGGCAGCAGGCGGTGTGGGTTCGGCTGGTGGTTGGACAGGATAGAGGTATGCTAAGAGGGCAAGAACAGGCAAAATCAGAAGCAGGGCGCTTCTTTTATTCAGGGCAGGCCGCCTGATGGCCGCTTTTAGTTCCTGCATACTTTGATAGCGGTCGGCAGGGTCAAGGCGCTGGCAGCGTTTGAGGATGGAACGGAGTTTTCCTTGATAGTCCGGGGGCAGCAGTTCGTTGATGGTCTGCCCCAGGGCGTAAATATCGCTGCGGCAGTCGGTCTGCCGGAAGCCGAACTGTTCTGGCGGAGCGTAGTTTTTTGTGCCGAGCAGTTCGGTGTCTTCGCGCTGGCTGTCTTTTAACAGGCGGCAGGTGTCAAAGTCAATAAGCCGGGGCGTACCGTCTTTTTCGATGAGGATATGGTCAGGTTTTATATCGCGGTGGATGATGCCCAGTGCGTGCATGGCGGCAAGGCCGTCGCAGAGGGCGAGCAGGATTTTTTCTGCTTCCAGAGGTGTGAGAAAACGGCCTTCATGTTTATATTGAGCAAGGCTGGTGCCGGTGATGTATTCCTCGCTGGTGATGGTTTCGCTTTTGGTTTCGGTGATGTAATACAGTTGGGGCAGCAGGGGGATTTGGGCCTCTTTTAACGGCCGCAGGGGCAGGCCGGTCTGCCGCAGGTGTTTTAGGATGACCAGTTGTCACTGCGGGGCAGCGGCCAGCCATACCGCACTGCGTTCCGTCTGTTTGAGCAGGCGGATTTTTTCGTATTGGCTGGTTATAAAGTCGAGGGCATGCATAAAATCACCTTGCTTTCTTGTCAGGGCTGTTCTATGATGGTGGTAATCAAGAGCAGGGAGGATTTTTCGATGAATAATCAGGAAATGGATACGGAATCCTTAGAGAACCGGCTGAGTCAGACTGGAGGTGTGAAGGAGTTTTGGCGCGATAATGAGCTGAATCTGCGGGAGATGACATTGGCGGATTTTCTGTCCAAGCTGCTGGCGCAAAAGGGACTTAAAAAGGCTGAGGTGATTCGCCGGAGTGAAATGGATAGGTGCTATGCTTATCATATATTCGGCGGGCAGAAAGAGAATCCCTCCCGCGACAGGGTGCTGGCACTGGCATTGGCCATGGAACTCAGCCCCAAGGAAACGCAGCATTTTCTGCATTATGCAGGGGCGGGGGCACTCTATGTCCGCGACCATTTTGACAGTGTGATTTGGTATGCGCTGGAACATAAGCTGGGCGTAGTGGAAACAAATCAGTTGCTGGAGGATTTAGGACTGCGGACATTTACCTTATAATTTTTTATGCAGAGTGCACAAAACTTTTGTGTTCTCTGTCATTTTCATGTATAATGTAAGTTAGTGTGAGTAAGAATAGCAAGTACAGAGATGCTTGACATGGAGGGTATTAGTTTTGGAAACAGCGAAATATAAACGTGTTGTCTTGAAGCTTTCTGGTGAGTCTTTGGCCGGTGATCAGGGATTTGGTATCAATCCGCCTATCGTGGAGGATATTGCCAAGCAGATCAAGGCCATTCGTGAGCGTGGCGTAGATGTGGCTGTTGTTGTTGGCGGCGGCAATATCTGGCGCGGTCTGGCTGGTTCTGCCAAGGGCATGGATCGTGCGCAGGCTGACTATATGGGCATGATGGCAACGGTGATGAATGCTCTGGCCCTGCAGGACGCTTTGGAAAAGATGGACGTGGATACGCGTGTGCAGACGGCCATTGAAATGCGTCAGGTCGCTGAACTCTATATCCGCCGCAAGGCTATCCGCCATATGGAAAAGGGCCGGGTAGTAATCTTCGGTGCTGGTACGGGCAACCCCTATTTCTCCACGGATACGACGGCTGCTCTGCGTGCGGCAGAAATTGAAGCTGACGTTATCCTGATGGCAAAGAAGGGCACTGACGGTATCTATGATTCTGACCCCAACAAGAACCCCAACGCCAAGAAGTTTGATGAACTGACTTACTTAGAAATCATCAGCAAGGGCTTGCAGGTTATGGATACTACGGCTACGAGCCTCTGCATGGACAACAAGATTCCTCTCGTTGTCTTTAACATTGATGATCATGAAAATATCGTGCGTGCGGCCCTCGGTGAGGAAATCGGCACCACTGTAGGAGGTAATAAATAATGGTAAAAGATATCCTTAGCTCTCATGAAGAGCGTATGCAGAAATCCATTGATGCACTGAAACGTGAATTCGCATCCCTGCGTGCTGGCCGTGCTACGCCGTCCCTCTTGGACAAGGTTATGGTGGATTATTATGGCACGCCGACGCCGGTTAACCAGATTGCCAAAGTGGCTGTTCCGGAACCGCGCATGATCATGATTCAGCCCTATGAAAAATCCATGCTGCATGAGGTGGAAGTAGCCATCATGAAGTCGGATCTGGGCCTGTCCCCGAACTCGGATGGTACGGCTATCCGTCTGGCTATTCCGGCACTGACGCAGGAACGCCGTCAGGAACTCGTGAAGACCGTTAACAAGAAGGCAGAAGAAGCCAAGGTTGCTATCCGTAATGTGCGCCGCGATGGTAACGATGCCATCAAGAAGCTGGAAAAAGGCAAGGAAATCACCGAGGACGAATCCAAGAAGGCTCAGGAATCCATGCAGAAGCTGGCCGATAAGTATGTAAAAGTGGTCGATACCACCCGTGCCGGCAAGGAAAAGGAAGTCATGGAAGTCTGATGATACCCGATGTTGCGGCACTCCCGTGGAAGGAAGCAGAAGCCAGACTGCGGGAAGCAAATGTATCTTATACAACAGAACGGACTCGTCCCACGCGGGATTTTTTCCCCGTGGATGAGGATAGATTGTATGTTATTCGCCAGCGTGAGGGAGCAGACGGCAAGCTGCTGCTGACGCTGGCGGCTAAACAGATTCCTATGGAGGAGGTGTAACACATGGCTTACAAAATTGGTGAGGATTGCATTTCTTGCGGTTCCTGCGCAGCTACTTGCCCGGTAGAGGCAATCAGCGAGGGTGCAGAACGTTATGAAATCGACCCGGATAAGTGCGTAGAGTGCGGCGCTTGCGCTGCTGGCTGCCCGGTATCTGCTATCGAGGCTCCCTGACGCTACTTTGCAAGCCCCTCTGGTGCTTTTGGCAGAGGGGCTTGTTTTGCTTTTATGAGATAATTTTCCTAGTGAGGGATTATATATGATAAATAAATTATTAGGCAAGGCAGTCATGACGCTTGCTGGCCGTGATGACTTTGCTATTCCAAAGCATGATTCGCCGTTGTTTGAAGGTGTTGACTGGGATAATCTTCCCCGGCATGTAGCGGTAATAATGGACGGCAATGGCCGTTGGGCTAATGCACAGGGGCAGGTTAGAACCGTTGGTCACAGTGCAGGAGCCAAGGTTTTAAAAAATATCCTGAAGACCGCTATCGGCTTAAATCTTGAGTCGTTGACGGTATACGCATTTTCCACAGAAAACTGGACTCGTCCGGCTACAGAAGTAAAGTTCCTGATGAATCTTATCTACGGGTACCTGAAGCAGGAATTGCAGGAAATGCATGAAGACAACGTGCGAATTCACTTTATCGGTGATATCGCTGGATTGCCTGATTATCTCCAAGAGGAAATTCGTAAGGCCGAGGAACTGATGAAGAACAATACAGGCGTCAAGTTCAATGTGGCAACAAACTATGGTGGACAGGATGAAATGATTCGTGCGATACAGAAAATTGCTGTATCGGTGCAGAACGGAGAAATCACGCCGGCGGATATTCAAAAAGAGTTGATTGAGGATAGTTTGGATACCTGCGGCAATCCACCGGTGGACTTGTTGATTCGCACGGGCGGTGATCATCGTTTGTCGAACTTCCTTCTTTGGCAGGTTGCGTATGCTGAGTTTTATTCGGCAGAGGTTCCCTGGCCGGAATTCTCGCCGAAGTGCTTTGTCAAGGCGATAAAGGAGTTTAACAATCGTGACCGGCGTTTTGGCGGCCTCAATGATGATAAAAAATAATGGGAGCGTTGCTTTTTGTTAGTTAGAATTATCACGGGAATTATCGGCATTGCTGCGGCGGCTTTTGTCATTCAGACAGGGGGCGCGGTCTTTGCCGGTTTTACGCTTTTACTGATGCTGTTGGCCTGGTTTGAGTATGCCCGGGCTTTTTCGGAGCGCGGCATGGGGATTGCCCTCGTTACGGGCTTTATCGCTTTGGCGGCTATGTGGTATGCTGCCTGGCAAAAGCCGGAACTTTTGGCACTGGCCTGCCCGCTCATCGTGCTGGTTATGCTGCTCGAAAGTGTACTGATGCGCAGTTCGACCACCATTATGGATGCGCTGGCTTCGGGGGCTGGGATTATCTATATCGGTTTTCCGTTTACCTGCCTGCTGCAGCTGCGGGGAATGCTGCCGGAGACGCTTTTTAGTACGGAAATCAGCAGTTTCACCTTTGGCTGTGCCTTTGTCTGGATTATGTTTATCGGCACCTGGGCCAGTGATACCTTTGCCTATTTTACGGGTACGGCGATTGGCCGGCACAAGCTTTGCCCGTCCATCAGCCCCAATAAGACTATTGAGGGCTTTATGGGCTCGGTTATCGGGACTACGGCGGTCGTGGCAGGCTTAGGCTATTATCTGAACTTGCCCCTGCAGGAAATGGCGGTACTGGGGCTGTTGATTGCCATTTTTGCCACGCTGGGGGATTTGGTGGAATCCGTGGCCAAGCGTTATGTGGGCATTAAGGATTCGGGCAATATCATTCCCGGTCATGGCGGTGTATGGGATCGCTTTGACAGCGTTCTCTTTACGGCGCCGCTGGTTTTTTATTTTGTACAGTTTGTGAATCTTCTAGGGAAGTGATAACAGATGAAAAATATTGCAGTATTGGGATCTACGGGGTCTATCGGCACGCAGACCCTTGAGGTCGTGCGCCGCAATCCGGAGCTTTTCCATATATCGGTGCTCGCGGCCAATTCCCGCGATGAACTCTTTGAGGCGCAGGTTCGTGAGTTTGAGCCGGAACTGGCGGTATTGGCTGATGTTGATGCCTATAACCGTTTAAAGAGCCGTTACAGCGGCAAGACGAAGCTGGCAGGCGGTCGTCAGGCCTTTATTGACGCCGCAGCTTTTGATGGCGTGGATACGGTCGTAACCTCCATGATGGGCTTTGCCGGTCTGGAACCGACCATGAAGGCACTGGATGCGAAGAAAAATATCGCGCTGGCCAACAAGGAAACTTTGGTGGTAGCTGGCGAAATCGTAACCCGCAGAGCCAAGGAACAGGGCGTTAAGATTCTGCCAGTGGACAGCGAACACTGTGCGTTCTTCCAGTGTCTGCAGGGCGAGAAGCTGGAGTCTATCGAAAAACTTCTGCTGACATGCTCCGGCGGTCCCTTCCGCGGCAAGAAGCGTGAAGACCTGCTCGACGCTACGAAGGCGCAGGTTTTGGCTCATCCAACCTGGAATATGGGGCAGAAAATCACCGTGGACTCGGCGAGCCTCGTAAACAAGGGCCTTGAAGTTATCGAAGCCAAGTGGCTCTATGATGTAAGCTATGACCAGATTCAGGTGGTGGTTCATCCGCAGAGCATTGTGCATTCCATGGTGCAGTTCCGTGATGGCGCTGTGATTGCTCAGCTTGGTTCTACGGATATGAAGCTGCCGATTCAGTATGCACTGACTTATCCTGACCGTGTGCAAACAAGCTTTGACCGTTTGGATTTTTGGCAGATGAAGGATCTGACCTTTAGCCAGCCGGATACGGATACGTTCAAGGGCCTCAAATTTGCCTATGAAGCCGGTGCTATGGGCGGCAGTATGCCCTGCGTGTTCAACGCAGCCAATGAAATTGCCGTAGGCGCATTCCTGCGCGATGAAATCAAATTCCTCGACATTTACGATATCATTGAAGAGACGATGCTCAAGCGGGAATGCATTATTGAGCCCACACTGGAAGAACTTTTCGAAGAAGACCGCTGGGCAAGGGAGTTTGCTACGGAAGTTTTGCGGAAGTTGTAAAAGGATGGTGACTTTATGGTATTAACCATTGCAGCGGCTGTTTTTGTTTTTGGCCTGCTGGTATTGGTGCATGAATTGGGCCATTTTATCACGGCGAAAATGACGGGGATGCGGGTCGATGAATTTGCCATCGGCTTTGGCCCGAAGATTTTTAGCTTTACCCGCGGTGAGACGGTGTATTCCCTGCGGGCTATCCCGTTGGGGGGCTTTAACGATATTGCAGGTATGGACCCGGCCAACAATGAGGCCGGGGCGCGCGGCTACTGTGAAAAGCCGGTACTTTCCCGTATGATTGTCATTCTGGCCGGTTCGGCGATGAACTTTGTGCTGCCGGTGGTGCTGTTCTTTGGGATTTTCTTCTTCTCCGGTGTCAGCACGCCGAATCCTGAGCCGGTGCTGGGCACGGTTATTGCCGGTAAGGCAGCAGATTTAGCCGGACTTAAAGACGGGGATAGGATTATCAGTCTGGATGGCAAGGAGATCAGCAGTTGGACGGAATTTGTCGATAACGTCAAGGACAATCCGGGAAAACCCATAGCGGTAGTGGCCAGCCGTGGCGGAGAAACGATTGAAACCACTATGATACCTGCTTTGGATGAGAAATCCCAAAGAGCCATGGTGGGCGTGATGAGTTCGCTGGATACCCGGGAAACCGGCTTTATTGAATCTATGGAGTTGTCCCTGCAGAAGACGGGCATGATTATTGTCATGATGCTTGAGGCGCTGGCGCAGATTGTGTTGAAGCTTTCCGGCTCGGAACTGGCTGGCCCCATCGGTGTTGCTCAGATGGCCGGAGAAGTCGCGCAGATGGGTTTTGTGCCGCTGCTCAATTTTGCAGCGTTCCTGAGCCTGAACTTAGGAATCGTGAATCTGTTCCCGATTCCGGCGCTTGACGGCGGTCATTTTGTGACCCTGTGTGTTGAAGCGGTACGGGGCAAGCCCATGAGCCCCAAGGCTTTGGAATACACGCAGAAGGTGGGCATTGTGCTCCTGCTTCTGCTGATGGTTTTAGCAACCAAAAATGACATTGTACGCGTCTTTACGGGAGGCTAAATAAATGTTTGAACGAAAAAATACCCGTCAGATTCATATTGGCAACGTGGCTATTGGCGGCGGTGCGCCGATTTCCGTGCAGTCTATGTGCAATACCAAGACCACGGATACGAAAGCGACGGTTGCGCAGATTAAGGCCCTGCAGAATGCGGGCTGCGATATCGTGCGGGTGGCGGTGCCGGATATGGAAGCCGCACAGAATCTCGGCAATATCATCAAGGAAATCAATATTCCTTTAGTGGCCGATATCCATTTTGACTATAAACTGGCTCTCGAAGCCATCAAGCAGGGCATTTCCGCTCTGCGCCTGAACCCCGGCAATATCGGCGGGGAAGAAAAGGTGCGGGCTGTGGTCAAAGCCGCTAAAGAAGCCCATATTCCCATCCGTATCGGTGTAAATGCGGGTTCCCTGGATAAGAAGATTCTGGCCAAATACGGTGAAGTTACGCCGGAAGCCTTGGTGGAATCGGCCATGCAGCATGTGAAAATCCTGGAGGACTTGGATTTCCATGACCTCAAGATTTCGCTCAAGGCCCATGATGTGCCCTTGACGCTGGCCGCTTACCGCCTCATGAGCAAGACGGTGGATTATCCCCTGCATTTGGGCATTACGGAAGCAGGGACAGTGAATACCGGCATCATCAAATCCGCTGTGGGTATCGGCGCCCTGCTCTCTGAGGGCATTGGCGATACCTTCCGCATTTCGCTGACCGGCGACCCAGTAGTGGAAGTGAAAGTAGCCAATGAAATCCTGAAGTCTTTGGGCCTCAAAGAATACGGGCCGACGCTTGTTGCCTGTCCGACCTGCGGCCGTACAAGCATTGACCTGCCCGCCATTGCCGAGCAGGTGGAAAAGAAGCTCGAAGGCATTAAAGACCCCATTGATGTAGCCGTAATGGGCTGCGTGGTCAATGGCCCAGGCGAAGCCCGCGGTGCCGATGTCGGCATTGCCGGCGGCAACGGCGAAGGTCTTATCTTCCGCAAGGGCGAAATCATCCGCAAAGTGCCGGAAGAAAATTTAGTAGAAGAACTCTTTAAAGAAATCGATGCCATATTGGAGGAACGTAAGAACAATGCGAGCAAGTAATTTATATGCACCTACGCTGAGAAATACGCCGGCGGAAGCCGAGATTGCCAGCCATCAGCTCATGTATCGTGCGGGTATGATCCGCAAGGTTGCTGGCGGTATGTACACCTACCTGCCACTGGGCTGGCGCGTAATCCGCAAGATTGAAGAAATCATCCGCGAGGAAATGGACGCCGCCGGCGGTCAGGAAATCGGCATGCCGATTCTGCAGCCGTCTGAGCTTTGGGAAGAAAGCGGCCGCTGGGCAGCATACGGCGATGAAATGATGCGTATTAAAGACCGTCATGGCCGTAACTTCTGCCTTGGCCCGACGCATGAGGAAATGATTACGGATTTGGTGCGCGACGAAGTCAGCTCCTACAAGCAGCTGCCGTTGATGCTCTATCAGATTCAGGACAAATTCCGCGATGAACGCCGTCCGCGCTTTGGCCTTATGCGCAGCCGTGAATTCATCATGAAGGATTTGTATTCCTTCGATAAAGACGTAGAGGGCATGAATGTGTCCTATCAGAAGATGTACGATGCGTACACGAACATCTACACCCGCATGGGCCTCGAATTCCGTCCGGTAGAAGCCGACAATGGTGCCATTGGCGGCGGCCACTCCCACGAGTTCACGGTGTTGGCTGAAGCCGGTGAATCCAATATCGCTTACTGCACGAAATGCGACTATGCAGCCAGCGATGAAAAGGCTGCACTCAGTCCCATCGAGGCTCCGGCAGAAGAAGAATTGCCGCTGGAAAAAGTGGCTACGCCGGGCACCAACACGATTGAAAGCCTTGTCGAATTCCTGAATGTGCCCATCGAAAAGACCATCAAGGCTGTTGCTTACAGTAGCGACAACGGCAAACTGGTGCTGGCTTTTGTCCGTGGCGACCATGATGTAAATGAAGTCAAGGTCATCAATCAGGTAGAAGGTGCGCTGGAACTTACCATGGCCGAAGATGAAGCCATCAAGAATGCTGGCGGTTATCCGGGCTTTATGAGTGCCATTGGCATTCAGCCCAGTGAAGATGTCATTGTGCTCGTTGACCCGACGGTCATGAACATGCATAACGCTGTAGCTGGTGCCAACGAAGTAGATGCCCACTACAAGAACGTCAACCCCAAGCGTGACTTCAATGCTGAAGGGATTATTGTCACTGACCTGCGCATGGTCAAGGAAGGCGACGCCTGCCCGCACTGTGGCGCACCCATGAAGATGACCCGCGGCATTGAAGCCGGCCAGGTGTTTACGCTGGGCACGAAATACAGTCAGGCTATGGGTGCCATGTTCCTTGATGAGCAGGGCAAACAGCAGCCGCTTTACATGGGCTGCTACGGTATCGGCGTAGGCCGTACGATGGCTGCTGCTATCGAGCAGAACAACGATGAAAACGGCATCATCTGGCCGCGTGCCATTGCCCCGTTCGAAGTTGTTGTCGTTGCTGTAAACGCCAAGAAGGAAGACCAGCTGGCTTATTCCGAAGAAATCTACAAGGAATGCAAGGCTGCAGGCTTCGATACCCTGCTCGATGACCGTAAGGAACGCGCCGGTGTCAAGTTCAAAGACTGTGACCTTATCGGCTATCCCTTGCGCGTAGTTGTCGGCCCTAAGGCTGTAGAAGAAAACCAGATTGAAATCAAGGTGCGTAAGACGGGCGAAATGTTCACCGTCAGCCGCGAAGAATATTTGGATAAGGTAAAAGAGATTTTGGCAACGCTGTAATATGGATGAGCCTTCCCTGCGGGGAGGGCTTTTTTTATGGAGCAATGTAAACAAGTATACATGTACACATAACGGTAAATGCTAGACTATTGTTACAATATTCCGTATAATAAAGACAGATGGAAGCGCATTTATTAAGGATTTTTTGTAAAAGGGAGTGATAGTATGAATCTTTCCATCAAAATCTTTATCGCTCTGGTTCTCTCCGTGGTGGTTGGCCTGATAGCAGGCGAATCGTCTCTGCCGTTTATCAATTGGTGGATTGCTCCGATTGGTACCATGTTCATCAATCTGATTAAGATGATGATTGTGCCGGTGGTCTTCTTCTCTTTGGTGGTCGGCATGACCAGCTTGGGTGATACCAAGAAATTGGGCCGTATTGGTGCCAAGACCGTATGTTTGTATCTGGCAACGACGGCAGTGGCCATTTTGATTGGTTTCGGCGTAGCAGGGATTGTCAGCCCGGGGACGGGGCTTTCACTTACCAGTGATGCCGCAGTAAAGGTAAAAGAAGCACCAGGGCTTATGCAGGTGCTGGTAGCCATGATTCCGGCAAACCCGATTGACGCTATGGCAAAAGCGCAGATTTTGCCGGTTATCGTATTCTCTCTGTTCGTGGGCATTGGGATTGTCCATGTGGGCGGCGAACGCGCACAGCTTCTGATGAAGTTCTTTGATGCCGCTGCTGAAGTTTCCTACAAGATTATCGGCATCGTCATGCAGTTTGCACCGATTGGTGTGTTTGCTCTGCTCCTACCGGTAGTAGCGAAAAACGGCCCGGCAGTACTTCTGCCGCTGATGTCCGTTATCGGCTGTGTAGCTGTTGGCTGCGTGATTCATGCTATTGTGGTTTACTCCTCGCTGGCCCGCGTTTGGGGCGGCCATACGCCGATGGAATTCTTCCGTGGCATGAGTGAAGCCATGATGATTGCTTTCACCACTTGTTCCAGTGCAGCAGCGCTGCCGATTAACATGAAGAACTGTCAGGAAAAACTCGGTGTATCTCGTGAAGTTTCCTCCTTCGTTCTGCCGCTAGGCGCGACCATCAACATGGACGGCACAGCTCTTTACATGGGTGTGTGCTCACTCTTTATCGCTAACGTATTCGGTGTTGATTTGACTATGGGACAGATGCTCATGATTATCCTGACCGGTACGCTGGCTTCCATCGGTACCGCAGGTGTTCCGGGCGCTGGCCTTATCATGCTGGCCATGGTACTGCAGACGGCTGGTTTGCCGCTCGAAGGCCTGGCTCTCGTGGCTGGTATTGACCGTGTGCTCGATATGTTCCGTACCTGCCTGAATATCACGGGCGATGGTGCTGTTACCATCGTGATGGATCAGGAAGAAAAGAAATATGACAGCGGTGTGGCTGGGGCTGAGGCATAAAACGGCTTTCGGCTTAGGTTTACATCGATGAACTAAGACGCCCGGTGGCTGATTATACTTTTCCTCTGCTTAGACAGGCTTGTCCAACGCGACGGAAAAGCATAATCAGCCACCGGGCTTAGTGTTTGCATTGCATTACATTACATCGTTGTACTAAGACGCCGAGTGGGCTGATAATATTTTCCTTTGCCATAGACAGGCTTGTCAAAAGCTGCGGAAAACATCATCAGCCCACTCGGCTTAATGCGTAGATTACATAGATGTGCTAAAGGCGCCGTGGGGACTGGTAATATTTTCCTTCGCCATAGACAGGCTTGTCAAAAGCTGCGGAAAAACATCACCAGTCCCCACGGCTTAGGGCGTATTTTACGAGGTGCTAATAAGGGGGGGCAGGATTGGGGAATAGCTTTACTTGGTGGTGCTAGGGTAAAAATGCTAAAACTGAGGAGGGGCGGGGCGGCAGTGGCTTTCGGCAGCGTTTGACAAGCTTGTCTAAGCAGACGAAAGTTACTGCCGCCCCTCCCCTCCGTCTTAGTTTATCGAACTTCTCGAATCTATTGCGCAACAATATAGGGCGTACTTTCCAAATATATCTCAAAGGTACGGGGCCAGGGGAAGCTTAGTTCAATGGTCAGGTCACTGACCCATAATGTGAAATCGCCTTGTGGGGTATGGAAGTGGGCGGGATTTTTTACGGCTCTGGTCTGTTTGTAGGCGGCGAGGTGTTTTTGCATGCTTTTCTGCAGCATATGGTTGGCCCAGCGCCAGTTGTGTTCGAGGTCTAAGTCGGCGGTGTTTTGATAGCCGGCTTTTTTTAGTGTGTGATTGATGGTGTCGATATCTTCTTTTAGATAGAAATAATCTTCCAAGATGCGGTTGTGCAGGAATTTGATATTGCTGGCGGCAATGCTCATGGCTTCTTCGCGGCTTTGGGCTGTTTGCTGTGCGCTGGTGTAAAGGCTGGCAGAGGCTATGGCGGTGCCGATGGCATTGCTGGCGGTATTCCAGCCGGCGTAGGCGGTGAGGGTGTTTAGAGTATAATCGCTATCCAGCAGGAGGGGGAGCAAAGTTTCCTGCGCGGTGAAGTGTTTGGACAGGTCAACGAGAGCGATATTTTGGCCCTCAGCAGTTAAATTTTTTAATTCCTGTACATTGGCACGGCGGCTGCTGACAGTGTCTTTTTCGTAGTCATTAGCGGAAAGATATAGGATATAGTCGGCGTTTTCCCTATTGTCCGTCTCTTTCCCGCCAATCAGGGCGATTTTTTCGCGGGCGGTTTCCTGATTATCAATGGCCATATAGGGCATAACGGTTTCAGGAGTCTTGTTATGGTTATAGGCAAGATAAATTTGCGGGCAAAAGCCTGTTTGTTCATTTTGGAAGGCGGCCAGCATGGTCAGGGCGATTTCGTCAGCACCGTGGGTCAGGATTACTTTTTCCGTGGGAAGGTTTTCGCTGGTGATATAGTCTTTCAGGTGGGCTTTTTCGATATTGGGAATGCTGTATTCCTCGCCATCGTCCTGCCCGAGTACCAGTTTAGACAAGACACCTTCTTTTACGAGAGCGATGAGTTTTTTGTTGAGTTCTTCGTTTTCCTGAAAATGCGCCAGATATTTTTCCTTGCTTTCCGGGGAAATGGCGCTTTCTAAGCGGGACAGTTCCTGTTCATCGATAGAAAGGCCTGCTGCCTGACGGCCTTTCAAGCGGGAGTAGGCGAGTAAATCCTTGCGCTCCTGATAGCCGTCGATGGTATCCTGTGGTGTCTGCCGGGGCAGAATGGAAAAGGCCAGCAGGGGAACCGCGGGATTATCGGCATGGAGCTGGCGCAAGAAGTTCACCAAATCGTCCTGTTGGGCAGGTGTGGCTTCTTTTTCGCGGGCGGCGAGCAGTCCACCGTAGAGCAGTTGGTCGATGGAGATAAGAGCAGCTTGGTTATGGGGCGTATTTTCCTGCAGCCATTTGCGCATGCCGGCAGTATCGCCGGGGGCGGAGTAGTAGTCCTGCAATTCACTGGGGGGCGTCGTTACGTTAAAGCCCGCAATCGCGCCGCTGTCGATGACGAACTGCTTGCAGGGAGGACGCCCGTCCAAGGGGACAAGCAGGATATTTTTATTCAGCTGGCGGCTGGGCACAGGCGTGCCTGCAGCGGTGTTTTGGGAAAGCCCTGCATGCCAAAGTGCGCAAAAAAAACACAGCAGCAAGGGTAGAAACATGATTTTTTTCACGGTAAACTCCTTGGTCAAAATGATGATTCAAGTATAGCACAATAATCCGCTTTACAGATGTGCTTTTTCGCTGTATTTTAGCGGATATATAGTTCACTATTTTACGAAAATATGCTAAAATAATAGTGTTTCTGTATTAGGGAGTGAGAAATTTGCGCATAATTACCGGTTCGGCGCGGGGGTGCCGCCTGAAAACGCCCAAAGGGGCAGAGGTTACGCGGCCAACGGCGGACAGGGTGAAAGAGTCGCTGTTTAATATCTTAGGCCAAATGGTTGTTGGACGTAAGGTTTTGGATATCTTTGCCGGTACAGGCAATCTAGGGCTGGAGGCGCTCTCCCGTGGGGCAGAGTCTGCCGTCTTTGTGGATAAAGCGACGGCGAAGCTCATTACCGAAAATTTACAGCTCACCCGTCTGCAGGAAAAGGGCACAGTTCGCAGTGGTGATGTATTTGCTGAACTTTCCCGACAGACGGCAGGCAGGGCGGAGTTTTCCTTGATTTTCTGTGACCCGCCGTATCATAAAGGATTATGGCAGCAGGCGCTGAAGCAGATTGATTCTGCTGATGGTCTGATGGCAGAAAATGGTATCTTGGTTGTGGAGCATGGCGCTGAGGAAAATGAAATCCCAGAACTTTCGCGCTTGCAGCTGGTTCATAACCGCCGATACGGCCATACGACGCAGCTTAGTTTTTTCCAGTGGCGTGCCTACGTGGAAACAGAGGAGGAAGAAGCATGAGGCGGGCGGTGTGTTCGGGCAGTTTTGACCCGGTGACGCTGGGGCATGTAGATGTCTTTGAGCGGGCAAGCCGTATGTTTGATGAACTCATCATCTGCGTGTTCCGCAATATTGAAAAGCAGGGATTTTTTTCTGTCGATGAGCGGGTAAGGCTTATTGAGGAAGCTGTGGCTCATTTAAAGAATGTCCGTGTTATGGCGTTTTCCAGTCTGATTACCGATTTTATGGCGCAGCAGGATGCCAAGATTATCGTGCGGGGTGTGCGTTCGGTAAAGGATTTGGAGTATGAAGAAAATGAAGCGTATATGATTAAGCACTTGAATCCTGAAATTGATACCGTGTTTTTATTGACCCGGCCGGATTTGTCTTATGTAAGTTCATCTGGAGTGCGGGAGGTATTCCGTTTTGGGGGCAGTGTAAGTGGATTGGTACCTGCCTGTGTAGAACAGGCGATGAAAAATAAAAAAGAGCAGTGCAGATAGGGAAAGGATGTAGCAAATATGTCGTCGGTACGCGAAACCTTAGATAAAATTGAAAACATGGTCGTGGGAGCATCCCGTGTGCCATTTACGGAAAAGACGCTTATTAATGATAATGAATTGGTCCATTATGTAGAGGAACTGCGCAATGATTTGCCCAAAGAACTGAATCGGGCCGATGAAATCATGCGCAATCAGGCAAAGATTATCAAGCAGGCCGAGGAAGAGGCTGAGGAAATCAAGCGCAAGGCGCGTGAATATGCTGAGAGCATTACGAATGAGAATGAATTGGTCAAGCAGGCCAAAGAAAAGGCCAAAGCTATTGTTCAGCAGGCGCAGGAACAGGAAAAGGAAATCATGGAGCGCACGCAGACCAATGCTATTCAGCTGCAGACGAATGCTGATGCCTATGCCAATCAGGTCTTTGACCAGTTGATTGGTCATGTGAATGGCACTTTTCAGGGGGTTCGTCAGGCTGAAGCTGGTCTACAGCAGGCCTTGAATGTTCTGCAGCAGGCGAAGATGCAGATGAACCAGCAGGCCGCCCGTCAGCAGGAACAACAGCAGCCGCAACAGCAGGCGCAACCGCGCCAACAGCTCGCTCCTGCGCAGAGAAAATAAAAATAAGAATAGCAAACAAGCTGCTACAGCAAAATGGTTGTAGCAGCTTGTTTTATTTGGCAGGAATTCTTTTTCAGGGAGCGAATAATCCCAATAGAAGAACTGCTTATTTTGAAGAAATGTGTGAGTAAAGGAGGTTTATCAGGTGGACGCAAGACAATCTGAAGCGGCAGCGGTCAAGGCGGCAGAAGAAGCCTTTGACCGCAAGCGGCGCACCATTGGGCTTTTCGGTGCACCGATACTGGCATTATTGGTCTTTATGACGCCTATTGACGGAGTGACCTTGGAAGCCCACAAACTTTTGGCGATTATGGTACTGGTAGCACTTTGGTGGATTACCGAACCCGTACCGATTCCGGTTACTTCGCTTATCGGACCAACGCTGGCGGTTATTACGGGCGTAGTACCTGTGGGCACAGCGTTTGCAGCCTTTGCCAATCCCATGATTTTCCTGTTCATGGGGGGGTTTATTCTGGCCAAGGCCATGATGACGCATGGGCTGGATAAGCGTTTTGCTTATTGGCTGCTCTCACGTGAGTGGGTCGGTTCTAATCCCAGGCGGATTTTTCTAGCGGTTGGCCTTGCGGCAGCTCTTTGCTCCGGCTGGGTCAGCAATACGGCTACTGCGGCGATGATGTTTCCCATCTGTCTGGGCCTGTTGACTTCCATTAAAGAAATGTTTGCAGCCAATGGGCGGGAGATTCATCTGCATGAATATAAATATGCAACCGGACTGATGCTGATGACAGCTTATTCCTGCTCCATCGGTGGTGTTCTTACGCCTATCGGCACGCCGCCGAACCTCATCATGCTGGGCTTTTTGGATACCATGTGTGATATTCATGTGTCCTTCTTCCAATGGATGACCTGGGGCTTTATTGCGATGGTAATTTATTTCGCTATCGCCTATGTGGTGCTATCCCACATGTTTCCAGCCGATGTAGACCATATTGAGGGCGCAGATGTGTTCATCAGGACAAAACTGGCAGAGCTTGGTGGCTGGACCCGTGCCCAGAAAAATACGCTGATTGCGTTTATCGTTGCCGTTACGCTTTGGGTATTGCCGGGATTTTTGTCCATTGCCTTTGGCAGTACAGACCCGCTGCTCAAGATGTATAACCGCCTGTTCCCGGAAGCTATTGCGGCTATGGCTGGTGCTTTGCTGCTCTTTATCATGCCGGTGAATTTCAAGGAACGCCAGTTCACGCTGAAATGGTCAGAGGCCATGCAGGGGATTGAGTGGGGGACGCTGATTCTCTTTGGCGGCGGCCTGGCTATGGGCGGCATGATGTATAAGACCGGTCTTTCACAGTGGGTGGGCGATTTAATCGTCAGCTCTATGGGCGGTGCACCCTCGGAAATTGCGATGGTGGCGATTTTCTCGGTTATGGCGCTTTTGCTCTCCGAACTCACGAGCCATACGGCGGCTACGAATATGATAGGGCCTTTGGCGATTACGGCAGCGGTTTCAGCAGGCATCAGTCCTGTTCCGGTATCGGTGGGGATTGCGCTTTCGGCATCACTTGGCTTTATGCTGCCGGTTTCTACGCCGCCGAACGCGATTGTCTATGCATCGGGTTACATTCCTATTACCAAGATGATTAAGACCGGTGTATATATTGACTTTATCGGCATTGCCTGTGTGACGATTCCCTTAGCAATTTATTTTGTCAGCTGGATTACAGGTATGTGAGGAGGATATGAGCATGCAGAATCAAACGCTTACCGAGAGTCTGGCGGCTTTCGACCCGGAAATATATGGACTGTTGCAGGAAGAAATACAGAAACAGCGTTTTACCCTGTCGCTTTTGCCCACATCGAATGCGGTGTCGCCCTTTAGTGCGTATTTGAAGGCCAGTATTTTTGGCAATGGACATTTAGACCATCATGCTGTGCAGAGTCATTTGATCTTGGAAGATATTGCGGCCCGGCGGGCAGAGAAACTCTTCGGTGCTGACCATGCTATTGTGCGGATTTCCGATATTGCCGCTGCTTCCCGGGTGGTATTTCAGGCTTTGGCCACTACGGGCGATACCATTCTTTCCTTTAACCGCCGCAAGGCGGAACATTGTATAGGCGAACATTTGCGGCATGATTTTGTTTCGTTCAGCATTGAGCCGGAAACGGAACAGATTGATTTGGACAGGGTAGCACAACTGGCCAGCGCACGTAAGCCACGGCTGATCATTTATTCCCCGGTAAATTATCCCCGCCATATTGATTATGCCCGGCTCAAGGAGATCGCTGCAGGGGTTGGGGCTTACCTTTGGGTGGATATTGGCCAGAATGCGGGGGCTGTGGCGGCAGGCTGTGCTCCGTCACCGATACCTTATGCTGATGTGGTGACCATGCCCACCGATGATTCGCTCCATGGCCCGCAAAGTGCAGTTATCTTTACGACTATGGATTTAGCGGAAAACATGGACCAGGCTGTGCTGGATACAGGGCACTCTATGGTCAAGAAAAATGTGCTGGCTGCATTGGCAACCTCATTTTTGGAGGCAGGCAGTCCAGCGTTTAAGACCTATTGTGAACAGGTACTTAGAAATGCCAGAGCGTTGGAAAAAGGCTTGCATGATGCCGGGATAAAGACACTTTGCGGGAATACAGAGAGCCATTTGGTGCTGGCAGAGCTGCCCAATGACATGATTCCGGAGAAAATGGCGAAAAAATTGCGCGATGCCGGGATTATGGCTAAGGGGGATACCATGCTGACATCAGACGACAGCAAGACGTTTTCGATTCTGCGTTTGTCAACTTTAGACCCTACGACCAGAGCATTAAAGGAAGCCGCCTTACAGACAATCGGGCATTTATTGGGAGATTTTATTCAGTCCGGCGGTGATGAGTCCGCGCAGAAGAAGGTTAAAACGCAAATCCACGCCATTCTCATGGATAAGCCGCTGTTCTCCGATGAGTGGCTTTCCAAGAATATCAATCTTACACCAGGGTATGGGCAGAAAGATTTGAATATTGCCCGCGAGGTAGAGGCAGAGAAGAAAGAGGCACAGGCCGAGCGCATGTGGAGTTTTTGGGATAATTAACGTCGGTGTATTTTGGCCCTCCTTCCTGGGGAGGGCTTTTAGTATGTTTGTCGAAGATAATATTTGACTTGTAGTATACTCCAACGATTATAATAGATATAGGAATTGAGGTGACAGCATGAAGA
This sequence comes from Selenomonas ruminantium subsp. ruminantium ATCC 12561, assembly GCF_000424065.1. Taxonomy (GTDB): domain Bacteria; phylum Bacillota; class Negativicutes; order Selenomonadales; family Selenomonadaceae; genus Selenomonas_A; species Selenomonas_A ruminantium. Next base: position 23,631 of record NZ_AUJE01000021.1, read on the forward strand.
AAACAGATATAGCAAAACTTTTACAGGCGTATAAAAATGGTGCTCTGACCGAGGAAGAAGCGGTGGACAAAATTGCTGAAACACCTTTTGAGGAGATGAAGTTTGCGGCCATTGACCATCATCGGGAACTGCGGCAGGGCATGCCAGAGGTGATTTTTGCTGCGGGCAAGACCCCGGAACAGGTACGGGATATTTTTTATTCTCTGTATACGCATAGCCAGGGCAATATTTTGGCCACCAGAGCAGGGCGGGAGCACTATGAAAAAGTGCTGGAAAAAGTGCCGGAAGCAGAATATGATGAAATGGCCCGGGCAGTTTACCTTGACCGGGATACGGCTAAGGTGCGGGACGAGCAGCATCAAATCCTGATTTTGACGGCGGGAACCAGCGATATTCCTGTGGCCGAGGAAGCAAGGCTGACGGCTTACCTCTTTGGCAATAGCGTCAAGACGCATTATGACTGCGGCGTGGCGGGGATACATCGTCTCTTTGCCCATTTGCCAGATATTGAGCAGGCAAATGTCATTATCGTCATTGCGGGGATGGAAGGTGCACTGGCCAGTGTGGTGGGCGGCCTTACGGATAAACCGGTCATCGCTGTGCCGACCAGTGTGGGCTATGGTGCTTCGTTTCATGGCGTAGCGGCCCTGCTTTCCATGCTGAATAGCTGTGCTGCGGGCGTATCCGTAGTGAATATTGACAATGGTTTTGGCGCTGGTGCTTTGGCCAGCAAGATTAATAAATTGAGGTGACGGAATGCGCGCGCTATATTTGGACTGTTTTGCCGGCATCAGCGGCAATATGTTTTTGGGAGCAATGCTGCAGGCTGGTGTGCCTGTGGCGTATCTGGAAAAGGAATTAAAAAAACTGCCTATGGCAGATGAATTTGCGCTGGACGTAAAGGAAACGCAGCGCAAGGGCATACATTCCCTTTATGTGGAGGTGAATCTGCTGGCGCATGGCGAAAAGCATCATGAACATCATGATGGAGAACATCATCATGCACATCGCAGTATGAAAGATATCCGGGAACTGATTGAAAAATCTTCATTAAATATGGCGGTGAAACAGCAGGCACTAGCCATCTTTATGGAAATTGCCCAAGCTGAGGGCAAGGTGCACGGCAAACCGGCAGAGGAAGTATCCTTCCATGAAGTGGGGGCTGTGGATTCCATTGTCGATATCGTGGGCGCGGCTATCTGCCTGGATTATCTGGAAATCGAGCGTGTCTTTGTTTCGCAGTTAACTGTGGGCAGTGGTTTTGTAAAATGTGCGCATGGCCTTCTGCCTGTCCCGGCTCCGGCGGTGGCGGAACTGTTAATCGGCTGGCAGACCGAGCGCGGCACAGAGCAAAAAGAGCTGGTGACGCCTACCGGCGCGGGCATTGTGCGTGCTTTGGGCATTTATAGCGAAAGCCTGCCCAAAGGCTTTGTGACGGAGTGTATCGGTTATGGGGCTGGCAGTCATGAACTGTCCATTCCCAATGTACTGCGGGCTTACTTGGGGGAATACAATGGTGCAGTGGATAGCAAGCTGTCCATTATCGAAGCCAATATTGACGATATGAATCCGCAGATTTATGGCTATCTCTATGAAAAACTGCTTGCGGCAGGGGCCTTGGACGTTTGGACAACGTCGATATTTATGAAGAAAAACCGCCCGGCACAGAAACTTTCGGTGTTGACAGCGGAGGAAAAAAAATCTGCCTGCATAGGGATTATTTTTGCGGAAACCACCAGCATCGGCCTGCGGATTATGCCTGTAGGGGAACGGTTAGAAGCAGCCCGCCATATCGCCAAGGTGGAGACCAAGTACGGTGTGGTGAATTGCAAGGTCAGCGCCTGGAATGGGAAGCTTTGCAGTGTTTCGCCAGAATACGAAGATTGCCGGAAACTGGCGGCGGAAAAACAGGTACCATTGAAGGTGGTACAGCAGGAGGCACTGCGGGTGCTCAATGAACGGCTTGGCGTTTAGGTTTATTTATATTTATATGTTAAGACGCCCGGTGACGGCTAATACTTTTCCTCTGCTTAGACAAGCTTGTCAAGCGCGACGGAAAAGCATTAGCCGTCACCGGGCTTAGTATCATACATTACGCCGTTAAGACACCGTGGGACAGATAATATTTTTCTACAATAATTCAAATTGTGTAGCAGATATGCTACAATAAACACAGGGAGGTGCAGGCAATGTGTAAAGTTCAAGATGTTGCGGACTTTTTTGTTGATTCAGCTCTCAACGACCCTGACGACAATATGACCAATTTGCGTGTCAACAAACTGTTATTTTTTGCACAGGGCTGGAGTCTGGTAAGGCGCAATGGGAAACCTCTTTTTAATGATGACTTTTTTGCGTGGGACTTAGGGCCGGTGATTCCTGCTGTTTATCATAGATTTAAGGTGGCAGGCAGGAATAAAATACAAGATGTGGACAATGAGAATTATGATAAAAATTTTTCGGAAGAAGAAGCACAGTTGTTGATTGATGTATTACGGGCCTATTCCAGATACTCTACCAGTGGTTTGGTGGATATGACACATAGAAGTGGCACACCGTGGAGCAAAGTCTATGAAGCCCATGTGAACAATGTGATACCGAAAAAAGATATTCAGGAGTATTTTGAGTCATTACCGGTTTTGGAAAGTTTTTCTATGCCTGTTTTATCGGAAAACGATTTTATCGGTCATAGGGATGAAGTTACTGGCCATTATGTTCTTCCGGAGGAATGGGCTGATGGGCGATAAAGACATAAAGCCATATGACCTATGGTTCGCAAGCGTTGCTTATGAGGATGACCCATCCAAGGCCGATGACAGGCCAGTTTTGGTCATTGATGAAAAAAGGGGAATTTATGCCGCATTAAAAATTACGAGAACTCCGCCAAGAGAGAGCTTTTGGGGCGAGTATCGCGTACAAAAGTGGCGGCAGGCAGGTCTATCTGATCCGTCAACCATAAGAATCTCAAAATTTTTGCGCTTGGAGCCGAAAGATTTTCGTCGCAAAATAGGAACATTGCGAATGGTGGATGTAGCTGGCGTGCAAAACTATATCGATAGATTATATAAGAATACATTATAAGGGAATGTAAGGCTAGTGTACTGTCACTTTTGCAGTAGAAGAAATCAGGAAAGAAACTTGTAGTAGCAAGCCCCAGGCGGGCGGGGAGGCAATGGCTTTCGGACGCGTTAGGTAAGCCTGCATAAGCAGACGAAAGTTATTGCCTCCTCGTCCGCCGCCCTTTTGGCTCGAAGTGAAAATATTGACAAATGCAAGCCCTCCCGCTACAATCAATGTATCATTGTATGGATTGTAACGGGAGGTTTTTCGTATGAAAATTGCAATGGCTAATGACCATGCCGGCACGCGGCTCAAAGAGGAAATCAAGAAGTATCTGGAAAGCGAAGGCCATGAGGTCAAAGATTTCGGCACTTATGATGAAGAATCCTGCGACCTGTCGGATTTCGTGCTGCCGGCAGCTACGGCTGTAGCCAAGGGCGAGTGTGAACGCGGTATTTTTGTCGATGGCGTAGGCTATGGCAGTGCCATGATTGCCAACAAACTGCGCGGCATCTTTGCCGTTGTCTGTCAGGATCCGTTCTGTGCAGCACTGGCGCGTCAGCATAATGACTCCAATGTACTGTGCCTGGGCGGCAAGATCATCGGCGGCGCTATCGCGATGGAAACGGTAAAGACCTGGATGCACACGGACCCGTTGACGGCTGAAAAATATGTGCGCCGCGTGGAGAAGGTCAAGAAGATTGACGCTGAGCATACGGTAGCCGTCAAGTAAATCCCATTGACAAACGGGGTAGCAGCTGTTAAAATAGTTCGAGGTTGATGCTGAAATGATGAATATTAATATTGCTGAATTACAAATTGATTTAGGCAGGGAGCTGCCCTTTTCTTTTGCGGTGACAGCAGCCGAGCTGGATGCCCTGAGTGATGACTATGAGTTCCAGGACCCCATAAAGGTCACGGGTACGGTAGTCTACACGGGGATGCGCTGGCGTGTCAGCGGCAAGATTGAAGTGGTCAAGACTTTCGTTTGCAATCGCTGCCTTACCGACTGCCGCGAGGAACAGGTACATGAGTTTTCCGAGGACTTCACCCGTGATGAAGGTGAGGACGATTCGGTAAATGTCTTTAGTGGAGATTTGCTGGATATTGAAGACATGGTGCGTGATACCCTGCTGGCGGCGCAGTCACTCAGTAATATATGCAAGCCCGATTGCAAGGGGCTTTGTCCAAAGTGTGGGCATAACTTAAATGAAGGCGATTGCGGATGCGACCGTTTTATCCCTGACCCGCGCATGGCAGCATTACAGCAGTTATTGAAGAAAGACTAAGCATAACGCTAGTTTCAAGGAGGTGTATCCGAAATGGCAGTTCCAAAGAGAAAAATGTCCAAGGCTCGTCGCGATAGCCGTCGTGCTAACTGGAAACTGGAGGCTCCGGGCTTCGTTGCATGCCCGCAGTGTCATGAACCGAAGATGCCCCATCACGTATGCCCGGAATGCGGCTACTATGACGGCAAAGAAGTTGTGGCAGCAGCTGAATAAGCGAAAAAGAAATAAGCAGGACGAGGGTTTGTCCTGCTTATTTTATTTGCCCGCTGTGAATTTATCGAAATAAATGTCATTTGTCTCTTGCATTTTTAGTACATAGACCTTATAATAGGCAATGTTATGAGATTGTAATAGCAGGTACTAAATTTGAAAGGGGGTGTACGAATGGCAAGAGTGAAGAAAAAGATTCGTCAGGAACAGCTGATTGAAAAGGTAAAAAGCAAGCCTTTTCTTACTGACGAAGAGCTGGCCAGACAGCTGGATGTAAGCGTACAGACCATCCGCCTTGACCGTTTGGAACTGGGGATTCCGGAACTTAGAGGACGCATTCGGAAGATGGCAGAAAATGCTCAGAACAAAGTCAAAGCGATACAGAGCAATGAAGTGGTCGGTGAGCTTATCGATTTGGAGCTTGGCCGTTCGGGCATTTCCTTGCTGAAGATAACGGAGGATATGGTCTTTGGCAAGACCCAGATTGCCAAGGGGCATTTCATGTTCTCGCAGGCCGATTCTTTGGCCATGGCGATTGTAGATGCGCCGATGGCTGTAACCGGTGTGGCCAATGTGAAGTACAAAGTACCTGTGCATGTAGGCGAAAAGCTGATTGCTAAAGCCGAAATCGTCAAGGTGCGCGGTAATAAATATTTTATATGGGTCAAGACCCATAATGAGACCCAAGAAGTTTTCCGGGCGAAATTCATCGTGGTTTCGTGGGGAGAAAAGTAAGGGGGAAATAGATTCGTGAAAATTGCAGTTGATGCAATGGGGGGCGACTTTGCTCCTGAACAGATTGTGTTCGGTGCAGTGCGGGCGGCCAAGAAATATGGCTGCGAAATCGTACTGGTTGGTGATGAAGGGAAAATCCGTGAAGTGCTGAAACGGGAAACGGGCTGGGAGAATCTCGGCATTACGATTCATCACACGACGCAGGTTATCGAAATGGACGAACATCCTGCTGATGCGGTGCGCTCGAAAAAAGATTCTTCTGTCGTTGTAGCGACAAAGCTGGTAAAAGACGGTGTGTGCGATGCGGTACTTTCCGCAGGCAGTACCGGGGCAGCCGTTACGGCCGCGCAGCTTATCCTGAAGCGCATCAAGGGCATTGGCCGTCCGACCATTGCGACGCCGATTCCGACGACCAAGGGCGTAACGCTCATGCTCGATTCCGGTGCCAATGTGGACTCCAAGCCCATTCATCTGGTACAGAGCGGCATGATGGGGTCCATTTATGCTGAATATGTATTTGGTATAAAAAATCCGCGGGTAGGGCTGTTAAATATCGGTGAGGAAGAAACCAAGGGCAATGAACAGGCCCGGGAAACCTATCCACTGTTGAAGGAACTGCGCAGCATTAACTTCTGCGGCAATGCAGAAGGCCGCGATATTCCCAAGGGAAATTTTGATGTTGTAATTTGTGATGGATTTGTGGGCAATGTTGTGTTAAAATTTGCAGAGGGCTTAGCAAAGACCATCATGAAACTGATAAAGGAAGCCATCAAAGATGGCGGGATTTTAGCAAAGCTTGGCGCACTCCTCTTAATGCCTACGCTCAAGAAGCTGGGCAAGCGGCTGGACGCTTCTGAATACGGCGGCGCACCGCTCTTAGGTGTCAACGGCGTGTGCATCATCAGTCATGGTTCGTCAAATGCCAAGTCCATTTGCAGTGCTATCGGAGTCGCTAACGACTATGTAAACGGCAAGGTGCTGGAGCATATTCGGGAAACTTTGGAGCAGGAAGAAGTATTAATGAAAGAGTCTTAATCACTGGCATGGAAAATCCAGCGTTGAAAAGGCTAAGGAGGACGTATTTAATGTTTGAAAACAATGCAATCTGTAAGTTACTGAACATAAAGTACCCGATTTTCCAAGGCGGCATGGCCTGGATTGGTACAGCAGAACTGGCTTCGGCTGTGTCCAATGCCGGTGGTTTGGGCATTATTGGTGCCGGCCACATGCCGCCTGATATTTTGCGGGCAGAAATCCAGAAGTGCAAGGGGTGGACGGATAAACCCTTCGGCGTGAACATCATGCTGATGAGCCCCTTTGTTAAGGAAGTCATGCAGGTTGTTATCGATGAACGTGTTCCGGTAATCACGACCGGTGCAGGCAACCCCGGCGAGTACATGCCGGCTCTCAAGGAAATCGGTACCAAGGTTATTCCGGTAGTAGCTTCCGTTGCTCTGGCTAAGCGCTTGGTACGTGCTGGTGCAGATGCGGTTATCGCCGAAGGTACGGAATCCGGCGGTCATATCGGCGAAATCACGACGATGGCACTTTTGCCGCAGGTTGTGGACGCTGTTGATGTACCGGTAATCGGTGCCGGTGGTATCGGTGATTCCCGTGGTATGGCAGCAGCTTTTGCGCTCGGCGCACAGGCTGTACAGATGGGTTCCCGCTTTGTACTCAGTGAGGAGTGCATTGCGCATGAGAACTACAAAAATCTCGTACTCAAGGCAAAGGACCGTTCCACGGTGGTTACGGGCAGAAGCCTTGGTCATCCGGCACGCATCATTGCCAACAAACTCTCCCGCAAGTACGAGGAGATGGAGGCAGCCGGTGCATCTGCTGAAGAACTGGAAAAGTTGGGCGCAGGCACGCTGCACCTCGCTACGCATAAAGGTGATGTGGAAAATGGTTCCGTCATGATTGGCGAGATTTCCGGTATGCTCAGCGATATTAAGCCCGTAAAACAGATTATTGAAGACATTGTTGGCGGTTTGCCAAATGTTATAGATGCTATTCAGGGGAATTGCAAGTAATTGGGGGTTATAGTCTTGAATAAATTAGCATTTGTATTCCCTGGTCAGGGTGCTCAGGCCGTAGGCATGGGCAAGGACTTCTGCGAGCAGTATGAAGTAGCAAAGAAGCTTTTTAAGGAAGCTGACGAAGCACTGGGGTATTCCATCAAGGATATGTGCTTTGAAGGCCCCGCTGAAGATTTGAAGCTGACGGCGAATACGCAGCCGGCAATCCTCACCATGAGTGTGATTGCTAATGAAATCCTGAAGGAACACGGCATTCAGCCGGATGTTGTCGGCGGTCACAGCCTGGGCGAGTATTCCGCTCTCGTTGCTGCTGATGTCATGAATTTCCAGGATGCAGTGTTGCTTGTGCATAAGCGCGGTCAGTTTATGCAGGAAGCTGTACCTGTCGGTCAGGGCGGCATGGCAGCAATCATCGGCCTGTCTGATGAAGTAATCGTGGATGCCTGCGCTAAGGCTACGGAAAAAGCTGGCGAAGTACAGGCGGTTAACTTCAACTGCCCCGGCCAGACGGTTATCGCCGGTACTACTGCAGGCGTTGAAGCTGCTGTGGAAATGCTTAAAGAAGCTGGTGCCAAGAAGGCAGTTATCCTGCCGGTATCCGCTCCGTTCCATTCCACGCTGATGAAGCCGGCAGCTGTGAAGCTGGCAGCAGAACTCGACAAGGTGGATATCCGCGATGCCAAGATTCCGGTGGTTTCCAACTACACGGGCAAGCTCGAAGAAAGTGCTGCTGACATCAAGGCTAACCTTGTGGCACAGGCAGACCATCCGGTTAAGTGGATTGACTGCGTGAAGACCATGCAGGAATTTGGCGCTGATACCTTTGTAGAAGCTGGCCCGGGCAAGACGCTCTGCGGTTTCAACCGCCGTATCGACAAGAGCCTTACCAGCATGAATGTGGAAAATATCGAATCCCTGCAAAAAACTCTTGACTATTTCAAGGAGGTTCGCTAATATGCTTTTAGACGGAAAAGTTGCCCTCGTTACGGGTGCTTCCCGAGGCATTGGCCGGGCCATTGCCTTGAAACTGGCCGCTGAAGGCGCCAAGGTTGCCATCAACTATGCAGGCAACACGGCCAAGGCTGAGGAAGTCAAGGCAGAAATCGAGAAGAATGGCGGGCAGGCCATTCTCGTGCAGGCTGATGTGGCAGACAGCGCAGCCGTAGAAGCTATGGTAAATGCTACGGTTGAAGCTTTTGGCCAGATTGATATTCTGGTGAACAATGCCGGTATTACGCGTGACGGCCTCATGATGCGCATGAAGGACGAGGATTTCGATGCAGTTATCAACACGAACCTCAAGGGCGTGTTCTACTGCACGAAGCTTGTTTCCAAGCTCATGATGAAGAAGCGCAGCGGCCGTATCATCAATATGGCTTCGGTAGTCGGTCTTATGGGCAATGCCGGTCAGACCAACTATGCAGCAGCCAAGGCTGGTGTAATTGGCTTCAGCAAATCGGCAGCCAAGGAACTTGCTGCTCGTGGCATTACGGTGAACATGGTAGCACCGGGCTTTATTGACACGGACATGACGGCAGCCATGACGGACAAGGCAAAGGAAATGACGCTTACGGGGATTCCCTTGAACCGCATGGGTACGCCGGAAGATGTGGCAAATGCTGTAGCATTCCTGGTATCGGATAATGCGTCCTATATCACGGGTCAGGTCATCAATGTAGACGGTGGCATGGTTATGTGATATAACTATAGATGGACATCAATTTAAGGAGGTGAAACTTCATGACTTTTGATAAAGTAAGAGATATCGTTGTTGAGCAGTTAGGTGTTGAGGCTGACGAGGTTGCCCTCGAGTCCACTTTCATCGATGACCTGGGAGCTGACTCCCTGGATATTGTTGAGCTGATCATGGCTTTCGAAGAAGAATTCAACATTGAAATTCCGGACGAAGCTGCTGAGAAGATCAAGAGCGTTCAGGACGTAGTTACCTACATAGACCAGAACAAATAAGTTTGAGCGTCTTACCTGTTTGAAAATCCCGTGAAACTTGTTTTCGCGGGATTTTTCAAGGTGGGTAAGCTTGATTGGAGGAGTAACATTGAAACTTCCAGAGCTGAAAATAGGCAATAAAGTCGCCCGCGTTCCCATTCAACAGGGCGGTATGGCGATTCGCTTGTCCACAGCCCGTCTGGCGGCAGCAGTTGCCAATGAAGGCGGTATCGGCCTCATTGCGGCATCGGGTATGAGCCATGACGAACTGCGGTATGAAATCCGGCTCGCACGTTCGCTTACGTCTGGTATCATCGGTATCAATATCATGGTAGCAGCTAACGACTTTGCCGAAGTGGTGAAGGTGGCTATTGATGAAGGCATTGACCTTGTGGTAGCCGGGGCTGGTTTTTCCCGTGATATGTTTGCACTGGGGAAGGAATCCGGAACGCCGATTGTTCCTATTGTTTCTTCCGTTAAATTAGCTAAAATTTCAGAGCGTCTTGGCGCAACAGCTATCGTGCTGGAAGGCAAGGAAGCTGGCGGCCATCTGGGAACCGATACGTCGGTGCGTGACCTCATCGCTGATGTCAGCTCCGCAGTAAAGATTCCTGTGATTGCAGCCGGTGGTGCACTTCATGGCCAGGACATCGTTGATTTTATAAAGCTGGGCGCTGCAGGCGTTCAGATGGGTTCCCGGTTCGCAGCCTGCGAGGAAAGCAATGCGGCGCCGGCCCTCAAAGAGTATTATCTGAAATCCAAACCGGAGGATATTGTAGTTATTCATAGCCCTGTCGGCTTGCCTGGCCGTGCTGTGCGCACGCCTTTCTCGGCGAGGGTTATGGAAGGCCCTGTGCCTCCGACACAGTGTGATGCCTGCCTGAAGGCGTGCAAGCACAATTTCTGCATCATTCGTGCGCTGACTCGTGCACAGCAGGGTGATGTGGAAACGGGTCTGGTCTTTACGGGAGAATATATGCCGCGTATTGACAAGATTATGACCGCACATGAAATTTTTGAGCAGCTTATCGCGGAAGCCGAAGCTGCTGACTAAATATGAGGACATCGCTGCTTTAGTAGATGAGAGGAGTTATTCGTTTTGAGTAATCGCGTAGTTATCACTGGTGTAGGTGCCATTACCCCTATCGGTACGGGCAAAGATGAATTTTGGAAAGGCCTGATGGAAGGCCGTAACGGTATTGACAAGATCAGCCGTTTTGATGCTTCTGAATTCACGGCGCAGATTGCTGGCGAGGTTAAGGATTTTGACCCGACCCAGTACATTGATAAAAAAGAATCCAAGCGCATGGACCGTTACACGCAGTTTGCTGTAGCAGCTGCAGATCTCGCCATCAAAGATGCCGGTCTGGACCTCGAAAAGGAAAATTTGGACCGCATGGGTACCTTCATTGGTACGGGTATCGGCGGCATTGAAACCATGCACAGCCAGTACGAGAAGTTCTTTGCCAAAGGCCCTTCCCGTATCAGCCCGTTCTTTGTACCCATGATGATTGCCAACATGGCTGCTGGTCAGGTCGCTATCACCTACAAGCTCCATGGTCCGTCCAGCTGCACGGTTACGGCCTGCGCTACGGGTTCTAACTGCATCGGTGATGCTTTCCGTGTGATTCAGCGCGGCGATGCTGATGTGATGGTTGCCGGCGGTACGGAAGCTGCTGTTTCCGAAGCTGCTGTAGCAGGTTTTGCGGCTATGAAGGCTCTCTGTATGGACCACAACGATGACCCGGCTCATGCTTCCCGTCCGTTCGACAAGAACCGCAGCGGTTTCGTTATGGGCGAAGGTGCAGGCCTCGTAATCCTCGAAAGCCTCGACCATGCAAAAGCTCGTGGCGCACATATCTACGCTGAAGTAGTCGGCTATGGTGCAAACTCCGATGCTTATCATATGACGAGCCCGGCTCCCCATGGTGAGTTCCAGGCAAAATGCATGCAGCTGGCTCTTGATGATGCCGGCATGAAGGCTGAAGAAGTGGACTATGTCAATGCACATGGTACGTCCACGCACCTCAATGACCAGGGTGAAACCGAAGCCATCAAGGCTGTATGGGGGCAGGCCGCAAAGAATGTTTCCGTTTCCTCCATCAAGTCCATGACGGGCCATATGCTCGGTGCTGCCGGCGGTGTTGAAGCAATCGCTACGGCTATGGCTATCGAAAACGATATGCTCCCGCCGACCATCAACTACGAAACTCCGGACGAAGGCCTCGACCTCGACTATGTGCCCAACAAGGCCAAAGCCAAGACGGTTCGTGCCGCTATGTCTAACTCCTTCGGTTTCGGTGGCCACAATGCCTGCCTGCTGCTGAAGAAGTACGCGGAGTAAGAGGATAACGGGCGATGGGAGATACACTAACGGCTAAACGCAAGGGAGAGCTTTTGGAACTGTCGGCACGTTTGGGTGTGGAGTTTAAGGACTTAACCCTGTTGCACAAGGCGCTGATTCATTCGTCCTATGCCAATGAAGCCAAAGAAAAAAACATCGTCCATAATGAACGTCTCGAATTTTTGGGAGATGCGGTGCTGGAGCTTGCCTCCAGCACCTATCTTTATATGCAGTTTCCGCAGATGCCCGAAGGTCAGCTGACCAAGACCAGAGCCAGCATCGTCTGCTCCAGCAGCCTTGCGGAACTTGCGCGGACGCTTCATTTGGGCGACTATCTGCTCTTAGGCCATGGCGAAGAAATGAGCGGTGGCCGTGATCGGCAGACCAACTTAGAAGATGTATTCGAGGCGGTAATCGGTGCCATTTATTTAGACCAGGGCTGGGAAGCCGCCAAGGACTATGTCGTGCGTCAGCTTATGCCGCTCTTTGCCAAAGTAGAGCAGGGGGGCATACTCAAAGACTACAAGACCATCTTACAGGAAGTGGTCTATCAGGAAGCCCAGCAGACGGTAAGTTATGAACTCGTGAGCACTTCCGGCCCAGACCATGACAAGACCTTTACCTTTAATGTACTCATTACCGGTAAGGTCATGGGGACAGGTACCGGCAGAAGCAAAAAAGAGGCCGAACAAAAAGCTGCCCGTCAGGCTTTGGAAAAATTGACAAACAAGAAATAAGGAGAGATTGTTATGCGCAAACTGGTTATCCTCGGCACTGGCTTTGCCATGGCCACGAAATGTTTTAACACCTGTTTCTTTTTGGAGTTGGAGGACGGCAGTCTGTTCCTGACTGATGCCGGCGGCGGCAATGGCATTCTGCGCCAGCTCGAAGTTACGAATTTTGACTACAATAAGTGCCATCATATGTTCGTAACCCACGGTCATACCGACCACGTACTCGGCGTGGTTTGGATTATCCGCAAGGTGGCGGACCTCATGAACAAGGGCAAGTATGACGGCAAGTTCCATATTTACTGCCATGATGTGGTCAAGGATATGCTCGAAAAGATGTCGGCTATGACCCTCAAGAAAAAAGACTTTGCCCGTGTGGGAACGGATATTATCCTGCAGGAAGTCAAAGACGGGGAAAGCATCGAACTGCCGCAGTTTAAGCTGACCTCCTTTGATATCATGTCCACCAAGGCCAAGCAGTTCGGCTATGAACTCAAATTTGCCGACGGGCTGAAGTTTACCTGCCTGGGTGATGAACCCTAAAACGAACATGCCAGACAGTATGCGGAAAAGGCTGACTGGCTGCTGGCCGAAGCCTTCTGCCAGTACAAGGATAGGGATATTTTCAAGCCCTATGAGAAAAACCACAGCACCGTAAAAGAAGCCAGCGAACTGGCCGAGGAGTTAGCGGTGAAAAATCTCGTGCTCTACCATACTGAGGATAAGCACATCAATACCCGCAAGGGCGATTACACGGCGGAAGCCAAAGAATATTATCATGGCAATATCTTTGTGCCGGATGATTTGGATGTAATCGAGCTGTAATTTTGTTTGCTGATGGTCTGTCATTTAATGGCAGGCCATTTTATTTTGCGTATAGAGCAGGAATATTCAGTCAGCTTGTGGAAATATTGCATAATGGTCAAGTGCATTTTTAGGGGGGTTGGATATGCGCATATTAAAACAGCTGCCGGAATGGCAAAAAGTGGTTATTTGTCTGTGCCTTCTGCTCTTGCCTGCATTATCAGCTAGTGCAGAGAAAACCAACTGGGTGGATAAAGACTACGATTTTCACAAGATTCAAAAGGCCCTGATTTATGATGTGGTGCTCACCGATACGGCAGAGATGGATAACGACCTGTTGGAGCAGGTATTGCGGGAGGATTACCTGAAAAATGCCATGCGGCCCAAGTATAAGGTTATCCGTCCGGATAAAGCAGCGGTGCTCTCGCCGGACAATCCCAACGAAGCAGCAGATGTCTATATCAAGGCGGAGCTTTTGAAGTGGCATGATGATTCCTACATCAAAGAAGCATATACATCATGGGAGACCAGACATGCCAAGCGGACGAAAAAACTGCCCAATGGGTCCAAGGTGGAGGAAGACTATAGCTATACCGTTCCGGTTCATCATCCGGCCAGAACCATCTATACATCTACTGTCCGCCTGCGTTTCGAGGTATTTGATTCCAAGACCAATAAGCGGGTAATGGCCCGCGACGAGCTGCGGCTCCGTGATGATTCCCATCATGGCCAGCAGGGCATTTTTGGTCGTATCAGCAAATCCTTCTTTGATGATTTAGGAAAACAGATAAGACAATAAATAAAGGACGGCCTGATGGTTCATACATCAAGCCGTCCTTTTTCATTCGTTTTTACAAAAACATCTTGTTGATCAGTTCGTAATATCTGCGCAAAATACTGGCCAGTTCCTGCCGCTCATTAATCGTTAAATTTTGGGCATGATTTTCAAAGCGCTGCCGGAATTGTTCCATATGGTCTTCGAGCAGTTTTTTGCCCTTGAGGCTGATGGTGATGACCAGCCGGCGGCGGTCTTTGGGGTCAGGTTCCTTGCTGACATAGCCCGCACTTAATAGCTTGTCGATGATGTTGGTCATCTGCTGTTTGGAGATATTGAGCTGGCGGCTGATATCCGTGATGGCAAAACCCTGCGTATCCATGAGAACACACAATACACCGAACTGATTGAGGGGCAGGGGAACCTGCGTCTGCCTGCCGAAATTATTATGCAAGAGCACCATGATTTCCACAAATTGCTGGGATAAACTAGGTGATACTTGGGCTTCCATGATATGACTCCTTTATTCCTTGACTTTTATCTGAATATAATATACTATAGATAACACAAATAGTAAACATTTATTTACTATTCCTTAGGGGATAAGAAATGAATTGTGGTCATAAGCATGGGAGGGGAGCAGTGCGCTCTTTTCTTTGTGTTTAGGCTAAAAAAGGAGGTTCATAAATTGTTTTTGTCCAAAAACAAGAAGACTAAAGCATTGCTGATTGGCCTGTCTTTGGCTATTTCGACAAGCTTTGTGGTGGCAGGCTGTGGCAACAAGCAGCAGCAGGCTCAGATGCAGGGCGCGCAGGTCAAAGCCATGCAGGTTATCCAGCAGGATACGCCGCTGATCAGTGAGTTTGCCGGCCAGATTATTGGCAAGGACGAAGTAAAAGTCCAGTCCAAAGTGTCCGGCAACGTGGTCGAAAAATACGTGCAGGGCGGTCAGTGGGTAGAGGCAAATCAGCCGCTTTACCGCATTGATGACCGTCAGTATAAGTCGGCTGTATGGCAGGCGCAGGCTAACTTTGCGCAGGCACAGGCAACGCTGAGCAATGCACAGAATGATTTGGGCCGTTATGAACAGCTCGTGGCATCCAATGCCATTTCCCGCCAGACGTACGACAATCAGCTGTCCACGGTGAACGCTTATCAGGCCGCTGCAGACGCTGCTCACGCCCAGCTCATAAAAGCGCAGCAGGATTTGGCCGACACCACGATTTATGCACCGATGAGCGGTCAGCTGGCCGTTGATGATGTGGCTGTAGGAACATTTGCTTCTGCGGGTACGACGGCGCTTGTAACCATTGGTTCCGCCAATCCCGTGTATGCGAAGTTCAATGTGTCGGAAACGGACTATATTACCTATATGAATGCCATTATGCAGGGCGGCAATCAGGTAAAACCGATTGTGAACATCACCCTGACCGATGGCACGGAATATCCGCTCGAAGGTGAAATTGTCGAACAGGACAGAGCCCTTTCCGACAGCACGGGTACGTTGACCTTCAAGGCGCTTTTTGAAAATCCGAACGGCATGCTGATGCCGGGCATGTTTGCCCGCGTGCGTCTGTCCGGTCAGACGATTCCCAATGCCATTCTCGTGCCGCAGCGTGCAGTTCAGCAGCTTTTGGGTAAGTCCTTTGTCATGGTCGTAAATGGCGATGGCAAGTCCGAAGCTCGCCCGGTAACCTTGGGCAACAAGGTCGGCAGCTACTATATCATCAAAGACGGTCTTACCACGGCTGATGTGATTGTGGTAGAAGGCTTGTCCAACCTGCAGGAAGGAGTGCCTCTCAACGTTACGATGGTAACGGCTGATGATATGGGCTTCTCGCTGATTACGGATACGAGCAAGTTCGACTCCAATAAAGTAGCAGGTTCTTCAACGAAATAAGGAGGCGGCGATTTGTCTAAGTTTTTTATTCACCGCCCGATATTTGCCATTGTTATCTCGATTATCATCGTGATTGTCGGTATTTTGGCCGCCTTCCAGCTGCCAATTGCCCAGTATCCGCAGATTTCGCCGCCGACGGTTTCCGTTAGTACCAGTTATACCGGTGCCAGCGCTTCCGTTATCAACGATACGGTGGCTCAGGTAATCGAGCAACAGGTCAATGGTACTCAGGGTATGGACTATATGAGTTCCAACTCGGACGACACGGGTCGTTACAGCCTGTCTGTGGTCTTTGAGACGGGAACGGATGGCGATATGGACTCCGTAAAGGTGCAGAACAATGTCGCCATTGCCAATGCCAGCCTGCCGTCTGATGTACAGCAGGTCGGTGTTACCACGAAGAAATCTTCCAACGACATGGCGTACATGCTGTCCCTTTATTCTCCGGATGGCACCTATGACCGTGCCTATATGAAAAACTACGCCGATATTTATCTTTTGGATGAACTCAAGCGTGTATCCGGCGTCGGCGATGTGCAGATTTTCGGTTCCGACTACGCTATGCGCGTCTGGCTGAATCCGGACAAGCTGGCAGAGCTCAAGCTGACCGTAGCGGATGTGACCTCGGCCATCAAGGAACAGAACGTGCAGGCTCCTGCCGGTACGGTCGGCGCTATGCCGGTAAACAACGGTCAGGAAAAGCAGTACACGGGTAAGATTTCCGGCCGTCTGGTAACGCCGGAAGAATTCGGCAATATTGTCCTGCGCTCTGACGAGGGTAAATTTGTACGTCTGAAAGATGTAGCCCGGATAGAAACTGGTGAAAAATCGAGCTCCATCATCTCCAAATTTAACGGTTATCCTTCTGTGGGGTTCGGTATCAATCTGACCAGTGATGCCAACGCCATGCAGACGGTAGCAGGTGTGCGCGAAGTGCTCGAAAAGGCCAAACCGACCCTGCCGCCGAAACTTGAGATGGCACAGATTTTCGACTCCACGAACTACATTAACGCGTCCATCAAGGAAGTGGTGGAAACTTTCGTCGAAGCCCTCCTGCTGGTCGTATTGGTTATCTTCATATTCCTTCAGAGCTGGCGTGCAACGCTGATTCCGCTCTTGGCTGTGCCAGTATCCCTTATCGGTACACTCGCGGCGTTCGTGGTGCTGGGCTTCTCCATTAACACGCTGACGCTTTTCGCCATGGTATTGGCTATCGGCCTCGTCGTCGATGATGCTATCGTTGTTATCGAAAACGTCGAAAAGCACATGGAAGAAGGCTTAACGCCGGTTGATGCCACCGAGCGCGCTATGGCAGAAGTGCAGGGCCCGGTTGTGGCTATCGCCTTCGTTCTGGCCGCCGTGTTCGTACCGGTTGCCTTCTTGGGCGGCATGACGGGTATCCTTTACCGTCAGTTCGCTTTGACCATTGCGGTGTCCATGGCACTCTCCGCCTTTGTGGCACTGACCCTGACTCCGGCTCTCTGCGCCATGATTTTGAAGCGCCATGAAGCCAAGGATGATGAAGGTGTTCTCGGTCAGTTCTTTGTGAAGTTCAACAACTGGTTTGAACGCACGAAGCGCGGTTATATGGGCGTGGTGGCCAAGTTTATCCGCCGCACCCGTCTTGCGATTCTCTTTATGGTCATTGTGTGCATCATTTCCGGTGCACTTTACAAGGTACTTCCGTCCACCTTCGTTCCGGACGAAGACCAGGGGTATCTCTTTGCTGTAGTACAGCTGCCGGAAGGTACCTCCATGAATGTTACCCAGCAGACCATTGATAAGGTGGCTACGGCAGCCAAAGACGTTAAGGGTGTAGAAAATGTCATGGCCATCACGGGCTTTGATATCTTAGGCGGCGGTGCCAAGCCGAGTGCTGGTCTGGTCGTTTTGGGCATGAAGGACTGGTCACAGCGTCCTGGCGGTGATGAATCCGTTGGGGCAGCTGTTGGGGCTATGTTCGGCATCGGCGCAAAAGTTGCTCCGGAAGCTACGGTTATCGCCATGAATCCGCCGGCTCTGCCTGGTCTGGGTGCCGTAGGCGGCTGGAGTCTGCAGCTGCAGGATATGTCCGGTCATACCGATGAGGAATTGGCTGACATCACCGGCAAAATCGTGGCCGCAGCCAACCAGCGTCCGGAACTTAAAGGTGTACGTACGACCTTTAAGATGACGGCGCCGACCTATGAATACGACATTGACCGTGAAAAGGTCAAGCAGTTGGGCGTTAAAATGTCCGATGTGTTCACGGCTATGCAGGTGAACTTCGGTGGCGCTCAGGTCAATGACTTCAACCAGTTCGGCCGTACCTACAAGGTTATGCTGCAGTCGGATGTCAGCTACCGCAGCGAGGCCGAAGGCATGAAGTTTGTGTATGTGGAATCGGACAACAAAACGATGGTGCCGCTCGATACGCTCTTAAAACCGCGTGTAAGTTCCGGCCCGACGTCGATTTCCCGTTTCAACGGTGCCCGCGCTATCAACATTCAGGGTAACGCCGGGGAAGGTTATTCCTCCGGTCAGGCCATGGCAGCCATCAAAGAAGTGGTTGAGCAGAATGCGCCCAACGGCTTCAACATTGAATGGTCTGGCCAGAGCCGTGAGGAAGCCAAGGCAACCAGCTCCACCTTCCAGGTGCTGGCCCTGGCACTCGTATTCGTATTCCTGTGCCTGGCAGCGCTCTATGAAAGCTGGAGTGTTCCGTTCGCTGTATTGCTGACGGTGCCGACCGGTATTATGGGTGCTCTTATCTCCGAGTATGGGCTGTCCATGCTGGAAGGGATGTTCGGCATTCAGAATGCAGGTCTGCAGAACAGCGTTTACATGCAGATTGGTATCATCATGATTATCGGTCTGGCTGCCAAGAACGCTATTCTGATTGTAGAGTTCGCCAAGGTCCGTGTGGACAGGGGCATGGAGCCGGTCAAGGCCGCTATTGAAGCCGCCGGCCTGCGTCTGCGTCCTATCCTCATGACGTCCTTTGCATTCATCATCGGCTGTTTGCCGCTGGCTGTGGCCAGTGGTGCAGGTGCGGCTGCCCGTAATGGTATGGGCGTGGCCGTTGTCGGTGGTATGCTCTTTGCAACGGCTCTCGGTATCTTCCTGATTCCGGTGTTCTTTGTAGCCATGGAATGGATTGCCGCGAAGCTTGGTATGTTCAAACAGCAGAAGAAGAAGACTTCTGCCGATTATATGTAAGCATTCGATGCACATGTTTGAGTTGACATCGATATGCTAAGGCGCCCGAGGGTGTCGGTAGTATTTTCCTTCGCTTAGACAAGCTTGTCAAACGCTGCGGAAAACACCACCGGCACCCTCGGGCTTTGGCTTATTATTATACATAACATCTATAGGAAAAGACGCCCGGTGGCTGATAATACTTTTCCTTTGCTTAGGCAGGCTTGCCAAACGCAGCGGAAAAGCATTATCAGCCACCGGGCTTTTGTGCGTACATTACATCGTAGTGCTAAGGCGCCCGTGAAACTGGTAATATTTTCCTTCGCCATAGACAAGCTTGTCAAAAGCTGCGGAAAACATCACCAGTTCCACGGGCTTAATGCGTTGTTGAGTGGTAAAAGTATCTGCATCCGTGGGGCTGGCTTAGTGCGTGCATCGCTGTGATAATTGCTGTGATTGGTTGCAGGAATATGGGGGCGGGAAGGAGAAATCTTATAAAAGTATATCTTCTATAGGGGGCATCAATATGGGAACTATTGCATTGCTGGGCGCAGGTGTGTTTTTGGGCTGGGTGTTGTTTGGCCGGCGAGGGAGTAGTAATGAGAACAGGCAGCATTATGCAGGCGGCCAGGAGAACGTAATCCGGCAGGAGGGCAGAGACAACGCGGTCAGCGCTGGAAAAACGGCAAATTATGCGACGCAGCCAGCAGCCCGTGTACAGGAACATAATCATAACAGCAACAGTCAGAATCATACCCTGCGCAATGTGGCGGGCGGCATGGTGGCTGGTGCGGTTTTGGGGCATATGCTGAGCGGCGACCATAAGGCAGAAGCTCATGAGACAATCAACAACTATAATACCTATAATGAGCTTTATGATCATGATGATTGGGAAAACGAGGACTACGATACGGATTATGATGGTGATGGGCTGGATTATCAGGATGATGATGACAGCAGTGAGCTGGATTATGTGGATTATGACAGCTATGATGATGACAGTTATGAAGACGATAGCTATGGTGAGGATAGCTATGATAGTTACGACTATGATGCGGACAGCTATGACAGCGGTTCTGACTGGGGCAGTGATTCTTATGATGGCGGAGATTGGTAGAGTTTATTATGCTAGCAAGAGGAGGATTTGTTATGCACAGGTGGTTAAAAATTCTATTGATGTCGATGGTCGCATTTTCGACGATTTTTCTGGCCACAGGCTGTTCGGCTGAAGATGGAAAAATAACGCAGGAAACGGCAGACAGCAATAAGTTCCCGGCCTTTCAAACGGTAGATGTAGCAGGCAATACCGTTACGCAGGATATTTTCAAGGGCAAAAAAATAACGGTTGTAAATATCTGGGGAACTTTCTGCCCGCCCTGCATTGGAGAAATGCCGGAATTGGAAAAATGGGCCAGGGAAATGCCACAGGATGTGCAGATTATCGGCCTTGTATGTGATGCCAGTGGCCCTGACGATAAAGAAATCACGGCGGCTGCTGTGAAAATCTTAAAAGATGCCAATGCCGGCTTTGTAAATATTCTGCCGGATGATAAATTGTTAAAGTATCTGGAAGGTGTAGATGCCGTGCCCACGACCATCTTTGTGGATGCAGACGGCAACATCATTGGCGAAAAGGTTGTAGGTGCCGATGTAGCGAAGTACAAAGAGCAGGTTAAGAGGTATCTCAAGTGACCAGACTTGGCAAAATCCGCAGCCTGCTGCTGGCTTTGGCAGTCGGCTGTATACTGTGGGGACTGTGGCGTGGTGAGGCCCGAATCATTTTGCAAAAGGCTGTGCGCGTGTGTATGGAATGCATAGGATTGGGGTGAACAGATGAATATCACCCGTTCGGTTAATCGTCGTTTTGTGCAGCTGCTCGCGACTATGCTTACCAATCAGGAATTGCTGAATTTTACTTCCGGCAGGCTCTACAAGGGCAGTGCCAAAAATTTGTGCGCACCGGGGCTGAATTGTTATTCCTGTCCGGCAGCCACTTTGTCCTGCCCTTTGGGGGCGTTGCAGGCAGTCGGAGGAACGGCCGGTTATGGATTCAGTTTTTATGTCGGTGGCTTTTTGCTGCTGCTCGGCGTGCTTTGGGGAAGGTTGGCCTGTGGCTTTCTTTGTCCCTTTGGCTTTTTGCAGGACTTGCTGAGTAAATTGCCGGTGCCGAAAAGACGCCTGTTTCCGCCGTTGCGCTATGTGAAATACCTGCTGCTGGTCATCTTTGTCCTGTTATTGCCGGTGCTGCTCCTCATGGCAAGCGGTGCGGGAGCGCCGGCCTTTTGCGAGTACATTTGCCCGGCAGGTACGTTGGAGGCCGCTGTGCCATTGCTGCTGACGCATGCGGAGTATCGGCAGGCTGTCGGTGGCTTGTTTGCCTTAAAGGCCGTGATATTGGCTGCGGTGCTCATCGGCTGCCTGTTTATCCGCCGCTTCTTTTGCAAAATGCTTTGTCCGTTGGGAGCAATTTACGGCCTGCTGAATGCCGTCAGTATCTGCAGGCTGCATTTTGATGAAAAAAGCTGTGTGTCCTGTGGTCGCTGCCAAAAGGCTTGTCCCATGGATATCGACCCGGCAGCGCAGCCACATTCCCCGGAGTGCATTATGTGCGGTCAATGTGTTGAGGCTTGTCCGCAAAAAGCACTGCATTTAGGGATGAAAAATCCGGCAACTAAGACTGCTGCAGATACACATTGAAGCGAATAGTGGGGAGGATTGAAGATGAAACAGAAAATCTGTGTTTGGCTGCTGACCATGCTGCTTATGGCTGCAGCTGTTCCGGTCATGGCGGCGGAGAGTGATACGTCCGATAACAGCAATTACCAGCAAAGTGATGATGGCTGTAAGGATGGCGTATGCCCGTGGCGAAAGGGCGGAAAATAATACATTTAAGCCGCACAGATTTGTTCGGTCAAATTTGACCGGACAGGGAAAATAAGCAATATTTTCTGCCTTCATTGGCTTATACTAATAATAGATGGTGTAAGTGAAGATGGAGGTAAGGGGATGGAGTATAATCGCATTTTTGTAATTGGGCCGGTAAAAGGTGATTTTGTAAAATTTATTAACGTTTGGGAGAAAATAGACTTCCAGCCAGAGCGCGATTTGGCCGTGTTTCTTGGCGATTATATCGGCAGCGGTGACGGTAATGTGGATATGATGCGCTGGGTCATGGAGCATCAAACAGAAAAAAACATGGTCTTCCTGCCCGGTGAGAATGAAGGACTCATGTACCTGGCAGAGGAAAAAGGCGACGAAGAAATGAAGTCGCTATGGATGGAAGATAAGGATGGTTACTGGGTAGATGAGGCAATTTGGGCACAAAAAGATTGTAAAGAATTATATGAGGATTGGATGTATTTCCTGCATTGTCTGGATTTGAAGGATAGCTTCCAATTGTCTCTCGGTAAAACAAAAATCCATTTCGTTTCCCGCGCATGGAATCTGGATGAGGGAGATTTGGGCAGTGAGCGGCAGATTGTAGATGCCCATCTGCTAGAAGCCAGTGGTGCAGTTATAAATCCCAATTATCCGGATGGGCAAGTGGTTATGTGTGAGTTGCTTTCGAAGAAATATTATATATCCAAAGATAGTAAGTGATTAAGTGATAATTGAATACAAACAAGGCTCCTAACATTCTATCACAGGAGCCTTGTTTTCTTATATTAATATGTATTATCTCAATCAATTTAGGGAATATTTGATTGCATGATAAGCAGGAATTGTAAAAATGATGTCGAATTACTATATATTAGAATTTTAAGATTATTTAAGAAACTTATAAATGGATATTGAGGGATTACTACTTCTTAGAGTCAAGGGTTATTCCATAGCTGCAAAACTAGGGAGAAACAAAGAGAAAATCTCCCGTGAACTTCGCAGAAATACTTCCAAAGGTGAGCGTATATACCTGTAACTGCACAGCAACAATACCAGAAGCGGCGTGTTGCTTGCAGACCTCACAAACGATTGGATAATGGCAACATCTTAGAACATGTGCGGCATCGGCTGCTTGAATGGGAAGCTGATACGGTATATTTTGATTATAAAACACTATATGCTATATGAGATTCATTTTTCCAAAGTGTTGCACTTAGTTTGTCTTAGCTTTAGGAGGAGAGAAAAATGAAAAAAGTATACGAGAAACAAGCATTCGAAGAATTTACAAAAAAATATAAACGTGGAAAAGGCGAGACGATAAAAGGAAGGAGTTCAACTATTGTTAGAACAGTTTATAAAAATTTAATGCCATGGATTGAATTTCAAGATAAGGATTTAAAAAAGATTGAAGACTACTTTGGTGATATAAGGAATTGCGTTTATTGTGGAAAAAAAGCTAACACGGTTGATCATATAAATCCTTTAATTGGGGAGAAGAAGCCTACTGGATGTATAAATGAGCCGAATAATATTCTTCCTTGTTGTAGTGATTGTAATAGCAAGAAGGGAGGGAATGATTGGAAATGTATGGAATTACCTTCGGAAAATAAAGAAAGGATGGAAAAATTCACTAATGAGAATAAAGTACATGAGTTCCAAATTGAAGGGGTGATTAATCCAAAAACGAATAAAAAGTGGATTGATGAAATTCAAGAGGATATTGATGAAATTAATCAAAAGTTGTCTATTTTGAATAAAAAATGTGCATTAGCTAAAAGGGATTTAATAGCACATTATATAAGGGTCAATAAGCCCGATAGGGAATTTATAGATAAACTTATTCGTGACAACGGATTAGATACTTTATATAGAAAACCGGGCGATAAAAAGGGGGAATATGAAAATATAAGAGATATTTCAATTTTGCATATTGTTAGAAAGGAAATAGAAAAATTTAAAGGTATTATGCGTAACATTGATGATATAAAAAATTTGTTAAAAAAATATAGAATAGCCAATCCGAAAAATGATGATTTCCTTAAAGATTATATTAGTGATAATGATGTATTAGATAATTATTATTCTATTTATAAGTCTAATATAAAGTTATATATTCTAAAAAAAGGATGGAATATTAGCGAGAATAAAAAAAATGAAGTAATTAAACAGTTAAAATTGATATCATGGAAAGAAGATGTGTTAAAGAGTATTACTTAGTGTAAAATATAATGAGGAGCGTAATATGGCAAGATTTTACCCTGAAAATCCCGGTAATTTTAATGGTAGTGAAGGCGAAGAACAGGTCTATAATGCCCTAAAGACGCTGGATGACCGCTATGTGGTGTTTCATTCTTATCGCTGGGTAGGGGATGGCAATCGCTCACAGGCTGATGGTGAGGCTGACTTCATTATCTTTGACCCGAAATATGGTGTTCTGGTCATTGAGGTGAAAGATGGCATTATCAGCTATGAGGGAGGGCGTTGGTATAGCACAACGCGTGATACCCACGAGAAAAATGAAATCGAACCATTTAGGCAGGCGGTCAGCAGCAAGTATAGAATATTGGATGAATTCAACAAACATATGCGCTTTGCGCCCTGGGTATTTCATGCTGTGTGGTTTACGAATTTTGACAAGTCACAAGTCCATAACTATCCGCTGGAAGCACCGCCAGAGATTATCTTGGACGCGGATGCCCTTAGCTGGCCGGAAGATGCCATCAGAAATGTATTCGAATTTTGGTATGATACTACTGCAGCCCGCAAATATCCCAGTGTGTTGTCCGATGAAGACATCACGCGCTGTGTCGGCATTTTGCAGCCAGTGGTACGGGCAGCAGAGACGGTCAAAACATCCGGTGTGAGCTGTGAAAGCACGTCCGTTCGCCTGACCAATCAACAATATGCCTTGCTGCATTTCCTGCAGGAGCAACGTATCGCGGCTATATATGGACCGGCGGGCACTGGCAAGACCATTTTGGCTGTGGAGAAAGCGAAGATGCTGGCGAATGATGAGGAGGATGTATTGCTCCTTTGTTTCAATGAGTTTCTTTGGGAGCGGCTCAAGGAAATGGAACTGAATCAGCATATTGCGCTGCATAATGAGCGTACACTGGCCGAGGAGCTGATGCCGGAGAAGAGGATTCCTTTTGACAAGATTATTAACCGCTTTGAAGCGTATTTTGCCGAGGAATTCGCGGATGAAAGCTGGCCATACAAGAATGTCATCATTGATGAAGCACAGGATTTCCCCAGTGATCTCTTGGCGCATATTCATCAGTTGGTTTTAGCTCGTGGTGGCATCCTATATGTATTCTATGACCGGAAGCAGTCGGTCATCACCCGCAAGATGCCGGATGGCACGTTAAAGCCAAATGCCAGCGTATGGATTGACCAGAACATGGATTGTCGTCTCGTGTTGTATCGTAACTGCCGCAACACTGCAGAAATCAGCAAGTCGCTCAGTAATATCGGGGAAATCAAGACCCAAGGCTATGTCAATGAAAATCATGGAGATAAACCAATAGTGCAATTTTGCACGAATCAGGAGGATATCGTTGCTGCTGTGAAATCCTTTATCAATCAAAGCTTTGGAGAGGGATTCTCCCTTACGGATATGGTTATTCTCACCACCCATATGCTCAAGAGCAGTATGCTCACGAATTTTGCGGCAATCGGCGACTGGCAGATTTCCAACAAGCCGGAACTGGGGAAAGTATGGTTTACCACGGTGCGCCGTTTCAAGGGGGTGGAGGCAAAAGCCGTGCTCATTCTGGATGTGAAAACATCCGAACTTACACAGGAAATAACCCGCAATCTGCTGTATGTGGGCAGTTCGCGGGCTACTCTGAAGCTGAAATTGCTGATTCTTGATGATGTACGCCGCAAGGACTATCCTGTGGCATTGGCAGCCTTGGGAGATAAAATCGAACAGCGTAAGGATATCGCAGATTGGCTGGGGATGGATATCAAGAAGTGAATGCTTGTAGTTTCTCAAATATCTTGACCATTGCTAAGGTGTCAAGTTCGCAGTATTTCAGCATTTGCTGGCGTTTGATGGCTGCATCGGTGCAATCGTCTTTGGCTGTCTCCAAATAAACCATAGGAGCTTCGCCGCCATTATGTACACCGGCAAGCGCGTGATAATCTAACTCCTTGTCATTGGGAAAGAGGGCGGGCAATACATCCTTGATACTATAGCTGCCTTTTAAAACTTTGCTGTAGTATAATCTATCCCTGAAGGGAGCCATCATATCGACAAAATGCGTCAACCGTGCTAATAGCTGTGTACGCAGCTGCGGATATTCATTGGCTAAGTCTTGAATGCAGCTCCTTTCCACAGATGCATTGTAGGCGACAATACATGCTCCTGCAGGAATATCCTGACATAATCGTTGGGCGATTTCCTCGCGGGAGTCTTTGCGTGGGTCCCCTAGATACTCCTTATGGATTAACTTGCCGCCAGCTGACTCCAATATATGCAGCGAATATTGGAAAACCTGTCTTTGATATGGCCTTGTGCCTTTATATTGGGGAATGGCGGGATTGATGGTTTCAAAGTCTAAGAAATATAAGGGATATTGGATTTGAGTCAAAAAGCTACGAATGGCATTTTTATCAATATACGGCTCTGTTTCATGCAGCTCGTGGTCGACTTGTTGTTTATAATCCTCCTTCTTGATATGGGGCAATACATCCTCAAAGGAATAAATTCCGTCGTTATAGAATTTTACTTTGGCAGGTATGTTCATTCCACGAATGTCAAATATGTTCGGTTTGGGCAGACCTCGTGAACAGTAGGGGAAGAATGGGCAATCGTATGGATGCAGGCTGTCTTTTGCATCTGACCCGAAGCATTGCTTTCCCATGTTTCGGGTCGGTTCATTATCACCGGCAGTATACATGTAAGCGGCGATATCGGCAAGGTTTTTGACGGTATCACGTTGTAAATCACGGATTTCATCGGTCAGGTCAACAATCTTGAATAGCTGCTGGATATCCAATTCATCGCTGCGCACATATTGATTGTCTATAATGACCAGGCAGGCTTTCTGGACATTCAGCCCTGCTTTGGTCAGCACATAATATTGGAAGGCGGCATCATGCTTATAGATAGGCTTTACTTTGGTACTGCTCTTGACCTCATAGATTTCTACATTTCCCGCGCCCAAATTACGCAGAATGTCTACGCTGCAAAACAGTTTGTCAACGAAGAAGGAGGCCTCTGTGATTACCGAGGTGCCTTTCTTCATCTCTATCTGCGTATCCTGTGCCATCTTGTCACGGTCATCATCACGGACAATCTCATGGAAAGCGCCAAACAGCCCCATAGCCAAATCGCCGACCTCGCTGCCCTGTTTTAAAATGGCTTCATTGTCGTAGGATTCATCATATTCGTCTGGTTTGTATTTTCTTAGCCAGACGCGTTTGGGGCATTGCAGGGCTTCACAGTATCTGGTTTTTGACAAGTCAACTGCCATTATAAACACCTCCGTTTTTAGCTCGGTATCCTCAGCATATCGTCGAACATTTCTACTGTTCGCTCTTTCTGTTTATCTGCTTTCAATTTTTCGGGGTCAACAGGTTCAAGGGGGTGCTGCTCATAATCGATGATTGTATTCAAGGCAGTTTGCATCCTTTTTTTCAGTTCGGCTCGAACAGAGGCCGGTTCTACGACAATTACATTATCCCCCTGCAGCATAAGCCATTTATATAACCCTTCATTTTCCTGCACGGTAACATAGGCATTAAGCGCAGTTTCGCCGTCAGGGAAGGTCCGGTTAGTGGGATAAACATGCAGCATGTTGCTGTCCAAATTGAATTGTGCCAAAAACTGCCCTTGGAAACTCTCGCGAAAGAAAAAGCGCATATCTATCGGGGCTGTGTCATTATGGAACATAAAGATATTTTCCCGCATATAGCGGTCCAAAGAGAACGTTACCAACGCAGAACGGTTACTGATAAGTTGCTTTTCTTCCTCGGTTGACGCTTTTTTCTTGTACTCATTTACGGCTTTGTATTCAGGAATCGTTCGTTTGAGAGAATACCGCTTATATTCCTCCATCTCACTGATGGAGAGGGCGGCGTCATAGGTCAGTTGAAACTGGTCTGCAATCAGGGACACCTTGAAATGGCTTAGGTGATGTTTGTCCTTTTTCGTGTCATGTGCCGCACAATGGGCAATGAGGTAGCATTCATCCATGTTCCAGACGAGGTAGTAGGGGGAAACAACATACTTCTTGGTTTTTCCGGTTGCAGAGTCCAGACGTTTTTGCATATTTGCCATATCACGGTCTTGATGCGTATAGTAGGTGAATTTAAGCTTTTTCTGCTTCCAAATGGCATCCAAGATGGCACGGATAATGGGGAGAGTGTGTCTTGTAGGTTTACGGCGGGGAGCTCTGCGTTCCATTTGCTTTATCATGATGTCCAGATAATCTTCCCCAAGGCTGTCTGTACGGTGCAGGAATTTCTTTATTATGGCATTCGTTTCAGTAGTGGAAATGGTGACAGAACGATAGAGCGCCTGCGCAATGAGGGAAAATTCGGCAGCTTCAAAATCGAATTTGTCACAATAATAGCCCTCTTTTTTGTTTTTGCTGGTAGCAATGTGGTAGAAGCCGCTGGTATTCAATGCATCTATATATCGCCCTACGCTTGATTTACTTAGCTGGGCTGGCGGTTCATCAGGAAAGTGTTCCTGCCATGCAGAGGCCACATCCTGAATAAGCTCATCTTTAGTCCGGGTATGTTCGAGATTGGTATGCTTTAGGGCATCGAGTAAAAGTAAAAACAGCACATAGGATTTTCCTTTTATTTGTTTTTCCATGTTCATACCTCCTGTGGTTTTGCAGTACGTTAGCTTTGATGTGTCATATTTGACAGATGATTCCAATTTCCTGCCGCATATCGGTATATTCGTGTTAATATGATTTTAGAGGTCAGGTTAGTTTTTGGGGAGGATACGATTATGACGGAAGAAAAATATCAAGAGCTGGTAAAACTGGTGGAAGAACAAGGCACGTTAACCCCACCCAAAGAGTTATATGGCCATTATGGCGACTGGAATGCAATGGTCACATTGGCGCGGCTGTTGACCAGTTTTGGTTTGGATTATCCGCAAGAGGCGGTTTTACTTTTCCGTGAAGCCGTAGCGGTACCCTTTGCAGATTTTCCTCAAGATGTGTCTGAAGATGAATATGTTGATTTAATGGCCTGGGCATTGCGTGACCTTAGCAGTTTAGAACGTAAGCTTGGCGAATATGAATTGTCTCTTGCCCATATTGAGAGGGCCATAGAAATGGCGAATTCCAGAAAGGTTCGTTATCAATGGACACTTCGCGGCAATTTGGTCTATCACAAACTGCTTACTTTGTGTGCGCTGGGAAGAACAGCAGAAGCTGATGCGATAGCAGAATCCATGGTAAAACCACAAAAGCAGGATAGCTGCGCTTATTATGGTTATCTGTTCCAGGCAAGACAGTCTGCAGCGCAGGAAAATCCAGCAGCTGTAAGGGATTTTATGGTAAAGGCCGTAAATTCCATGGATAACGCTGATGTGGTCTTACAATGCCGCACTGAATTAGAGCAGGTTGACATTACCAAGTTGGATGCGCAGAGTGTGTTTGACCGTATGAACCGATTATTACCAGATGTTTATCATGAAGTTGTCTGGGAAAATGAAATAAATTGAGAGAGATTACTCTTGTTTATGCTTGCGGGATATTGCGCATTGGCGGCAATATCCCGCAGGCATATATTTATACGGAAAAGCCTATGGGGGTGGAATGGTCATATTCCCAGAATGTTTCTTGAATATCACGGAAGTCTTCGGCACGCAGCAGCATCAGGTCTTCTTTACCGGCTTCGCCATTAGCCGCTTCGGCATAGATACGGTTGGCCTGATTCATGATGGCTTTCTGCAGCAAGTTGCGCACATAGCGGCCGTTGCCAAAATCCTTCATTCTTACAGCGTTGCAGAATACCTCATGACAAGCGGCTTTGGCATCTTCATCCAGTTCATAGCACTTGTCCTCGGCCATTTTCTGCATGATTTCATCTAACTGGTTGGGGGTATAGTCCTCAAAGGTCAGTTGGAAACCAATTCGGCTGCGGAGGCCTTCATTTCTCTTGAGGAACTTAATCATCTTGTCCGGATAGCCAGCAAAGATGACAATGGTGTCGTCACGATGGTTTTCCATCTGCTGGACAATGGTGTTGATGGCTTCATCGCCGAAACTGCCATCACGGCCATCGGTCAGGGCATAGGCTTCATCGATGAATAAGATGCCGCCTTTGGCCTCCTTGAATTTTGCCTCAACCTGTTTGGCCGTCCAGCCAACATATTTACCCACTAAGTCCTGTCTGCCACATTCCACGAAGATGTCACCTTGCAGTATTTGTTCATCACTCAGGATACGAGCCAGCAGTCTTGCCACGGTTGTCTTGGCTGAACCCGGATTTCCCAGGAAGGCCATATGGGGGGCGTTTCCCCCGGCGGGGAGTCCGACTTTCTTGCGTTGGCTTTGCATTTTGGAAAAGGCAATGATGCTGTTGACCAAGGTTTTTATGTTGTCCAAGCCAATCAAGCGATTCAGGTTTTCATAGGCAGAACTGCGGCTGCGAATGTCTGACTCTACTTTTATAACCTCTGCCGTTCTGTAGGATTGATAGATTTGGTCCGAGAGCATTGACTTGCAATAATTGTTGTAGATATCATGTACCTCTGACATTCGGTAAAGGTCTTTGGTCAACAGTTTGCGAAAATCTTTGGCATTCCATGCGGGAAATTTATGCTCCGCCTGTAAGGTTTTGGCAAACAGCATCGAATCCTCTATCGTCCCCAGGCCTTCGCGGATATCAATGAAATCTACTGTGCCCGCCAACTGCTCAATGACATTTTTGGACAGCGTTGCCTGCTGGCCAATATCAATAAGCATAAATAAGGTGTTTTGGTGGTGCTGACGAATCAGCCGTTCAAAATAATCGACAACAGCATGATGGGCATTAGCATATTGGCCGCTGTCTTCCGACTCTCCATTCAGGAATAAGACAACCACACCGCCATTGGCACTTTCGAAGATATTCGTTAACGCCGTATCGTTGAAACAACGCTTGGTTACATGGTCAATAATATTTTTGCGGAAACTGCTTAGTCTGCCGTTTTTATACAACGCCTGCAGCAAAAGTTCCATCATAGAATTTGCCGATGGCAGGCTGGCTGCATGAATGTGATAGTGTACGGGATGGCCCCAGAAGCCTGTCTTGTTATTCTTGTCGTAAATACGCTCAATTTCCTCCCGCAAAGAATCATCGGCCAGCATACATTTTAATTTCGTCAGACAGCTGCGGTGGGATAACGGTGTCTGGCGGCAGATTTCTTCCCGATACTGGTAGTAACAACCGTTATTATTACGGGTATGGTCGGTTATATCCAGACATTGCAGGATATTTCGGCCATATCTGGTATTGATGAAATCAGCGTATGCACCACGCTCTGTTAAATGAACAAATTCGGCTTGTGATATTTCTTGCAGTTTCTCAATCTGCAGTGATTTTAGGCCAAATTGTCCTCTTATAAGCTTGATGTGGGATTCGATAAAATCAAGCAGTTCTGCCGCCTGCAGCTGGCAGGTCTTGCGGGATACTAAGGCTATTTTCATATATTTTGCATTGGCATCATATACGAATACGCTAAGGGGGTCTGTAATTGTCTGCAACCCTGCCAAGGCACTGATTTTGCTGATATTCTCAGCCCAATCCCTAACGAGGTCAGGGTCTGTACCATCACCGACCTTGCTTAAAACGGACTTTGTGCACAGCGTATAGGCGAGAGAGGCTTGATAATAAATCATGGAAATATTCCTCCATTCCTCTATTCAGCTCTGATTTAACAGGTGACAGCCTTTGGCTGCTCAAGCACTGTCAAATCTCTTTCGTGTTATCTTTAGTATAACCGGTAGAGTGCTTCCATAGTTGCGCAAATCGCTCTGTTCGGTCAAATTTGACTGAACACGAAAATTATATCCCCCCATATTCTTCCTTGCGGTTAGACTGTAGGTAACAAACAAAACAGTCTAACCTTATTGTCGTGCGGTAAAAAGGGGAGGTTACTATGCTGCCAAGAGCTTTCATTGTTGATTGGAATAAAAAAGATTGGCAAGAAACATTTGCCAATCATCTAATCAACGACCCCATTGAATCATTACCAGAATTGTTGCCACCACAATGTGGACAATATTCTACATCCCGGCCATCTGAACGCGGCTGGATAAATCTTCGCTGGCGGGTGGCTTGTCATAATGAAGTGGTTTTCATTGCCGTAGACCGTGGACGTTTTATCGCCCCATATGCCCGTGAGCCACACAACCAACGAAAATCCTACATATTAAAGGTAGTGGATTATCGGGTAAATACATTATCCCTGAGCTTGACGCAGACATTAGCCGTACCTGAGAAAAACTGCCGCAATATTCCCCAATGTGTGGCCAGGGCAGCCGTGGATTTTTTACAGGAAGAAGCTGAGAAACGATACGGTTATTCGTTTGTTCTTCCGGCCAGCATACAAAACGGTTATTTCAATGATGGACGAACACTGATAGATGCCGCTCTGCGATACCCGCATGATATCAATCTCTGGTATGTCCAGAATTTTTTTGACAAAGGTAGACAACATCAAGAAATTTTTCAACCGGGAGGTTTTGATACTTTTCCGCTGCTCTGTGAGCAATTTTCCATCGAGCCAACAACTGCCTTGCGTGAAGCATACAATAATCACCCTTACGCCATCATCATGACCAGGGTTCTGGAATCCTTAGGAATCAAGGAGCCAAAACTTATCGAACCATTTTTGAAGCTGAACAAATGGAATGACAAACCCATCTATGAAGGGTTGTGCGATTGGGGGATCTACACCTATCATTGCTTGTTTAGTCATATCTTCCACCAAAGTTGGTTCACGGATGACATGGGCATCAGCCATATGTTGCAGCAAAATAATTATTTCTATCGCCAAAGTTTTCCCTACATTTTTTTCTGCCAGTTATTGCGACAGGAGATTGGTGAGATTAAACTTGCTCAACGTTTATTGGCGCAGCAAATGACAGATGGGGATATATTCAACAAATTTGCTGCAGTGCTATTCTATAATTTCCACATCATTCCCATTCCATGGAGAAGGAAAATCATATCTTCACCATTGACGGAAGAATTATATGCTGAGCTGCTGGCCGTTATTGACACAGAAAAGGTACAACGCTGTACGTTCCATTATCCCCCAGAAATAAAGGCTTGCGAGGGTATGGTAGATGGTTTTGAATTCCGCTTGATAAGCAATAGTGATGAATTTACACGCATGCAGCGAGCAATTACCTCCTGTGGTAATCCGAAATCACCATTGTTAGATGGCGATGGTGTTGTCCGGCTGGGCATTTACAAAAACGGCGAAATTGGAGGCTGCTTAACCTTACAGGGCATATTTAAGATTTATTGCAACAACAGTGGCGGTATCTACGAACATACTCTTTTAACTGCTGGTCTGCGAATAGCGGTATTGCATTGGCTCAAAGCTACAGGGCTATATAAGAATTATGGTCCGTATTTTTCTACAGATTATGCGTATCTGTCCGAAGATGTCCAACTTCTGCCATTGTCATCGGAACAGGAAGGGAGCGAATTACAATGACGAACAACACGCACTTTTCTTTATTTTATTTGCTGATTGGATTGCTATTGTTTATCAATGGTGAATTGAGATTAGTATATTCGGACTCACCACTGGATTCTTTATCATTATTTGCTGGCTGTCTATTCTGTTGCGCCAGTACGGGGCTTTTTACGACCGTTAAGCATAATATGACGGTATCTTCTTTTTGGCAGGGGGCAGAGGTGGAACGTGAATCATTATTTCTGACCCGTCTATTTGTAGAACTGGCCTTTATCGCTCGCAATCAGGGGATTTTGGCTTTGGAAGAAAATCCGCACGATAAAAATTACCGTAATCCTTTTTTCCACCTGGGGAAAGATATGGTAATGGATGGCTATGACCCTGACTATATCCGCGAAGTGATGGAGAACATCAATAAGACCTTAGCTTATCATCTGACTGCTAAAATTACCTGCCTGAAGCACTTGGGGCTATGCCTGCTTAGCAGTGGTCTTATCGCTCTGCTTGCAGGGACACTTTCCCTGTATCTGCGAACATATAGCGGGGAAAACATCGCTGTGATTGTTCCGGTGGTGCTTATGGTTTTGGTCAGTGCCTTTTGTCTCATGGGCCTGTTTTGCCTGTTCTTCCTTCCCCTGTACCTGAAAGACCAGCAGCATCGTCAGTTGTCCTTGCAAAAACAAATTATGGCAGGCATATTCTCCTTGCAGGCGGGGGATTCCTATAATGCGATTATGCGCTTGCAGCTATCCTTCCTGTCCCGCGAAGATATGCGCTCTCTGCTTGAGCAGCCTATGCTGGAAATGGACGATGAAGAAAACTTATCGTCCAGCCAGAAAAAAGAATATGAGGTTATACAACAAACCTTGAGAAAAGAAATAACCAACTGGCATATGGTCTGAGAACGGAGGTGATACACATGGGCAAAACCGTTTTTGGCTATAATTACCCCCGGAACACCTGGAAGATCATTACGCACGCGCATCTAATCGATGACAATATTGCTGCCGTACCAATTATTATCCTTGTGAGATATCGTCATCAGTTCATTGGTAAAGAAACGGTTAGTGTATGGTGTCCGCGGCATCGGGATTACGAGGAAATCGGTGAATTTACAGAAGATGGTCTGATAACGGGCGCAGGCTGCCAATTAACCGGGTTGTTAGCTGAGGTAGAAAAGAATATTTATCAGACCTCTTGGCATTACGGGGAGGATTCAATCGTAACTCCTGTTCGTTATACGGTAACGGAGACTGAACATGGTGCTTACCATATCACTCAGGAAAATGTACATATTTTGCTTAGCTGGCAAAAACGGCATGATTCCACATCTTGGGGAGCAACGGGTTTTTTACTTGTTCCGAACATCATGTTCATTGATAAAAGCTGCATGCTGGCCTCGCCAAAAGCTAATGTCCCCGAAGCAATACAAAAGCATATTTTCCCTAATATGCCAGT
The DNA here is from genome assembly GCF_000424065.1 of Selenomonas ruminantium subsp. ruminantium ATCC 12561. Lineage (GTDB taxonomy): Bacteria > Bacillota > Negativicutes > Selenomonadales > Selenomonadaceae > Selenomonas_A > Selenomonas_A ruminantium. The sequence goes on from NZ_AUJE01000021.1 coordinate 58,642, forward strand.
ACGAAAAACTGTAAAAAAGAAAAATACTCCTCCAATTGATGACGAGCAGGCTATACGGGCAGAGGCAGGATATTACATTCCCATCACTACACCAGCATTAGACAGAAAACAATGGGAATGTAACGTCAACGGCTATAACTTTCGACAAATTAGATATATGAACATGTTTCAAAACATCAGTCGTCATATGGAAGGGCGTTGGTACACGCAAAAAGAGCTGACGGACAAAATTCTTTTTGCTGTCGAACGCAATGGCCGTTATGTTGCGCTGCTGGTATTAAGTGGCAATATACTGGAATCAAGCATCATAAATACTTATAATGACCATATACTGACCGCCAAAACCAGAGTCGCTATGCTGGCGTGGATGCAGCACAATCGAATTGAGGAAAAATACAGCAGCCCCAAAGAGGACTGCCGGAGTCCCCTGAACCAGCCGCTGCATATTAACGCTGTAACCCAATACGCTCTCTGGGAGGAAATGACCTTGCAGCAAATGCTCTCCCTCCCCGCAGAGGAAGTTGCCAATGCGCCTTTATACTATTTGAATCTCAAGCTAAAAATCAATACCATCATGCTGTTGCGTTACCAATCCCCTGATTTTCAGGATGATGAGATTGCCTTGCTGGAAGAACGCTATCCGTATATCAGGCACCTGTTTGTCGCTGCTGATAATAACAATCCTGAAGCTCAATATGTGCTCCATCTGATGTACAGCGATGCAATATTATTCAATTTCCGTGATTATCGGCGTGCTGATAGCTGGTATCAGCGTGCGGTCAGCAATGGCTGGCTGGATTTAGCTCCTGAAAAAGATGATATCAAGCTTACCGGCTTTGACTTCCCGCTAAATAATCGTATTTGATTTGTACGAAATCCAGGAATTTGGCGGTGGCAGCTGAGAATGCATGGTTCTTTTTCCAGGCCAGTACATGTCCGGTGATGCGTTCCGGCTGGAAGGGGCGGAAGCAGATTCCCGTCATGGGGCGGATGGAGACGGCACCCTCCACGCAGATGAGGATGCCAATGCCCTGCTTGACGAGCAGCAAACCGTTGGTGGGGAGATTATGGGAGGCGACAATGTTCAGCTTATCTTCGGCAATGCCCAGCCATTTGGCAATTTCCTCAATGACGATGGTACGGCGGGGAATGATGATTGGCAGGCCTTGAATGTCCTGCGTGGTGATTGCTGTTTTGGCGGCAAGAGGGGAATCCTCAGGTATAACAATGCCCCATTTTTCATAGCAAGGCAGACGCAGGAAATTATATTTTGCAACTTCTATAGGTTCGAGCAGAATGCCCAAATCAATGCTGCCACGGTCGATTTTTTCGCGGATATCGTTACCGTCTGCGCTGTAAAGTTCATATTTGACGGCAGGATATTCTTTGCTGAAGTCGGCCATGATTTGGGGCAGCAGGGTGGAGGCAATGCTTTCCACACAGGCGATGGATATGGTTCCGCCCAGCTGTCCCTGCTGCTCGGAAATTTCGCGGCAGGCTTTGTCGGCGAGCTGGGCGATTTCCTTTGCCCGTTGCTGGAACAAAAAGCCGCTGTCCGACAGGGTCAGTTGTTTGTGCTTGCGGATAAACAATTCACAGCCAAGGTTTCGTTCCAAATCCATAATCTGCCGGGATAATGTTGGCTGGGTGATGTGGAGGTCTTTGGCTGCCTGGGTGATGTTGCCGGCATTGGCAACGGCCAGAAAGTATTTAAGTACGCGGATATCCAGTTCCATAATATGTCCTTTCGTTCGTGTATAGCCTTATAATCGTCAGATATTTTGGGGGTATAATAGCACATTCCTTTCCTTTTATCAATGCTCAAAAAGCATGAATAAAAATGTAAAATAGGTATTAGACAGGTAAATGTCCTAAAGCTATACTATAAGCAAGTTAAACAGTTGTTTACATCGAAGGAGAAAATGGCATGAAAAACATGGGCAGGAAACTTGTCGCCGCAGTTTGCGGAGCAGCGTTTTTGGCAGCGAATATGATGCCGGTTATGGCAGCAAATCAGGAAGGAGAAAAAAATATGGCAAAGAAAATCGTACAGACAGCAGGACGGGATGCGTTGGGGGAATTTGCACCGGATTTTGCCCGCTACAATGATGATATTTTATTCGGTGAGGTATGGTCACGCAATGATGTCCTTTCCCTGCATGACCGCAGTCTGATTACCATTTCGGCGTTGGTGGCCAGCGGCATTATTGACAGTTCCCTGAAGTATCATATTCAGACGGCAAAAGCTAATGGCGTGACGCAGGCTGAGATGGTCGAAGCCATCACGCAGCTGGGCTTCTATGCGGGCTGGCCGAAGGCTTGGGGCGCTTTCCGCATGGCAAAGGAAGTTTACGAGGCCAAGTAAGCGCATGGAACGTTTTTCCGGACGCAGGCTGCGGGCGATGATGTTGCCGCTTTTTGTTGAGCAGCTGCTCGTCATGCTGGTAGGGCTAACGGACACACTTATGGTCAGCCATGCCGGGGAAGCGGCTGTGTCCGGTGTTGCTCTGGTGAATCAGTTCAACATTATTTTTCTGTATCTCTTTTTGGCACTGGCCTCCGGCGGGGCCGTTGTCATCAGCCAATACATCGGCCGCAAGGAGAACGAGCAGGCGGGCAGAACTGCCAGTCAGCTGCTGCTCTTGAGCATTGTGATTTCCCTGGCGGTCACAGGTTTGGTGCTGTCCAGTGCAGAGTGGCTGCTTTCCCTGTTGTTTGGCAGGGTGGAGCCGGAGGTGATGGCAGCCTGTGTCCGCTATTTGCAGATTACAGCTTGCGGCTATCCAGCTATAGCGGTTTATTATGCCGGGGCGGCAATCTGCCGCAGTCTGGGTAAAACCAGAATTACTATGTATATCACGGCAGTTGCCTGTGTGCTTAACGCTGTGGGAGATTTTTTAGGGATATTTGTCCTGCAGGCCGGCGTTGCTGGCGTGGCATGGCCCTTTGTGCTGGCCTGGGGCATTTCGGCGGTGCTGATTACGCTGGTCTGCTTTGGCAAAGCGCAGGCAGTGACTTATCGTATCAGCTGGATTTTGGCGTGGAATGGCGCGCTTATGCGCCGGATTTTGTCCATCGCCATACCCAACGGCATTGAAAGCGGTGTGTTTCAGTTGGTCAAGGTGGCGTTGACCAGTATGGCGGCGCTGTTTGGTACTTATCAGATTGCCGCCAATGGTGTGGCACAGAGTATCTGGTCGCTGGCGGCATTAGCAGGCGTAGCGATGGGACCGGTGTTTATTACGGTCATCGGCCAATGCGTTGGGGCCAGGGATTTAGAGGCGGCTGCTTATTATTTCCGCAAGCTGGGCCGCTATACGCTGGCTTTTTCTACGGGCTGGAATATCCTTATCCTCGCGATTACGCCCTTTGTACTGGATTTTTACGCACTGGCACCGGAGACCAAGAAACTGGTCTTGCTGCTGGTCCTGATTCACAATGTATTCAATGCGGGAGCTTTTCCGTATTCCGGCGCTTTCAGTAACGGACTGCGGGCGGCAGGTGATGTGCGGTTTACGATGGTGGTTTCGTTGGCTTCGACCATCGGTGGCAGGCTGTTGCTATCGTATGTGCTGGGGATTGTGCTGAACATGGGGGTAATTGGCCTGGCCTGGGCCATGGCAGTAGATTGGACAATTCGGGCGGTCATTTTTCTTTGGCGGGAACGGACAGGAAAATGGCGGAATTTTCAAGTGATATAAAATGATTTTTGCAATATTGACATCGTGTCATTTATTGTTTATAATAATGACATGATGTCAATATTAATTTTCCGTGATTGTTTATGGAGGGAAAGAGCATGAAAAATCTGCCGAAAATTGCTTTAGGGGCATGGGGCTGGAAAAAAGGCATAATGTTCTGTCTGGGAGGAATATTGATGGCTAGTTCAGTTGTTGGTGCACATCCCATCCGCACGCCGGAAGGCAATATGCCGATGGTACATTGGGCTGTACTGGAATCCACGCCGGGCACTATGCAGGCCATGGGCGCTATCGGCGCCAAGACCGTTGGTCCGCAGACAGCCAAAGAGGCGGGGACGTATGCGCTTTATGGCGCTATTGATGTGAAGAACCATGATTTAATGCGGTTGCTGGAAATTTACGAAAGCTATGAAGCCTATCGCATTCACAGCACCAGTGAGGCTTTTCAGGAATACCGGGCGGCAAGGCTGCCAATGCTGAAGAGCCTGCGGATTATGGAGGCCAACGGCATTGCCTTGGAGCAGAAAGACAGTGGCACAGCAACGGTCGCCTATATGCATCGTTATGAAGTGGAACCGGAAAAACTGGCGGAATATCAGCATTTGGCAACAGCAGAAGCAGTTCGCGCCGTAAGGGAAGATGCTGGTGTCATGGGCATGTTTGTGACAGCTGAACACGATAATCCGAACATCATCCATACGATGGAGCTCTATCGGGACAAGGCCGCCTATGAACAGTATCAGCAATCGGCAAAGGCCAAGGAATTCCAGAGCAAAATCGCCGCGATGTTCCGCAATGTGCATACGGTGGAAAACCTTCCCGCCAATATTACATTGAGCCAAAAGGGATTGCAAGGGGTAAAACGGTTCTAAGTATTCTTCTTAGGAAATCCGGGATTTAGTGAAGCGGCATTTGCAAGGTAAATAAAGAAAAACGATAAAGAGGAAAGCACAGAATTTCGCGTCATGCGGGCGTGAGATTCTGTGCTTTCCTCTTTTTTTGCCTATGGCAAAATTTGCCTATTGGCGGTATAATCGTATAGTGTGAAAAAATGACCAATCCATAAGGAGGATGTCATGCGGAATAAGATTTTGCAAATCCTGCGGGAGAGCAGGGATAATTATATATCCGGTGAGGAAATGGCAGACCGATTGGGCGTTTCCCGGACGGCGGTTTGGAAGCATATCAAGGAAATGCGGGCGCAGGGCTACGATATCGAAAGTCATGCCCGCAAGGGTTATGTGCTGAAAGAAACGCCGGATGCGCTGCTATCGGGGGAAATCGCGCACGATTTGCAGACAAGCGTTATCGGGCAGAACATCATCTGTCATGAGGAAATTGACTCCACCAACAACGAAGCCAAACGCCTGGCGCGTGAGGGCGCAGCAGAGGGGACCGTTGTGGTGGCCGAATGTCAGACCGGGGGCAAAGGCCGGCTCGAACGCCAGTTCTTTTCGCCCAAGGGCAAGGGCATTTGGTTTTCCGTTATCCTGCGGCCTAAGTTCCTGCCGCAGGAAGCGCCGAAATGCACGCTGATGGCAGCGGTGGCCGTGGCCAGAGCCATGGAGGTGTTTGGTCTTGAGCCGGGCATCAAATGGCCCAATGACCTGCTTTATGAGAATAAAAAACTCGTGGGCATCTTGACGGAAATGAGTGCTGAGATGGACGGCATCAATTACATCGTCATCGGCACGGGTATCAACGTCAATATTGACCAGTCAGAATTTCCCGAGGATATTCGCGACGTGGCAGCATCGCTGTGCATGATGAAAGGCGAACCTTTGCCCCGTGTGAAGTTCTTTCAGGCTGTGCTCAGGGCTATGGATGATTTATATGCGCAGGTGCAGGCGCAGGGCTTTGCGCCGGTTCTGCAGGAATGGCGCAAGTACAGCATCACGCTCGGGCAGGAAGTCAAGGTTATCGGCGTGCGGGACGGCGAGGTTTATTTCGGCAAGGCGGCCGATATTGATGAAGACGGCGCTTTGCTCGTGGATACGGAAGAAGGCCGGAAAAAAGTGTTGGCCGGTGACGTATCCATTCGTCCCCGCAGTGGCAAGTGGTAAATGAATTTTATTAGGAGGAAATCCTTTGTTATTAGTTTTGGATATCGGCAATAGCAATATTGTCATGGGCACCTATGAAGGCAAGAAGTTGATGAAGCACTGGCGTATTTCCACGGACAGGCAAAAGACCGGGGATGAATACGGCATGTTGATGAATGATTTGTTTCGCTATCAGGGCATCAGCATGAGCGATATTCATGCGATTATCATATCCTCGGTTGTGCCGCCGCTCGTAGTGCCGATGGTCAAGATGTGCGAGCGTTACTTCCACTTAAAGCCGCTGGTCGTAGGCCCCGGCATTAAGACGGGCATTAAGCTGCACTACGAAAATCCCCGTTCCATTGGTGCTGACCGTATCGTGAACGTAGTCGGCGCTTATGAGCAGTATGGCGGTCCGCTGATTGTCATTGATATCGGCACGGCGACCACCTATGATGTGGTGGGTGATGATGGCGATTTTATGGGCGGTGTGATTGCGCCCGGCATTGGCACGAGCGCCGATGCCCTGTTCCAGACGGCGGCGCAACTGCCCCGTATCGAGTTGGTTCCGCCCCGGCAGATTATCTGCCGCAATACCATTCAGGGCATGCAGGCGGGGATTATCTTCGGCTATGTGGGCCAGATTGACGAAATCGTGCGCCGCATCAAGGCCGAGTTCGGCAAGGATATGAAGGTCATCGCCACGGGCGGCCTTGCCCGCATGATTGCCAAGGAATCCGCGACCATCGACAAGGTTGACCACTTCCTGACGCTGACGGGCCTGCAGGCACTCTACGAGCGCAATGCCGACAAGCGTGAACCGGCTGAGAGGAACGCTTAAAACATGCAGATAGGAAAGTTTACATTCAACGAGCCAGTATTTTTGGCGCCCATGGCGGGTGTTACGGACACGGCTTACCGCATTATCGCCCACGATATGGGCTGTCCGCTCTGCTATGCGGAAATGGTGAGTTCGCAGGGCATTCACTTCCGCAATGAGCGCACGCTGACCATGCTGGAATCGGAGCCGGGGGAGCGCCCGCTTGCCATGCAGATTTTTGCCAACACGCCGGAAATGGCGGCGGAAGCGGCAAAATACGTGGAAGATTTGGGTACGGCGGATATTCTGGATTTCAACATGGGCTGTCCCGCACCGAAAATCGTCAAGAACGGCGAAGGCTCGGCGCTGATGCGTGACCCGGAGAAGGCTTATGCTATTCTCTCGGCCATCCGCAAAGCGGTGAAGATGCCCTTTACGGTGAAGATGCGCAAGGGTTGGGATGAGAGCCACGTAAATGTGCTGGAAATCGCCAAAATCGCTGAAGCGGCAGGCGTTGATGCCATCGCTGTTCATGGCCGCACCCGCGAGCAGTTTTATAGCGGCAAGGCGGATTGGGATATCATCGCTGAGGTCAAAAAGACGGTCAAGGTGCCAGTCATTGCCAATGGTGATGTGCGCACCTGTCAGGATTTGCAAAAGATTCTTGACGAAACCTCCGCAGACGGCGTGATGATTGGCCGTGGCGCGCAGGGCAATCCCTGGATATTTAAGCAGCTCACCCATTTCCTGCGTACGGGCGAAATCCTGCCCAAACCGACCATGCAGGAGCGGGCGGAGGTCATTATCCGCCATCTGGACCTGCTCTTAAAATACAAGGGCGATTATATCGGCCCACGGGAAATGCGCAAGCATGCCACCTGGTATACGCGCGGCATAACCCATGGAGCCATTCTCCGCGATAAGTTCAACAAGGCCGAAAAACGCGAAGACTTTATCCATATCATCAACGAATATCTGCTGAAAGCATAAAGGAGAAATCGAAATGAGCGAAGAAAAAAAAGACTCTCTCTGGAGCCAGTACAGTGATGCAGAAAAACAGGAATTAGAAGCCCTGAATAAAGGCTATCGGGAATTTTTGACCACCTGTAAGACCGAGCGGGAAAGCGTCAAAGAAGCGGTAAAGCAGGCTGAAGCTGCCGGTTATCGCAATTTGACGGACGTTATCAAAAGCGGTGAAAAACTCACGGCAGGCGCCAAGGTCTATGCCGTCAATATGGAAAAAGCACTGGTGCTCTTCAATATCGGTACGGAACCGCTGGAACAGGGCATGAATATCTTAGGTGCCCATATCGACACCTGCCGTCTAGACGTCAAGCAGAATCCTCTCTATGAAGATGGCGGCCTGGCTTATCTGGACACGCATTATTACGGCGGCATCAAAAAGTATCAGTGGGTGACGATTCCGCTGGCTATGCATGGTGTCGTGGCGAAAAAAGACGGCTCCGTGGTGGAAATCTGCATCGGTGAGGACGAAAACGACCCGGTATTCTGCGTTACGGATTTGCTTATCCACCTTTCGCAGGAACAGATGAAGAAAAATGCGGCCAAAGTTATCGAAGGGGAAAGCCTCGATATTCTCGTGGGCAATTACCCGCTGAAAAAGGACGATAAGGAAAGCGTCAAAGATGGTGTCCTGCAGCTGATTAAAGACAAATATGGTTTGGAAGAAGTCGACTTCCAGTCCGCAGAACTCTGTCTGGTGCCGGCAGGCAAGGCAAGAGAACTGGGCTTTGACCGCAGCATGACTTTGGCCTATGGACAGGACGACCGCGTATGCTCTTATACTTCCCTGCGGGCTATGCTGGACATGAAGGACGTTAAGCGTACGGCTTGCTGCCTGCTCGTAGATAAGGAAGAAATCGGCAGTGTGGGTGCTACGGGCATGCAGTCCCGCTTCTTTGAAAACACGGTGGCAGAGGTTATGAATGCTTGCGGTGCATACAGCGAACTGGGACTGCGCCGCCTGCTCGCCAACTGCAAAATGCTGTCCTCGGATGTGTCCAGTGCTTATGATGCGCTCTATGCTGGTTCTTACGACAAGAAGAACGTAGCTTACCTGGGCAAGGGCATGGTGTTTAACAAGTTCACCGGTGCCCGCGGCAAATCCGGCTCCAACGATGCCAATGCCGAATACCTCGGTGAATTGCGTGCCATGATGGATAAGCACAATGTCCATTATCAGCTGGCTGAACTCGGCAAGGTTGACCTGGGCGGCGGCGGCACCATTGCCTATATCATGAGCCTTTATGGCATGCAGGTTATTGACAGCGGCGTGGGCGTGATGAGCATGCACGCACCGTGGGAAGTGACCAGCAAGATTGACGTGTACGAAGTGAAGAAAGGCTATATGGCGTTCCTGCAGGAAGCCTAAAGATACATATAAATTGCGGTTTATCGATGTTATTGCGAGATTGAACTTATTTGTTACAGCTCAGTTTAGGCGTAGGTGGTAATACTTTTCGCCGTTGCACGAAATGACCCACAAGGAAATATATGGGCTTTTTAGTCACCTGCGCCGGGCAAGACCGGCGGCGCGTATATTCAGCTCAATTTCTAGAAACTGTCGTTTGTGGGCCAGTCCTCACTGCGTTCGGACAGTCGTTCCACGTCGAAAAGCATCACCACCTCCGCCCTAAGTGATGTCCGTACAAAACGTCATTTTCGCAGTGATAAGCAACAAGTACATCGATGTTCTTGTTACGGGAGCAACGAGTTCGTGGCAATAGGCTAATCCGTAACTTGGGGCGAACGGGGAGTGCTTTTTCTGTTAGGAGCGACTGCCTGAACGCAGTGAAGGCCGGCCCCTGGAGAAAGCAGCTAAGCAAATACGCTGAAAGAAGCGCCGTTGGCCTGCCCGGCGCAGGTAACTGGACAGCTCTATTTTGCGAGGGGGTCGTTTAGCGGGAAACAGAAAAAGTACTCCCCGTTCGCCCCTGACCACGTATGAACAAGATACCTTTACCACGAACTGAACTCCCCGACAAACTGCAATATGTCAAAAAAGCCCGGCAAGACCTTTTCTTTAGTGTTTGACGCAAAGAAATAGTCTTGCCGGGCTTTATCGTTTTGTTGTAAAGCGAATCAACCAGCGCTGATTAGTCTTCGATAGCCGTTTCGAGGGCAATCTTAATCATGTCGTTGAACGTGGTCTGGCGTTCTTCTGCGGAGCAAGCTTCGCCAGTCAGGAGATGGTCGCTGACGGTGAAGAGTGCCAGTGCCTGTACATGGGCTTCAGCAGCGAGCGTATAGAGGGCGGCTGCTTCCATTTCTACAGCGAGAATGCCGTATTTGCGCAGTTTTTCGCTGTCGATTTCTTCATCGTAGAAGCGGTCAACAGAGATGATATTGCCGACTGTGGCTTTGAGGTTCAGCTTTTTCGTGTTGGCTACAGCCTTGGAAAGCAGGTCATAGTCGGCGATAGGGCAGTAGTTGATGCTGCCGCCGAAGATGTTGCGAATCATGGAAGAGTCCGTGCTGGCTGCCTGAGCGATGAGGACGTCACGGAGTTTTACATCCGGATGCATACCGCCGCAGGTGCCTACGCGGAACAGTTTTTTGCAGCCGAAGCTGTGAATGAGCTCATGGACATAGATGGAGATGGAGGGAATGCCCATGCCCGTGCCCTGTACGGAAACCGGTACACCCTTGTATTTACCCGTGAAGCCTAAGATATTGCGTACGGAAGTGTACTGTTTGACATCGTCCAGGAAGTTTTCTGCGATGAATTTTGCACGCAGGGGGTCACCGGGGAGCAGAATGCGTTCTGCTACATCGCCTTTTTCAGCGCCAATATGAGGAGTTGCCATGATTTGTTCCTTCTTTCTGTGAAATAAATTCTAAACGATAATGTTATTATACGAAAAAATAACAAATAAGAAAAGGTCATCTGACCATTAATCTCATAGTAAATTGTAGCAAATACCTTTTGCGGGCGCAAGAGAGCGCGTAGTTTTAGTTTAGCACCAAATTTGACAGATTCATCTTAAAGTGGTATACTTTCTCATGTTGAAATAAGTTGTCAAGACAATCGCGGCTGGCCTAGAGCCAGATGAGGAAAGTCCGGGCTCCACAGGGCAGTGTGCTGGATAACGTCCAGCGAGGGTGACCTTAGGGATAGTGCCATAGAGATTTAGACCGCCAGTTTCGGCTGGTAAGGGTGGAAAGGTGCGGTAAGAGCGCACCAGCAGTCAGGTGACTGGCTGGCTTGGGTAAACCCCACACGGAGCAAGACCAAATAGGGAAGGGATGATGCGGCCCGCGGAACCTTCCGGGTTGAGTCGCTTGAGCCGGCAGGTAACTGCCGTGCCTAGATAAATGATTGTCGCCTCCGCTTGCGGATGGAACAAAACTCGGCTTATTGATTGCTTATTCAACCTAAATGCAAATAAGATGGCTGTCGTAACGACAGCCACTTTTCATGTCAGCATGAATTCTGAAAAGAAACTGAAAATTATTTAGAGTTGTGCAAAAATTAAAATCTTATTAAAAAAATTGCAGGAATACGACGACTTTTGTCGTATTATATAAATTGGGTATTACAAAAATACATAGGATTAAGCTGAATCCAGCCCAGGAGCGGGGGAACCAAGTTTTTTGGGGCGAACTTCACGATTACATTATTTGACAGTGTAAGGAATGGAGCGGGTGGTCTTCTCTACCCGAGCCCGGCAGCTAACCTCGTAAGCGAACAGAGAGAGGAGTTGGCTTTTTGTTTAAAAAAGCAACAAAGCGTGTGTTTGCGCTGTCCATGATCCTTATGTCCATGTTTTCTGTGTGTAGTGCGTCTGCATTCCGCGTAGGAGATCAGGGCATGGAGGTAGCCGAGATACAAGGACAATTGGTCCGTCTTGGTTACGATGTATCGGCTGATGGGGATTTCGGTCCGGCAACAGCTGAAGCAGTTAAGGTATTCCAGTCTTCCCATGGAATGGCTGTAGATGGACAGGTAGGGCCGTCCACTTATTCGGCTCTTTTAGGCAAATCCATGCCGGTAGTGTCCCATGGCAGCAATTACATCAATCGTACCGTTATTTCCGAATCCATGCAGTACCTTGGTGTGCCGTATGTGTTTGGTGGTACCAGCCCCAGTGGTTTCGACTGCTCCGGCTATGTGCAGTATGTTTTTGCTCATGCTGGCGTACATCTTCCGCGTACGGCAGATGTTCAGTATGAAGTAGGTTCGCCTGCTGGTGAACTCATGCCTGGTGATTTAGTATTTTTTTCGACGTATTGTCCGGGAGTGTCTCATGTAGGCATTTATCTTGGTGATCGTCAGTTTATTCATGCGTCCTCCAGTGCAGGGGTCAGCGTAGCTTCCTTAGACAGCTCCTATTGGGGCAGCTGCTATGTTGGTGCCCGCCGGGTGATGTGATGGCATTTTGAGGAGAGGCGCAGCCTCTCCTATTTTTCTTTATGAGAGGCTTTTAACAGCCAAGCATAACTTATAAAAAGTTGATAAAAACCGATAAAAAGTCTAAGCAAACTTACTTTCCAATACAGAAATAGTACAATGCCCATCAAGGCATGGTATAATTATTCGTATAGGGGAGGTGAATGCGATGATAAGGTCAGTCAGGATACGACTACTGCCAAACAACAAGCAGAGAACTAAACTTTTTCAGTTCGCAGGTGCTTCAAGATTTGCCTATAACTGGGCTTTAGATAAGCAGATGGATAATTTCAGGGAAGGCAGAAAACTGCAAAGTGATTATGACCTTCGCAAGGAGTTCACTGTTTTGCGTAATGCTGAAGAATACTCGTGGCTTCTGGGTATATCCAACAATGTCACCAAGCAGGCTATCA
>NZ_AUJE01000022.1 GCF_000424065.1 Selenomonas ruminantium subsp. ruminantium ATCC 12561
GCATGATTTCCATTTCGATTACATCGACTTGGATTTCTTCACAGATTGACTTGACCAGCTCCTTTAGTCTGGTGTCAACGCCATTGACCAACACTTTTCTGCGGTACTTGGGACAGAACACGATATGGTACTTACATGAATATACGATATTGTGGCTTGAATGATATTTTATTTCTCCCATATTTGTATTATACAACTTTAAGAAAGATAATACAACACAAGTTAAAAAGTAATTCTCCACCTTCAATTACTTACGTAAATTCGGTGGACACGCCTTATATCCCCATAACTAAAGTTAGGGGTTTTACGGCGTTTTGGATAAGCTCCCTGATTGCCACTGTTTTCAAAGTAGCCGACAATTTCCACCTCACCCGCATGATGTATATAGACATGCTCAATCTGGAACTTGATGACCGGTCTTGCCTGTGCTGCCGACGGCAAAATTGCCGTGCAAAGCAAGGTAAGCACTTTACCCTCCAGAAGGATTTGCCCCCGGTGAACTGGTAAAGAAAAAGGCCTTTTTACTTGCCGCATCTATTGAAAATACAGGTAACGGGATTTATTGTTATCGTACACGGCTATATTCAATTTCACATCATTATCAAATTGTAATGTCGTTATCAACTTGTTGCTAAAGGATATATCCTTAATTTGATGATTTATAATCGGTAAAAAACAGTCCTTTACCACCTACACGGCGGTACACAAATCCACGCCGTTATAGCTGTCGGAATCGTACTTCTAAACCACCTACACGGCGGTACACGGCTTTGAAACGGCTGGCAAGACGGTCAAGCACTTCTAAACCACCTACACGGCGGTACACGGTTATGCAGAGTCTACGCTGTTTGCGATACTCTTCTAAACCACCTATGCGGCGGTACACCCGGAGGAACTGGACCGTATTGCTGACCTGATCTTCTAAACCACCTATGCGGCGGTACACAAAGATACTATTGCAAACGGCATGAATCAGCTCTTCTAAACCACCTACACGGCGGTACACAAGATACCTTCAAGCCCACTCTGTATGCCATTCTTCTAAACCACCTACACGGCGGTACACTCCTCAACCTTCACGATACGCGCTGACTGTATCTTCTAAACCACCTACACGGCGGTACACATCTCTTGTTACGCCATTTAATAACATCGTCCCTTCTAAACCACCTACACGGCGGTACACCATAGCAGGACAGCAACCTGTTATCTGATGATCTTCTAAACCACCTACACGGCGGTACACGTAAAGCTTTATGAGGTTACTTGTAACGTCAACTTCTAAACCACCTACACGGCGGTACACCCGTAATAAAAAATGCGTCACCCCTTGATATTATTGGCCTTAGAGAAACTTTTGTAAAAATACCCTTTTTTCCCCAAGGCGCCTGCGGCCTGAATACTAAAGGGTTGCGTATAGCCTAACAATTTATGGTACAAAGATATAATCCTTCTCCTGTTTTATAGCGCCACAAATATGCGTTGATATCCTCTATAGATTTGCTGCACTCAAATCCGCCCAGGCTGAACACACTTTCTACAAAGCAGTGGTCTTTTTCCAGGTCACGCTGACCTTCCACATGCCCCACCTCAGAAAGTGCCTTAAACCCAATGGCAATAGGAATAAGTGTGTTGTCCTGTTGTAAAGCATGAATCATTTTATCCAGCATATCATTACCAACAGCATCATTTAACACATCCTGCCTACAAGTTAAGAAATAACCATAGGGAATATCCGCCAGTGTATCAATCAATCGTACAGCCTTATAACTGCGAATGATTCCACCAGCTATCCGCAATGTCTCCACAGCCGCTTTTATTGATTTACATATGGATGTATCAATGTGGCTACCCTCAACTGCCAAAACAAACGACATATTCAAATCAATATAAGCCTGATTCATAATATGGGCATCGAGTTTTTTCTCATTCAAGCCAGGAATGCTTCCCGGTAAAGGAAAAGTCGTTACATACTGCCCCTCTTTGTTCTTATAGCCTTTTAATTCGTACTCATGAAATTCCAAGCCGACACCAGCTATTTTTATCGTTCCCCCTTTTGCTTTAAGTTTTCTCTCCAATGCATGAGCAAAGCCCATAAAACCAGTGATCGCCGGAATCCCTACTGTAATATTATTAAAGGCATTAGCATTTTCAATATTCACTTTTTCAAGCAGTACATATCTTATCATCATCATTATCTCCACTTGAAATATGCAGCATGAGCTTCAGTAACTTTGGCATGGTCTTCTATGCTGAGCATAATCATATTCTTTATTGAATCGGCACCGCCTTGACTCAATGGCACAATATGATGAATTTCGTAACCTATAGGAATACCATGGTAACCATACTTCGCTAAGAATGCTTGAACCGTCTCTTCCTTACGCTCGTCCCGCAAAAATGCCGCCCGATAATTTCCTTCCCCTTTTCGCTTGCCTTCTTCAATTATCATAGACAACAAGGACGCATCAACAAGGCATCCGGCTTCCACACCGGACATTTCATCAATATCCATGTCCGGCAATAGGAACTCCTTATCCAAAACCTTAGTTAGCGATTTTTCCAAAAACTTAGGCGGTAGTGACTGAAAAACTATAGGCCATTTATTTTTACTGACCAGTCGGCTGCCGGTTGTAGATGCAGCTTTATCGGTCAAGAGTTTCAGCCTTATTCGTGGCAACCGGGATTTGAACAATCTTGCCCCCACCTCATAATTCAATACGGTTGAAGGCAATACGCTTAACAAATGATAAGAATCTCCCACAGGAAAAAATACTTGCTTTATAAACTGATTGGTCTTATCCGGCTGAATCCGGGCCATATTCAGTAGTCCATTCCGAATTTCATCATATTTATCTGTGAGCTGTTCCATTTCCTGCCTGAGCTCTGCACTATCTTCCTGCAAATGTTCCATTACAGTACGTCCATCCTGCATTTCCATAGCAATGAACCCATGCGGCCGCTTATATTTTGCATCATTCGTTACCATGTCAAAATCATGCCAGCCTGAATTAGCTGTACACAAATATCCACAGCTAAAACCATCTTGCGAATCATCATAAGCGCCAATATTGCCGGGACTGTTCGTTTCCGTAAATTTAGCAACATGCGTAGCAAGATAATTTTTGTCTATGGCCTGCAAAAGACCATCAATGTACTTGGCAATTTTCTCTTCTTCAGACATTGTTCCCTTGATGGCCGCCAGCATCTTCTTTCTAAGCATGCTCCTCACCTCGCAGAACCAATCCATAGGCGGAAAAATTGCCATGTTTCACATCCGCAGGAGCAACAAAGATATTATAAGCCTTGCCTGTAGAAGCACTTTTCACCTTGATATATGCATGACAAAATACCTGCTGATTCCTTTTCCGAATATGCATAGCCAAAGGCCGCCCCAACTCAGTATGTCCACGTTTCTCCATACGCCTTTTGGTCGTTTCAAATTGACTTTCTCCACGGACACGCTTAAAGAGCATATAATCATCGGTTTCGGCTATTTCCCTTTTCACCTTTACATAATCTTTTATGGGCGCCATTACTTCTTCAAGCCGAAGTGCTGCCAAAGCCTTATCATCTTCACATAAGACCTCAATAATATTCCCCAGGCTGCCTCTTTTGTCAAAAGTATAAGCAGGAAAGGTTATGCCAAACTTCTTGCCATGATTAACAAACAAGCGGTGCAATACAGGAAATATGTCTTCAGAGATAATTACATTTGCGGATATGCCCGTACCGGGTTTTATAATTATCATTTGACTAAACATAATTACTACCTCAAACACGCTTATTTTTCCTGTTTCTTGCTGAACATCCCGCCCCGAATAAGGACAGCCATAACATAATGCTTGTCCTCAATCGGTATATCTTCATTTTTCAAAACTAACTTATCAATGAGTTTGTAAAAACTCTTGGTATCCGGGCGAAATGCTATGCCTACCGCCCTTGAAGCTCCGTAATTCTCAACGGGGATGGGAAACTCGTATGCAGTATAATCAGGATACCAGGTGTCAATGGTTCGCAAAGCATTACTGATTTTCTGCGAGTGCATCCCCGCACTGCCTTCAAAGACAAACAACTGCTTCCCTTTCTCTTCATCTATGGTCATTTCCTGTGAAGGATATACTTCCATTGCACAACCGATTTTCACAAAGCAGGTAATATACATATTCAAATATTCCTGCTTACCGGCGAAGGTATCAGCTACCTGCCGGGCTATATCATTGATTGTTTTATTGTTATCCACGAAAACATCCAAGTCAAAATCCTTGGCATCAAATGCCGGGTATTCCTTGTTGCCAATCGTAACGATGGTTTCAATAGCTTCAGCCCCTTTGCGGTTTCGCCATAGAAAGCGGGCATTGGCGATATTATTCACATAGCGCTTTGCCAAGGTCAGAAAACCATCTTTGGCAATATATTCATCTATCTTTTGATAAATCGCTGTCCGATAAGCATAGTCTGAACAACTGTACATGCCATCCTTTACCGGCAGCACCTTTATGCCATAGTCAATTCTTAAGGTATCGCATTCCGTAGACAATGTACAGGACTGGCTCTTTTGTGGATTTGGATCCATTATTTCTTTTTCCAGTTTTTCCGGGGGCATTTCATGCCCCTTGGAAGCCAACACAGCCTTATCCGTTACCAGCAAAGGCAGTTTGACAGAATGTCTTTTGGCAAAATCCGTCTGCCAAAACTTTGCTTCAGTAACATTCATTCGCCTGGCAAAAGAAAGATTCCCCGGACGAGACTTTAACGTGACTTTGCTGATATTCTTTTTATCTGCCATAAACACACCCCACTTTGACTTCTAATTAACTGCACCATATTACATTTATGGTGTTATTCTCCATAACATAAAAATTTTCCTGCCTGTTCAGTCAATATTCCAGCTTTTGGATGAAGTTCACGCATTCCCAAATGACTATCGTACTTTGGTCATTTATAAAATTACAACAGACTCTCTTTATGTTTTGATAAATCATTTTACATTTTTGCCTGCCAATTTTATATTTCGTATTTATATTTTACATTTTATATTTATATTTCATGTTTTATGTTTATAAAAAGGCTTGACCAATCAACATTTGACCAGTCAAGCCTAACTATTGTTGTTATTTTATTTTTCCATAGCCGCTACAGCTGCAAATGCTTTTTCTGCTGCCGCAATGGTTCTATCAATGTCTTCATCCGTATGGGCACCGCTCATAAAGAGGGTTTCAAACTGGGACGGGGCAAGGTAGATGCCCTGTTCGAGCATGGATTTGAACCAGACCTTGAATTTTTCCTGGTCGGCGTTGCAGGAATCCTCGTAGTTCAGCACATCTTTTTCGCTGAAGAAGATGCCGAACATGGAGCCTGCCTGATGGACCTGAATGGCAACGCCTGCGGCTTTGGCTTTTTCCTGCCAGCCGAGGAGCAGTTTCTTCGTCTTTAAGGTCAGTTCGCGGCTGTAATCGGCCTTGCCGTCTTCCGGTTCTGCGGTGATAATCTGCAGCGTGGCAAGGCCTGCGGTCATGGCCAGCGGATTGCCGGAGAGCGTACCGGCCTGATAGACCGGGCCGGACGGCGAAACCTTCGCCATGATGTCCTTGCGGCCGCCGTAGGCTGCTACGGGCAGACCTCCGCCGATGATTTTACCCAAGCAGGTCAAATCCGGCGTAATACCGTAAGCTGCCTGGGCGCCGCCCAAGGAGGCGCGGAAACCGCACATAACCTCGTCAAAAATCAGCAGGGCGCCGTGCTTTTCCGTAAGGTCGCGGAGTTTTCTAAGGTAGCCCTGTTTCGGCAAAACAAGGCCCATATTGCCGGCTACCGGCTCCACGATAACGGCGGCAACTTCGTCACCGACCTCTTCCATCACTTTCGTAATGGCTTCTTCATCATTGTAGGGTACGGAAATCGTATCCTGTGCCGTGCCTTTCGTTACGCCCGGAGAGCTCGGCACGCCGAAGGTGGCCATGCCGGAACCGGCGTTGACGAGCAGGCTGTCGCTATGGCCATGGTAACAGCCAATGAATTTGACAATCTTTTCCCGTCCCGTATAGCCGCGTGCCAGGCGCAGAGCGCTCATGGTTGCTTCGGTGCCAGAGTTGACCATGCGGATGGTTTCGATGGACGGATAAACCTCCATCACGAGCTTTGCAAGTTCCGACTCAATGCAAGTCGGCGCGCCATAGCTCGTACCACGGGTTGCGGCTTCCTGCAGGGCTTTTACGACTTTCGGATGGGCATGGCCCACGACCATTGGCCCCCAGGAGCCAACATAGTCAATGTATTCATTGCCGTCGATATCGTAAATCTTATCGCCTAACGCATGGTCGATAAACGGTGGATTGCAGTCCACACTCTTATAGGAACGCACGGGGCTGTTGACGCCGCCGGGCATAAGTTCTTTGGCTTCAGCAAAAGCGGCAGCGGATTTGGTGAGATTAAGCATTAGCATCCTCCTTCAGCCAGCGGGCCACATCCATAGCATGGTAGGTGATGATGATATCAGCACCGGCACGTTTCATGGAAAGCAGGGTTTCCATAACGATGCGCTTTTCGTCAATCCAGCCGTTCTTAGCGGCAGCCTTGACCATGGCATATTCGCCGCTGACGTTATAAACAGCCACCGGATGATGGATATGGTCTCGCACCTGACGCACGATATCGAGATAAGCCAGCGCCGGTTTTACCATGATGATGTCAGCGCCTTCGGCAATATCGAGGTCAACTTCCTTGATGGCTTCATGGGCATTGGCCGGGTCCATCTGATACTGACGGCGGTCACCAAAAGCCGGTGCGCTGTCGGCAGCATCACGGAAGGGGCCGTAGTAGCCCGAAGCATATTTGACCGCATAGCTCATGATGGAGACATTCTGGAAGCCGTTTTCGTCCAAAGCTTCGCGGATAGCCGCCACACGGCCGTCCATCATATCGGAGGGCGCGATGATATCCACACCGCACTGTGCCTGCGAAACAGCAACTTTCTGCAGGAGTTTCAAGGTCTTGTCGTTGTCCACATAGTGGCCTTCGAGATGGCCGCAGTGGCCGTGGTCGGTATACTCACACATGCAGACGTCGCCGACAATCATAAGTTCGGGAATTTCTGCCTTAATCGCCTTGATGGCGCGCTGTACAGGACTGGTCATATCCCAGGCGCTGGAACCGTCGGCATCTTTATATTCGGGAATGCCGAATACTTCCACGGAAGGAATGCCCAGTTCCCAGCATTCTTTCGCCGTTTTGACCGCTTCATCCACCGACAGATGATAGCAGCCCGGCATGGAGGGAATTTCCTCGCGGACGTTTTCGCCTGGCACGACAAACAGCGGATAGACAAAGTCCTTCACCGACAGGCTGGTTTCGCGAACCATTGCCCGCATAGCGGGGCTGATGCGCATACGGCGCGGACGGAGTTTCTGTTCATACATGATATAACATCTCCTATTATTTGCAGATGGCCTCTACAAGACCATCAATGGTATATTCTTTGGCTATAATATCCGGCTCAATGCCTAAGGATTTGGCAGTATCGGCCGTAACTGGGCCAATGCAGGCCGTCTTTACGCCCTTCAGTACCTCTGCCGAGCCGATGATGTTGACGAGATTTTTAACCGTGGACGAGCTGGTGAAGGTCACCAAATCAATGTTGCCTTCTTTGAGTTCTGCCGCCAAAGCCTCGCCGTCCACCTGACCGCAGATTGTACGATATGCAGGTGCGACTTCAACCTCTGCGCCCATTTCACGCAAGGTATCCGGCAGGACTTCCCGTGCTTCTTCGGCACGCGGAATCAGGATTTTGGCATGCGGCGGCAATTTTCCCTTCAGCGCTTCCAACACGCCTTCAGCGCGGTATTCCTGCGGGATTACATCAGCCACAAGGCCATACTGCTTGAGTTTCTCTGCCGTTGCCAAACCGATAGCGGCAATCTTGGCATAACCTAATGCGCGGGCATCCTTGCCTGCTTTGAACAGGCGGGCAAAGAAACGGCCTACACCATTAGCACTCGTGAAAATCAACCAGTGATAATCCGCCACATGGTCAATGGCCTTATCGAGAGCCGCATAATTATCGGCGGGGTCGGCCATGGAAATTGCCGGAGCTTCGAGAACTTCCGCGCCGAGTTTTTCCAGTTTTGCCGTCAGCTTGGATGCCTGACTACGTGCCCGCGTTACGAGAATCCGCTTGCCAAACAGAGGACGCTGGGAAAGGTTATCGAACCACTGCAGGCTGTCCCGCAGTTTCACGACTTCACCCACGATAAAGATGGCAGGCGGCTTGATGCCGTTTTTCGCCACATCTTCAGCGGCCTTCCCCACGGTGGTAATCAGCGTGCGCTGTTCTGGCTTGGTGCCCCAGCGGATAACGGCAGCCGGCGTATCGGCACTGCGGCCATTTTCGATTAATTTACCCGTGATATGCGGCAGATTGGCTACGCCCATCAGGAACACAAGCGTATCCACGCCCGTAGCCAGGTGTTCCCAACGCATATTGCTCTTGCCCTTGGTGGGGTCTTCATGGCCTGTCACCACGGCAAAGGAAGTTGCTACCGCGCGATGGGTCACGGGAATGCCCGCATAGGCCGGTACGGAAATCGCCGAAGTGATGCCCGGCACGATTTCGAAGGGCAGGTTGTTTTCGCGCAAGAGCAGGCCTTCCTCACCGCCCCGGCCAAATACAAAGGGGTCGCCGCCTTTGAGACGCACGACGCATTTGCCTTCTTTGGCCTTGTCCACCAACAGCTGGTTGATATCTTCCTGTTTCATGGTATGGTTGCTCGATGCCTTGCCCACATAAATGAATTCGGCATCTTCCGGCGCCCAGCGCAAGATGCGGTCATCGGCCAGACGGTCATAGACCACCACATCGGCCATTTTTAGGCAATCCACTGCCTTCATGCTGATAAGCCGGTAATCTCCGGGGCCTGCACCTACTAAATAAACCATTCCTGCCATATATGTCATCCCTTTTCTGTCTTATTTATTCTGCAACAAACCAAGTTCCTGCAGGATTTTCTGCCCGCCGGCGGCGAGGAGTTTCTCGGCCAGCGTTACGCCCAGTTTTTCCGCCTCACTAGCCTTGCCGCTGAGTTTATCGCGGTAGAGACGCTGGCCGTCCAAGGAAGCGATTACGGCTTCCACCTGAATTTCGTCGTTAGCGGCAGGTACGGCGTAAACACCAACCGGCACCTGACAGCCGCCCTCGACCCTGCCTAAGAAGGCACGTTCTGCCTTGGCACAATGCACCGTGGCTTCGTCATTGAGGAACGCGAGCATTTCGCGCATATCCGCATCGTCCTCGCGGGTTTCAATGGCCAGTGCTCCCTGCCCTACGGCGGGCAGTACCATGTCGCGGGGCAAAACTTCCGTAATGCGCTCGCCAAAGCCCAGGCGTTTGAGTCCGGCCACGGCGAGGATAATGGCGTCAAAGTTTTCGCTTTCCAGTTTGGCAAGCCGCGTATTCACATTGCCCCGCAAGTCGCAGATGTTGAGGTCCGGGCGGGCATGCAAAAGCTGTGCCTTGCGGCGCAGGCTCGATGTACCTACTTTTGCGCCACAAGGCAACGCTGCAAATGTCTTAAATTTGGGGCTGACCACGGCATCACCGGGGTCAAAACGTTTCGTAATCGCAGCAAGCGTCAGGCCTTCGGGCAACTCTGTCGGCATATCCTTAAGGCTGTGCACCGCCAGGTCAATGCCGCCGGAGAGCATATCCATTTCGAGTTCTTTGGTAAACAGGCCCTTGCCGCCAATTTTGGCCAAGGGGGCATCGAGAATCTTATCCCCCTTGGTGGTCATTAATTTGAGTTCGACTTTAAGGCCGGGATATTCTTCTTCCAAACGGCCTTTTACGTATTCTGCCTGCCAGAGAGCAAGCTTACTGCTGCGCGTACCGATAACGATTGTGTCTTTCTTCACTGGTTGCTGTCTCTCCTATCGTATCAAGTTTGAATAGCGCCCGCATGGCGTCGATATAGAACTGCTCGTTTTCCGTGCCAGCGGCAGAATTGAGCTTCATCATGGGCATGCGCAGAATCTTGCGCACAATCATGCGGCTCATATGTTCCACCTGCCGCCATTCCTCCTCCGTAAGCTCCGGCAGTTTGGAACTGGCCCGCTTGACCTCCCGCTGGCGAATGCGCTCACAGCGGTCAGAAAGCAGTGCCATCAACGGACGGAAAGAGAGGTACTGGAACTTTTCCTCAATAGATGCCACTTCTTCGGCCACGATTTTTTCCGCCTGTTTGGCTTCCTGACGGCGTTCCTCGATATGTTCATCCACCACTTCTTCCAAAGCGTCGATATTGTAGAGCGTTACGCCCTTGATATCGCCCACTTCGGGGTCAACATCGCGGGGAACGGCAATATCAATCAGGAATAACGGTCTGCCTTTTCGCTTGCTCATAAGCTGGCGAGTTTCCCAGGGCTTGATCACATAATGCGGCGCGCCCGTGGAGGTCACGATTACATCCACATCCACGGCCCGCTTCATGGCATCCTTAAAAGGAACTGCTTCGCCATTAAACTGCTCGGCCAAAAGCTGTGCCCGCTCAATATGGCGGTTGGCCACATAGATTTTCTTTACGCCGCGGGAGATTAAGTGCTGTGCCGTAAGTTCTGCCATCTTTCCGGCACCAAAAATCAGGGCACTGGCTTCATGCAGTTCGCCCAGTGCTTCGCGCGCCAATTCCACAGCGGCATAACTTACCGACACGGAATTAAACTGAATGCGGGTTTCCGTACGCACCCGCTTGCCCGTGGCAATCGCCCGATGAAAAAGGGTATTTAATACCGTGCTCGTGGTGCCGGCTTCCCGTCCCATAGCATAGGCTTCCTTGACCTGGGAAAGAATCTGTCCCTCGCCAAGCACCAACGAGTCAAGGCTCGACGCCACGCGGAACAGATGGTCAATACATGCTTCATCTGCATAATGATAGAGATATTCGTCAATATCCTCCTCGTTTCCCGTCAAGTCAAAGAGGAACTGTTTCAAGGTGGCTAAATCCCGCTCTGCATCATCCACCACCGCATACATTTCACTGCGGTTGCAGGTGGAGAGGACAACCGCCTCCAAAATGCCCTCATAGGTTCCCAGATTCGCAAGACCATTTTTCACCGCCGCCTTGGGAATGGAAAACCTTTCCCGCACATCAACAGGTGCTGTCTTGTGATTTAATCCCAGCATTAGTAATTCCATTTCTTACTTCTTCCTCCGCCTGGTCTAAATGACCCACTCTCACTAAATCAATAATTCCCTGGTTAAGACTCTGCCGCCACAGCCGTTCATGTTCCCGGCTGCCGCCCGGCATGGCCTTGATTTCATCCCGTAATACCATTAACCGTTCCAAAAACTGCCCGAAACTATCCGGGTATTCACGCTCCAGCCGCTCACGCAGGAGCCGGGAAAAGGCAGGACTGCCGCCGCCAGTGGAAACCGTCAGCAAAAAATCGCCCCGCTGAACCTTAGAAGGCACAGAAAAATCCGTCTGCTCCGGATCGGTTGCCGCATTGACCAAGGCGCCAATCTCCTTAGCCTCAGCAATAGCCGCTGCATTAGCCGCCTGACTGCTCGCTGTGACAAACACCAGTAAGGGGCGCAGCGCTTTCAGCATCCCCTGCTGATAATCCCGCTTCAACCACTTCAGCCTGCCGCATGCGGCCATTTTTTGTAAATCATCCGTTGCCACAGGTGCAATAACGGTCACTTCAGCTCCAGCAGTCAGCAGTCCCCGTACCTTCCGGCAGGCGACCTGCCCGCCGCCTACAACTACACAGCTTCTGCCCGCCAGTTCCAAATTCAGCGGATAAAGCACCGAATCACCTTCCACTTTTTGTGAATACCTCTCAATTACGAATCGGATTCATATTTTTCTACTATTCCTATTATACCTTATCTAATCACGAAAAAAAAGCAGAAATCCATAAATTTTAGACTTCTGCTTTTGGAGTTTTTCACAATAAAAATTTATTCCAGAGATATGATTTTATTTTTGAGCACATAGACCAACGCCTGCGTCCTGTCCTCCACTTTCAGCTTTCTGAGGACACGGGTCATATGGTTCTTAACCGTCTTTTCGCTAAGTCCCAACGCTTTGGCGATATCCTGATTGGAAAAGCCCTTGGCTACGCATTCGAGCACATCCATCTCCCGCGAAGTCAGGCGCTCGCCACGGCTTTCATCGAGCATTTCCTTTGCCCTGCTCTCCACATCATCCGTCACCGTGGTGCTGCCAAAGAGCCGCTCCGCCAGTTCCGGATAAACAAAGGCATCACCGCCGTTGACCACATGAATCGCCTTGATGAGCACCGCCGGCTCCACATCCTTCAAGAGATACCCTAACGCTCCGTTTTTCAGCATTTCCAGAACATAGTTATCACTATCGTGAATCGTCAGCGCAATAACCCTCGTTTCACAATCTGCCTGCTTAAGCTGCTTTACCACTTCCAGACCGCTAAGCCCGGGCATGTTGATATCCAAAAGCAATATATCCGGCTGTAGCATGAGCGTCCGTGCCACAGCTTCCTGTCCGTCCTCGGCCTCGCCGATAACCTCGAAACCATCCTCGAAATTAAGGACTCTCTTTATCCCCTGTCGTAGAAGCGCATGGTCGTCTGCTATCAAAATTTTAATCGCCATAACCGTTTCTCCTTTATCATATCTATAACCTCATAGCACATGCGCTTTCAGGAATATCATCACTTCCGACTCCGTATGGCTATGCCGTACACTTTTGAAAAATGCCCCTAAAATGGGCAAATCGCCTAAAAAGGGTACCTTGCTTAAACTATGGGATTCCTCGCTGCCAATCAAACCGCCAATCACCATGGTTTCCCCATCCTGCAGCCGCACCATTGTATCGGCACTGCGGCGCTGAAAACGATACGCCTTCAAATCCGTCACAAATTCCGGCGTGCTGACCTCCGTATGTACCTCTACGGTAATCTGACCTTCGGCGTTTACTCTAGGTATGCATCGCAAAATAATGCCCGCCTGCCGATACGTCACCGTATTGGTCGTAGAGGTTTCCGTCACCGTCTGCGTGGGCACTGGCACATCACCGCCAATATTGATGACGGCTTCATGCCCCTGAATGGTGGTAATATTCGGCCGGGCTAAAATCTTCGCCTTGCCGTCCGATACCAAGGCATTCAATTGCGCACTGAAATAAAATTCAAAGGGCTGCCCCTCAGGGCCGTGGCCAAATTGAATAATGCCCGGAATAGAATCTGACTTGCCGCCATAGGAACGGCGCACCTCATAATCCACCCGCTCATTTTCCTTTCCTTCATGACGATAAGTTTTACGTCGTTCAGGATATTGTGGTATTTTGGACCATTCCCACTCTACACCCAAATTTTTGGCGGCGTTCTTGGACAAAGCTACCACTTTGGCTTCAATACTGACCTGCTTAGCAGGAATATCTACCTGCTGCAAAGCCTCCTGCACCCGCTGCGCTTCAGCATCAGTACCATAAAAGACTACCTTGCCTGCAGATTCATCAACCAATACCCGAGATGACCTTTCCCCAGTTTCCGCTTTTTCTGTGGATTGTTTTTGGGCAGTTATATCCACATCATTGTTATCTTTCGTCACCTGAGACTTTTTTCCTGCTTCACCCAAAGATAAAATTGCGATTTTTGCTAAATCCGCTGGACGGGCATACCTGGCCTGATAGCTGTGTACACGCCGCAAGGCATTACTCTTATCCGGTGCAGTCACCACATAGACATCACCATACTTCTCCAACAAAAAGCCCTGCGAAGCCGATAATAATTCCAGTATTTTCTGTGGCTCCTCCTGCACATTGACCGTCACCGTTCCCCCGATGCCATCGGACAATAACAGGTTGAAACCACCCAGACGGGCTACAGACATCAACACCGCACTTGTCGGTGCATTCTGCACCTGCAGCCGCACAGGCGATGCACTGACCTGCAGCTCTCCCAGGCAGGTCAAAACGACCATCATCAACAGACAAAAAACACTCTTCCCCATGTCACTTCACCCCCGCTTCCCCATTCAGCACCAGCGGCAAAACCTGCACCTGCCCGGAACGCTCCACCGTAACCGCAGCAGCGCTTATGCCGGTCACTTGCCAATCCGAAACCATTTCGCCCAAGCCAGCAGTTACCGTATTATTGCCGACTTTCAGCAAAGCCAGCCGCTGACCACCTCCTTCCACAATACCGCATAAGCTTATCGCCGGTTCATTACCGGCCGGCTTTTGCGAACCATTCCCCGCAGCAGGCGAAACTGCCGGCGGCGTGTCCGTTTTTACCTTTCCATTTTCTGTTGGCTGTTTAGCAGGCAAAGCCATATGCTCACTTTCCTGTTCCGTTTCATGGAGCAAAGAAAATGGATTGCGCAACTCCTTATGTTCATTGGCCTCCTGCAACCCACGAATGGCCAAAGAATCCTCCTGCACCACTTTCTCCGTTTCACCTGCCTGCAACACAAGCGGGGGCTTTTCTGCCTCATCAGCATACCAAGCCCCTACTAAACCTGCCAACAAAAGAACTAAACCACACCCAGCCAATGGCCTGTGCCATTGTTTAAGTCGAAACTCCATAATTTCGCCTTCTTTGTCCACATATGATGGAATTTTCTTTTATTATACATCCTACAGGTAGTATTTGTCAGCTTTGATTTTAAGAAAATTTTATAATTCGATGTAACAGGCGGCGAGAGGGGGAGGCAATAACTTTCGTCTGCTTAGACAAGCTTGTCAAACGCTGCCGAAAGTCATTGCCTCCCCCTCCCGCCTCACTTCCAACTTAACACTTCAATGTAACCCATACAACGATGCGTGTCTTAGCAAGCAGCGGTCATGTATATACGCAGTAAGCCTGGTGGGACTGGTGATGTTTTCCGTAGCTTTTGACAAGCTTGTCTATGGCGAAGGAAAATATTACCAGCCCCACCAGGCGCCTTAGCACTACGATGTTAATGTACAGCAAAATAACGCAGTAAGCCCGTGGGGGCTGGTGATGTTTTCCGCAGCTTTTGGCAAGCCTGTCTATGACGAAACAACTGCTACGTATTAAGCCCGCAGGGGTTGGCGATGTTTTTTCGTAGCGTTTGACAAGCCTGTCTAAGCGAAGAAAAAATATTGCCAACCCCTGCGGGCGTCTTATTGTATGGATGTAAACAAAGCCAACAGCTGTTTAATTCTTAGCCACTAAATCCGCTTCCGTCAGTGTCCCCTCTTTCGCCTTCTGCGTCAGTTCCGCCGTAGCCGTAAACAACACGTCACTGGAGCTGTTGAGGGCCGTTTCGCAGGAATCCTGCAATACGCCGATGATGAAGCCCACACCAACGACCTGCATGGCAATATCGTTGCTGATACCGAACGAGGAGCAGGCCACCGGGATAAGCAGCAGGGAACCGCCCGCCACACCGGAAGCACCACAGGCGCCAACCGTGGCAATGATGCACAAGAGCAGTGCCGTAGGCAGGTCAACATCAATCCCCAACGTATGCGCACAAGCCAAGGACAACACCGCAATGGTGATAGCCGCGCCACTCATGTTAATCGTAGCACCTAAAGGAATGGAGATGGAATAGGTATCTTTATTGAGTCCCAGCCGTGCACACAAATCCATATTCACGGGGATATTGGCTGCCGAACTTCTCGTGAAGAACGCATAGATGCCGCTTTCCCGCAACGTTGTGAGCACCAGCGGATAAGGATTGCGATGAATGTGCAGATAAACAATCAGCGGATTCATGATCAGCGCCACGGAGAAGAATGCGCCCAGAAGCACCGCCAGCAGATGGAAGTAACCCAAAATGGCATCAGCACCATTGGTCCCGATAGCATCAGCCACCAACCCCATAATACCGAAGGGTGCCAGACGAATAACCCACTGCACGAGCTTAGTCACAGCCTTGGCAAAATCATTAAGCGTTTCCTTCGTGCCATCCGAAGCATGATGCAGCGCAAGGCCTGTCAACACGCCCCAAGCCAGAATGCCGATATAATTGGCACTGGCAATGGCATGAATCGGATTGTCTACCACATTGAGCACGAGGTTATGCAAAACTTCCAGAATACCGCTCGGCGGCGTGAGTTTCGCATCTGCCAGCTGCAAATGCAGCGTGGTCGGGAAGGCAAAGGAATACGCCACCGCCACCAGCGATGCAAAAAACGTAGCAAATACATAAAGCTTGACAATCGGCCGCATGGACGCGCTGGCATCCGCATTTTTCTGTGCCATAGCGTTCATAACGAGCACGAACACCAATACCGGCGCCACGCCCTTCAACGCCCGGACAAACAAATCACCAAAAATTGCCACCAAAGGCACCATCCCCGGCGCCGCCAGAGCGATTACAATGCCAATAACTAAACCTACCGCGATTAGCTTGATCAGAGCAGTTTCCATATACTTTTTGCCGACTTTCCTAAACATGCTAATCATCCTCCTTCATTAAAAATCTTGTATTACGATAAGTGCGTTCACCCTTATGATACATCTGTTAGTATATACTATACTTTACACTTTTGCAAGAGTAAAATGTAAAAATGTTTGCATACAGTGAACGATTACAAAAAATAAAAAATCACCGCGTACACATTTCTTTAATGTGTACGCGGTGAAAAGACAACTTATAAAATTACAGCACGATTTTGCTAAAATCTGCTACACGGTTAACGAGTGCATCAATGGATTTAAGCAAAGCCAAACGGTTATTCTTAACCGCTTCGTCCTTGTCCATAACCATTACAGCATCAAAGAAGGCATCAATGGGTTTGGACAGTTCCTTCAATGCGTCAATGGCACCAACGTAATCCTCACCATCTACAAGGCTGGCAACAGCGCTGTTGGTGGACTTGTAAACATCGTAGAGAGCTTTTTCTTCATCAGCCACAAAGACAGCTTCCTTGATTTCCGTTGCTTCGGCTTTTTTCGCCAGATTGGACGCACGGACAAAGGCCTGAATGTTGGCGGCAGCATCAGCCGTTTCCACGAACTTAGCCACAGCGGCAGCGCGCAGGCTGACCGCGTAGATATCGTCAACATTTTCAAGCACGGCATCCACCACATCATAGCGGACAGCTTCGAGCACGTTCTTGAGACGCAGGCGCATGAAGTCAGCCACATCAGACTGCATCTTCGTGCGGACAGCCTCATCCGTCAGACCATAGAGGTCCATGGATTTAGCTACAACCTTGGACAGACTTACGTTCCACTTGGCTTCAATCAGCATGTTCACAAGGCCGAGAGCCTGACGGCGTAGCGCGAACGGATCCTGGGAGCCCGTCGGAATCTTGCCGCGGGAGAATGTACCCACAATGGTATCAATCTTATCGGCCATGCTCACGATGCGGCCGGCCTCCGTCTGCGGCTGGTTGTCGCCGGCAAAGCGCGGCATATAGTGCTCATCAATGGCAATGGCCACATTTTCGCATTCGCCATCAAGTTTTGCGTATTCACGGCCCATAATGCCCTGCAGTTCCGTGAACTCCGTTACCATACCGGTAACGAGGTCAGCCTTGGACAGCAGTGCTGCACGCTGTGCGTGTTTGTGAGCCTTTTCATCAGCGCCGATTTCATCCGCGATAAAGCCGGCCAGTTCCACAAGACGCTCGGATTTTTCATACATCGTGCCAAGGCCCTGCTGGAAGACAACGGTCTTGAGCTTTTCGCGATGTTCTTCAAGGCTCTTCTTGCGGTCTTCGTCAAAGAAGAACTGCGCGTCAGCCAGGCGGGCACGCAGTACACGCTCATTGCCGTGCTGTACGGTTTCGAGGTGTTCACTACCACCATTGCGCACCGTGATAAAGAGCGGCAGAAGTTTGCCGTCTGCAGTCTTAACCGGGAAGTAACGCTGATGGTCGCGCATCGGCGTGATAACCGTTTCCGGCGGAAGTTCCAGATATTTTTCTTCGAACTTGCCGCACAGAGCCGTCGGATATTCGACGAGGTAGAGCACTTCTTCGAGCAAGTCTTCGGTGATTTCAGCCTTGCCGCCATTCTTTTCGGCAACTGCAGCAATCTGCTCACGAATCATGGCCTTGCGCTTTTCCTGGTCTACAATGACGAAGTTTTCTTCACAGGCTTTTTCGTATTCTGCAGCGCTGTTGATGGTGAAATCGCCCTGGGACAGGAAGCGATGGCCACGGGAAACCTTGCCGGATTTAACCTCGGCAACCTCAAAGGGCACAACTTCTGCATCATAGAGGGCCACAATCCAGCGCAGCGGACGGATGAACTTGAAGTCCAGGTCGCGCCAGCGCATATTGTTCGGGAAGTTCAGACCGCAGATGAGTTCCGGCAGAATGGTCTGCAGCAGCTCAGCCGTTTCCTTGCCCTTTTCATGTACCATGGCATAGACATAACCGTCTTTTTCCACGAGGTCTTTCGGGTCAATGCCCTGACCACGGGCAAAGCCCTGAGCAGCCTTGGTCGGGTTGCCGTCCGCATCAAAAGCGATGGCTGCGGACGGGCCACGGTTTTCGCTTTCCACATCTTCCTGCTTTTCCGCGAGGTCTTTGACCAGGAGAGCCGTGCGGCGCGGCGTACCGATGGTGCGGATTTCCCCGCAGTCAATGCGGCTGTCTGCAAATGCCTTAGCGGCATTTTCCTTCAACTGGGCAAGGATGCCCGGCATGACATGTGCCGGTACTTCTTCCGTGCCGATTTCTAACAGTAAATCCTTGCTCATTATTTCTCCCCCCTGTGCAGCATTGGATAGCCTAATTCCTCACGCTGTTTCAAGTAACATTCGGCGCAAAGACGTGCAAGCTTTCTTACGCGGCCGATAAATGCCGTACGCTGGGATACGGAGATGGCACCACGCGCATCCAGCAGGTTGAACGTATGGGAGCATTTGAGCACATAGTCATAAGCCGGATGTACATAACCTTCTGCGATTACGCGAACCGCTTCGGCTTCGTATTTGTCAAACATCTCGAACAGCAGTTTTTCATCGGAGAGGTCAAACGCATAAGCAGACTGCTCATACTCGTTCTGATGGAATACATCCCCATAGGTGTAATCGTCCGTCCACTGAATGTCGTAAACATTTTCGACACCCTGAATGTACATGGCTAGTCTCTCCAGACCATAGGTGATTTCCGAAGCGACGGGCTTAACGTCCTGACTGCCCACCTGCTGGAAGTAGGTGAACTGGGTGATTTCCATGCCGTCGAGCCATACTTCCCAGCCCAGACCCCAAGCGCCCAGCGTCGGAGATTCCCAGTTATCCTCTACGAAGCGGATATCGTGCTGTTTCGGGTCAATGCCGAGACGTTCCAAGCTTTCGAGGTACAGCTCCTGAATGTTGTCCGGGGACGGCTTCATGATGACCTGGAACTGATGATGCTGATACAGACGATTCGGGTTATCGCCATAGCGGCCATCGGCAGGACGGCGGGACGGCTCTACATAAGCCACATTCCACGGCTCCGGGCCAAGTACACGCAAAAAGGTCGAGGGGTTCATCGTGCCCGCACCTTTTTCGACATCATAAGGCTGTGCTAAGATACAGCCCTGCTCTGACCAGAATTTCTGCAGAGCCAGGATGATTTCCTGAAATTTCATAGGTACAACTCCTTTTTCTCCTGTTACGGTTGACTGTGCTTATACTACAAAAGCCCCGCCCCCGTAACGCCATCGTTACAGGGACGAGACTCAAAATCCCGCGGTTCCACCCTGATTGGTTTCTATATATAATAGAAGCCCACCTCAAAGTTTTCTCTTGTCTTTTGCTCCAAAGTGCCCTTCACGCTCTGACCGGCTTGCACCCTCCCGGACTCGCTAAGTGCGCGCTACTCCTCTTTTTCATCGCTGAGGTCAATTTTAGCAAACTAAACCCGCCGTGTCAACCGCTAACGCTCTAACGGGATGTATTTCCAACAGGATTCGAGCATCCTCTATGATGAAAAAATAATTTTCCGCAACCAAACCTCTTTCTGATGAAGGAAATCCGTTCCCAAACGCGAATATACGAGGTAGCAATGTTAGCTAGAGTTAAGGAGGTTTGGCAGCCATGGGCAAGCTTGAACTAAGCAAAGGACAGTTTTTGCATCGCAAGGGCGATACAGTGAAGGATATTGCCATTATCCTCAAGGGAAGTTTCACCCTCTGTTATGGGGATGAAGTCCAGCTCACCGCAGGCAACGGAGCCATTATCGGCGCTTTTCACCCCAGTGGCGGGGCATACGAATACGATTACAAAGCTGCCGAGGACTGCACCCTCTTTACCTACGATTATAATGACGAAGATGACCTGGCTGCCGCCATTGCCGCTACCCCCTCCATTGCCCCTGTCATGGTTTCTGCCAGTATCAATTTAGCCACAGACTTAATCAACACCCTCGACGATTTCTATAATAAAGCCCAAAATCTCTGTGACAGCCTAAAAAGCGATTACAGCGATTATAAAAATATTTGTGCCACCTTAATGCTTCAACCGCAAAAATTTGACCATGTAAACACCCTGACGCCCCCAGATAAACCATCCATGCTCACCGGCTGGCAGGCGGCCCTTTGCCGTACCTGTCGGGAAAAAAATGAACTGCTGCGGAAAGAATGTTATCCTGCCGATATCAATTTCTGCATAGGCACCATCATGCTGGCCGCCCGCCTCGCCCAAGCGATCCATCCCCAGCTTGACTTCATCACGGCCTTTATTCAGGACACCCATGCTGCCACCAATGATTTCACTTCTGAGTATCGCACGCAAAAAGCAAAACTGGACGAAGCCCATCGTCAGGAAGCGCTGGAAGCTGGCAGCGGCAATATTCCTAAAATCACCAATGCCCTGCAAACCATCCTGGCCTTTGCCGGCATTGGCCGGGATATCGGCGACGCGCTGGCCAAGGATATCCGCCTGTTTATGAAAGCGCCGGACAAAACCGAAAAATCTGCAGAAATGCGCCGTCTGCGCGGCGATATCACCCAGAATTTTTTCACCATCTACGAAGCTGCCTTTTTCAAAAGTTTGGAAACCGACAGCATTCCCGCTGAGGTCAAAATGTTCTTCCTCTTCGGTTTTATCGACGAGGAACTAGCTGGCGAGGAAAACACAGCCGCAATTTACAAAGCTGCTCTTTTATGGGAGGACGACCCCGAAGACCTCATTATGCCCGCCTATAACTGGCTGAAAAAAATCGCCCTGGGACAGGCACAGCCATCTAAGGACGAATTTGACAACGACTGGCCGGACCACTTGAAAGAAGCCGTCCGGCAGGGAAATCTAAAACAGCCGCAGGCCGATGCCATGCTGAATGACCCCAAGGCTATGGCCCGCTTTGAACTACACAATATGATTGCCAATGCCAATAAAATGACCTACGGCAGCATTTTCTCCTACATTCCCGCCTTCTACGCTCAGGCTGTATCCCGTCCGCTGGAAACCTGCCTGTCCACAGTTGAACGGGTTCGGAAAGCCTTAAATCACATTCGGGAAATCGACTTTAGCTGCTTCTACCGCCCCGCCTATGCCAGCTATCCTGAGCTAAAAATCAACCGCTATGACTATAACCGGGAAGTTCTTCCCTACATTATCCTTATGCCTAACTACGGCAGCCGCGGTCTAACTTGGCAGGAAATCGAAGGTCGCAGGCGAACGACTCCCGCTCATATGGTACTGTCCATCTTCCATTCAGAAGATTTGGAAACCACCCTTATCCGCATGTGTGCCCAGTTCCGCTGGGAAATGTGCAAACGCATTCAGGGCGTGCACTACAGCGATATCAGCGAACCATCCCTCACCGCAGAATACTGCAACTACTTGCAGTTCTACAAGAAAAATTCCACTCTGTCAGCAGATATGAAGGAAAAAGTCAAAGCCGCCCTAAAGCGCAACGGCAACAGGTACAGCAAGATATTTGCCTCTGAATACGAACAGTTCGTCAAAAATGAGTCCGAAGGCCTTCCCCGGCTCAATAAAGTTGCCCGGGAAATTCTCTTCAAATACTGTACCTTCGGCCGCAGTTACCGGGATGCCCTGTCCATTAATCCTCAGTACAAGCCTTTGATTGACCGCTGGAACATCGCCCATGATGAAAAACTGCGTACCTTTGAACTATTCACCCGCAGAATCCTCGGGCAAACACCAGAACTGCCTGAGGAAATGAAAGTTGAAGAGGCATATTTGAAACTATAAACCAAGGCTGTTACAGCGTATGCGCATCCGCATATCTTGTCGCACCCTAATTTTTCCCTGTTTAACTGCTTTTCCATTCGTTCCACAAGGCAAAGCCCAATATCATGGCACCGCCCACCGCCTGACTGACGGTCATCGTTTCGTGTAACAGAAAATACGAAATAATAACCGCCACCAGCGGGTCAATATAGCCCAGAACAGCCACTTCCTGACCAGTAAGCTGACTCAGGGACTGAAAATACGCATAATGCATGATAACCGTATGAACAAGACAGATAATCATAAGCGCCGCCCAGCCGCTGACATCCAATGCCAGCAGATGAAAACCATCGCCTAAGGCTGTGTACGGCAAAATAACCACAGCGGCAATGCCAAACTGGTAAAAGGAACGCTCCATGCTGCCCACGCTCTTGATGTATTTATTGAGAATGATGAACAGCGCATAGAAGACCGCCGCTAGCAAACCATAAAATATACCCAGCGAATCTGCGGCCTCAGGCGAAGCCTCAAATACGTTCACAATCAAAGCCAGCCCCAGCGTGGACATGACAAAACAAATGAGCTGCCGCCCCGTCATTTTTTCGTGGAACAGAAAAGGGCAGACCACCGTGACAATCACAGGCGCAAAATAGTAACTGATGGTCGCTAGGGAAATACTGGTATAGCGAAACGCCTCGAACATAAACAACCAATTAACTGCGAGCGCTATCCCCGACAGGAACATAATCCCGACATCCTCCCGCAGCTTATGCCAGGAAAGCTGACGGCCACGGCAGAGAAAATATATGCCGATGATGACAAACGCCGAGGCCGAGCGGTAAAACGACAGCTCCGCAGAAGTAATTGCCGAAGTATACCGACTGAAAAAGCCCAACGTCCCAAAAATCGCCATAGAAAAGAGCATTTGCCAGCGGGCAGATTCCGGCGAAAGATTGCGCAGGGAATTTATCGCCATAGTCACCATATCATTCACTCCTAACCCATTAATTAATATATCTAACGAAATGTTAAATAGAGTATACGGTGCTTTTCCTTTATTGTCAAGAAATATTTACAATATATTTTACGAATGGTAAACTATATTGTAAAAGGAGGAGCTAACGATGACAATAAATGCAATTATAGCGAACAACCTCAAACGACTGCGCGAAGAACAGAATTTAAGTTTTGGACAACTGGCTGACCGGTCAGGTGTGAGCAAGGTCATGCTGTCACAAATTGAAAAGGGCGAGGGCAACCCCACCATCAATACGATATGGAAGGTCGCCAATGGCTTGGGCGTGGATTATTCCCAGCTCATTGCCCCACCAGCCGCCTCAGTACAAATTGTCCGCGAAGCCGATATTCCCATACAAGCAGACGATAACGGCTTATTTTCGGCAAGATGTTACTTCCCGGCCACAGCCCAACGACGTTTTGACGTATTCACCGTAACCATACTGCCCGGCGAAGAACACCTGTCCGAAAGCCATTCCCCCAACACGCAGGAATATGTACTTGTCCAACAAGGCACACTAGAAGCCTACA
The DNA here is from genome assembly GCF_000424065.1 of Selenomonas ruminantium subsp. ruminantium ATCC 12561. Taxonomy (GTDB): domain Bacteria; phylum Bacillota; class Negativicutes; order Selenomonadales; family Selenomonadaceae; genus Selenomonas_A; species Selenomonas_A ruminantium. The sequence goes on from NZ_AUJE01000022.1 coordinate 23,633, forward strand.
TTGCCAACGAAGCCTATGTCCTGAATAAAGGCGATGCCATGTGCTTCGACTGCACCCGCCCGCATAAATTTTGCAACACCGGTACCAAACCGGTGAACTTTGTGGATATTATCTATTATCAGTAAAATGGAACTGGTCATATCATTCCCAATCAAAAAAGCATAGCTTATTCATACATATAAGTTGCAGTTTGTCGGGGAGTTCAGTTCGTGGTAAAGGTATCTTGTTCATACGTGGTCAGGGGCGAACGGGGAGTACTTTTTCTGTTTCCCGCTAAACGACCCCCTCGGAAAAAATAGCTGTCCAGTTACTCGCGCCGGGCAGGCCAACGGCGCTGCTTTCAGCGTATTTGCTTAGCGACTTCCTACAGGGGCCGGCCTTCACTGCGTTCAGGCAGTCGCTCCTAACAGAAAAAGCACTCCCCGTCCGCCCCCAGTTACGGAGTAACGATTGCAACGAACTCGTTGCTCCCGTTACAAGAACATCGATGTACTTGCTGCTTGTCACCGCGAAAGTGCCGTTTTATACGAACATCGCTTAGGGCGGTGGTGGTGATGCTTTTCGCCGTGGAACGATTGTCCGAACGCAGTGAGGACTGGCCCACAAACGATAGTTCCTAAAAATTAAGCTGAACATACGCGCCGCCGGTCTTGCCCGGCGCAGGTAACTAAAAAGCGCCTCCCTTGCTTGTGGGTCATTCAGTGCAACGGCGAAAAGTATTACCACCTACGCCCAAACTGAGCTGTAACAAAAAAATTTCAGCACGTACTGGCAAACTGCAATTTACATAAAAGCCCGCTGATACTTTGGATCAGCGGACTTTTCATGTTCATGGAATTTTTCACATTTCTATAAATAGGCACTTAAAATCCTGCTGTCTTATTCTCCACCATACGGAAGAGTTCGGATTCTTCGGGGATTTGTGTATAGTTCAGGATTGCCTTATGCAGGCCTTTTTCCTGAATGGCGCCCTGCACTTCCTGCGCTTCTTTGTCTCCATCATAGTCGAAGTGGAAGGCTGCACCGATTACTGTAGCCAGGGCCGAGGGTTTCTGTCCCTGTGCCAAAAGCTGGGTAGCGGGGCTTACGAGGCGGTCTTTAGCGCCGAGTTTGCGTTTGGGACCGCGGGCTACTCTTGTCACTTCGTCGCTGAGGTGCGGATTTCTAAAGCGGTTTTCGGTGGTCTTGACGTATTCTTCATGCTTTTTGGGGTCAAAGCCGAACTTACGCACGAGCAAGTCCCCTGTTTCCTGCCAAACCTTACGCGCCATATCCACAATGTTTTTATCCTGCATAGCGCTGTAAATGTCCTTGATGCCTTTGCGATAAGCAAGGTACGCAATGGAGGCATGGCCGGTATTTACGGTAAAGAGCTTGCGCTCGATATAGGCTTCGAGGTTTTCCACCCAGGTCAGGCCCTCAATCTGCGGCGGTTCGCCTTTGGCCTGGGTCACATTGGCATCCCATTCGGCGTAGGGTTCGACCTGCACGAGCAGGGGGTCGTCATTTTTCTGCAGGGGTACGATTCTATCCACAGCGGCATCGGGGAAGCCGATATATTTAGCCACGTCTTCTTTGGCTTCTTCCGGCAGGTTTTCTTCGACAAAACCTTTGAGCACCGTGGATCCGCCCACCATATTTTCACAGGCGATGACATTCAAGGGCTGCTGATTTACTTTTACGCGTTCTGCAAGGCCTGCCGCCAGATTCGGCGCAATGAATTTCAGGATATTCGGGCCAATAGCCGTCGTGATGATATCGGCTTCACAGATGCCCCTGATGAGTTCTTCGGGATGGGCGGCGCTGTTGATGGCGCGCACATGTTCCACATGGATGATTTCGGGCTTATCCCCTACAATCTTGATATCGTAAGCGCGGCGCTCATTGATTAAATCCACAAGTTCTGCATTGACGTCCACAAACGTCACTTCATAGCCGGAACGCACCAGGAGCTCTCCGATAAAACCTCTGCCGATATTGCCTGCACCGAAATGGATTGCCTTTTTCATCTTGATTACCTCCAAAATTTGTCAAAAAAATAGTCCCTTTTCCACAGGGTATACGCCTGCGTGGAAAAGGGACATGTAATATTCAGATTTGATTAGTTTGCCAGTGCGAAACGCTCATAGAGCACGTTGGCGTCTTTGGTGTTGTAGAGTTTTTGCAGCTCCTCATCACTGCATTCATCCATCGTAGCGGCGATGTTAGCGAGGATGGAGAGATGGTCGTTGTCCTTGCCGGCAATCCCCACGAGGATATGGGCGGTGTCGTTGCCGAACTTAATGCCTTCGGGATACTGGAGCACCACGATACCGGACTGGCGGATGGTATCTTTGACAGCGGCTTCGCCATGGGGAATGGCAATGCCTTTGCCCACATAGGTGCTGATATCGGCTTCGCGTTTGAGCATGCCTTCGATGTAACCTTCGTCCACAAAGCCTGCTTTAACCAAAGCCTTGCCGGCGGCGGTGATGGCTTCTTCCTTGCTCACGCTTTTAAGGCCGAGCTGGATATTCGTAAGGTCCAAAACGTGTTTTTCGCGGGAACCGGACTGACCGGCAGCCATTACGCCGTCCATCTTGTTTTCGGAAAGGCGGGCGATAATCTGTTCAAACACATCATTCTGCGTGAAGTTGCGCACGAGGATATGTTCAGCCTGCGGAGAATCTTCCATAGCGCGCTGTGCCAGTTTTTCATGGGTGACGACAATCTGCGCATCCTTGGGGATATTGCCGATGGCGGCGTTAGTTACAGAGATATGCGTATAACCTGCATTGCGCAGTTTCTTGCGCAGGCTGGCGGCACCGAGGGCGCTGGAGCCCATGCCAGCATCGCAGGCATAAACGATGCTTTCCAGTTCGCTGCCGCTGATGCGTACAGCACTTACAGCGACCTGACCGCGCTGTTTGCGTTCCTGCATAGCTGCTTTTGCTTCTTCGAGGGATTCGCCGCTTTCTTCCGTGGCGGAAACTTTAATGAATACCGATGCTACGGCACAGGAAACCACCGTGGCTACGAGGAAGTCTGCCATATTGGCGATAAAGGCGCCTTTCGGGGTCATGGCGAGAACCGCGATAATGGAACCCGGAGAGGACGGAGCGATAAGGCCGCCGCCTAAGAGCTGCAGGGTTGCCACACCGGCCATGCCACCGGCGATAACGGCAATCAGCAGTACCGGCTTCATGAGGACATAGGGGAAGTAAATTTCATGGATACCGCCCAGAAGGTGAATAATCATCGCACCGGGAGTGGAATCTTTCGCCATGCCTTTGCCGAAGAACCAGTAAGCCAGCAGTACGCCAAGGCCGGGGCCGGGATTTGCTTCGAGCAGGAAGAACATGGACTTGCCAAATTCTTCGGCCTGCTGAATGCCCAGCGGCGAGAGCACGCCATGGTTGATGGCGTTGTTCAGGAACAAAATCTTAGCGGGTTCAATGATAACGGATGCCAGCGGCAAAAGCCCTGCTGCCACAATGCCTTCCACGCCAGAGCGCAGCACGCCATTAGCAGCCAGCACCACGGGGCCGACGCCGACAAAGGCGAGCACAGCCAAGACACCACCTAAGATGCCTGCCGAGAAGTTATTGACGAGCATTTCAAAGCCCGTGGGAATCTTGTCCTCGATGGCGGCATCGAATTTCTTCATCAAGAAGCCAGCCAGCGGGCCCATAATCATGGCGCCCAGGAACATGGGAATGTCGGCACCGGCGATAACACCGGCCGTGGCAATCGTACCGACCACGCCGCCGCGATGTTTGTAAACAGCTGCACCGCCGCTATAACCTAAGAGCAGGGGAATGAGCCATTTGCTCATGGGGCCGCCCACCTGCGCTAGGTATTCATTGGGCAGCCAACCCGTAGGAATAAAGAGCGCCGTCAAAAAGCCCCAGGCGATAAATGCACCAATGTTCGGCAAAACCATACCGGACAAAAACCGGCCAAATTTCTGCATTGCTTCCTGAAAACCCAAGCTCTGTGCAGAACTCGTCGCTGTACTCATGGATTATCCCTCCATCAATTCCTTGTATTTCTTGGCATGAAACTGGCGGAAAATGCGGATTAACTCATCGTGGATAAGCCGCTTATCCCCTTCATGCAACACTTCGATAAAGCCCCACCGTTCGAGTAGAATGGCGGATATATAACCTATTGTTTCCAATTCATACTGACTGCATTCCTTCGGTGCCACCATCACCGCCGCCGTACGGATTTTCTCCGTGGGTTCGGCGGGATAGAAGAAAAAGTCACCGACATGGACAATGCCAAAATGAATTTCCTGTACATGGCTGCTGCGGCAGTGCAGCAGAATCATATGATTGCCGCTGACCGCTGTGCTGCCCTTGTCTTCCCGGGCCAAAAGCTCCCGGGCCACGTTCTCCGCTACCTGCTTATCCGCGCTTATGAGCCTGCCAGCCAGCTGGGAAATTTCCTGCACCGTCATGGACTTTGCATCCTCTGCGAAGAAAAAGCCCTCGATGAGTGTCAGGATTGCCTGTTCGTAAGCGCCCATGATTTTAAGTGCGCTGACAAAATCCGGCTTGGCGGTAGCTGCCGGAGCCTCTACCCGCTCGGCGGGCAGCTGCTTGTCGAGCAGACCATCAATTTTTGCCTGGTCGGCAGGTGTGAGCAGGGCACTTACGACCACCACCGGCAGCGGTACATGCGGTATCGGCACCGTCGCGATGATAAAATCAGCCTCATGCTCACGAAAGTAAGCGGGGGTAAGCTGCATGGTGGAAACCATATCGTGTACGATGAGATTGTCATACTGTTGGCGCAGGCGGCTTGCAAGCAAGCGGCTCGTGCCCATCCCCGTGGGACACGCCACAATCACACGGCGCTGCAGTTTCTTGAGCGTCTGATTGTCGTTGAGCGCCGCGCCCAGATGCATGGCAATATAGGCGATTTCCTCCTCCGGAAATACGATATCCAGCTCCCCTTCGATATCCTTGACACTGGCTGCCGCCAGCTGCATAAGCTCCGGATAATTGCTGTTCATCTCACCGAGCAGCGGATTGCGTATCGGCATCCCCATTTTTAACCTGCTGATGGACGGCCCCAAATGATTGACCAGCCCCGTCAGCAGTGCCGAATTGCGATATAATTTCTGACCACTGATTTTTTCCGCCGCCCCCATCACGGCTTTGGCCATGCGCACCAGATGGAAGTTATCCAGTGACGCCGGCATGCCCTGTGGCTGGTAGCGGCTGCGGGCGCCTAAGATATGCATGGCGATATAGCCGGTCTCCGCCTCGTTTATCGTGATGGCAAATTCGTTAGCGATTTTTGCGCCCAAATCTGCCGCCAGCTTAAACTCAGGTTTCGACTGTAAATCCGCCAGCACCTCAGGTGCCAGTTTGATGGGTTCATGGCGCCGAATCCTCTGTACTGCCAGTGCCAGATGCACCAGCAGCCCCACAAAGGCCTGGTCGGACAGCCGCCCATCCAAAGATTTTTCCGTTTGCCGGATTAAGCGTTCCAAACGCTGAATGATTTCTTTATCGACTAAATCCAGCAGGTGGGAGGAAGCCATGCTCACTGCCTGTCCATCCTCGGCCAGATTGGCCTGCACAAGCGATAACAGCTCCTGCTCACCTACATTTTCATAAATATACGCTACAATTGCCTGCCGGATACTTGCTTCTTTACCTTCGATATAGACCCCCAGACCGGGTTTTCGGACAAGTTTCAGCCCATGTCCCTTAAACCAGCTTTCCAGCCTGTCCAAATCCTTGCTGATGGTGCCATCGGTTACGCCTAAGAGCGATGCGAGGGTAAAGAGTTTTACCGGCTCTTGATTGGGAAGCAGCTGGCTGACGATAATCGACCGCCGCTCCTCCGGAGTAAAAGTCTTGTCATTCACCTGCCCCAGAAATTCCTTGAGCGAAGCCATCGCTTCGGCACCGCCGTCTATGGAAAAGCCCGCCCCTTTTTTGCGGGAAAGGTCAAGACCATAAGGCTTTAGCGCCTCTGCCACTGCTGGCAGTTCTCTTGATACGGTTTTCGTGCTGACGCCTAACCTTTCGGCCAGTTCGCCTGCACTCTGGAAAGGATTGTCCCCTTCCGTCAAAATTTTTAAGATTGCTGTGGTTCGCTCACGCAGATTCATTTTCACTTTGCCTCCTATGATCACTCAGAAGCGTATCAAAACCGATTTAAGTAATTCGTGTTTCGATGGTTTTATTATACGGGTTATTCCGATTTTATACAAGTTAAAGACATTCAATCTTGTCCCGGACAGAATAGGACAAAAATAAAGAATTGACTGGTCAAGCGTACGAACTAGTCGTACAAACCAGTCAATCCTTCATTCGCTCTGCAATTTTCCTGCAGCCTGTTCATGACTGCACATCAACGATTTTACCTGCCGTTCCCGTTGCCTTGCTGTTGGAGTTTGCGGTATAGCCATCCGTTGCGGCATCGCTTTTTTTCTTGAGATACGCTGTCGTAGTCTTATAGTCTTCTTCTGTGGTGTCGGTAACCTTACGCAGCATTTCCTGGAAGGACTTTTTGCCCGTCTGATAGTCCTTGACCGAAGTATCCGCCTGCTCTTTGAGCGTTTTTTCCACGCTGATGCCATTTTGCAGGGCATTATACACCGTTCGATTAATGTCCTGCGGCTCACGAACAGGAGTGGCTGTATGCATGTCGGGATGCGGGTCAAAGGATGAATGCATCCGTGGCATCTTCACGGAAAAATCCACAGCCCGGCTCATAATCTCCAAGGTCTCGCCAATCGCTGCCATGAGAACCCCTCCTCTCTGTTTTTATTACTTATATTTATTTTATCATAATTATTTTTTCTAAGCAATACAGCCAGACGGATTATTACCCTTCGTCACCTGTACAGCAAAAAGGAGCTCTCTTTTTCAAGCGAACTCCTTTGTTGCAGTTTACACCTTAAATTGTTTAATGGCGGTCTGCATATCCGCTGCCAGATTTGCCAAAGCCTGCGAAGCTGCCGCAATTTCTTCATTGGACGCGGACTGCTCCTGCGTAGCAGCCGAAATCGTCTGCGTATCCTCGGCGGTCTTGCGGCTTATCCCATCAATAGAATCCACCGCCGTTACGATATTATTGGCCCCTGCAGCCACCGTATTCACCGAAGTATTGATTTCATCCATCTGCTGCTTGATGCCGTTGACCATCGTGAGAATCCCCTCAAACTGTTCGCCGACCTCACGAATGGCTGCCGTACCGGATTTCACCTCATCTGTACCTGTCTGCATGGCTTTGACCGCCTCAAAGGTATCGCGCTGAATGGAATCAATGCGCGACTTAATCTGTTCGGCAGATTCCTGCGATTCCGAAGCCAGCTTACGCACTTCCTCGGCGACCACCGCAAAGCCGCGGCCATGTTCACCTGCTCTGGCCGCTTCAATGGCCGCATTCAGGGACAGGAGATTTGTCTGCTCGGCAATGGAGGAAATCGCATCCACAATCTGCCCAATCTGATTGCTGTTTTCCCCAAGTTTTTCCACGACATTGGCCGACGAGATAACACTCTGCTCGATATTGCCCATGCGCTTGACGGCATTTTCCATAAGCTGTGATCCTTTCTGCGCGGCCTCAGCTGTGCGGTTGGAAGTTTCCGTAACGGTACGGGCCTTGTCCGCCATCGCCGTTACATCCGCATAAACCTCATCCACATTCTTCTTGGCCCCGTTGATATCTTCGAGCTGTTTCTCCATACTGAAGGACACATTACCCACGGTTTCCGCTACATGCACGGAGGCATCTGCGGACTGATGCGCACTGGCGGTAAGTTCTTCGGAAGACGCCGCCACTTGCTCACTGGTAGCTGCCATCTTACCAATCAGATTGCGCAAATTGGCACACATGGTGTTAAAGGCATTGGTCAGCATACCGATTTCATCATTGGATTCCACCGGCAAATTGTTCACGGAAAGATTCCCATTCGCCATTTGCGTTGCATGCGCTTCCAACAGCTCTACCGGCTTAATAATGCGGCCGGCAAAGCTCCGGCAGACACCGCCCGAAAAGAGCAGTCCGATAACAATGAGCACGCCGAACACCATCTTCAAATGGGTAAGCGCGGCAAACACAAAGGAACTGGGCACAGAAATCCCCATAATCCAGCCTGTTGAAGGCACGGTCTGATAAGCAAAGACCTTATCTTCGCCATTGATGTTCGCTTCAAAATAGCCCTCGCCATTTTTGACCATTTCCTCAAAATGACTGCCCAGGCCATCAATTTCCTTAAAATTCTTCATCTGCTCACCGGCGCCGGAGGTCGCGAGAATATTGCCGCTTTTCTCCATGACAATGCCCGCACCTTCGCCGTGGTATTTCAATTTGTTTACCTGCTCCGTGATGGCATCCAGTGCGATATCCACGCAGGTAGCCCCGATGAACTGACCATCGGCTTTAACCGGTGCGGCCACGGATACGACCAGTTTGCCCGTGCTGGCAGCTACATAGGCATCGGTAAAGAACACCTTGTCCTTGGCCTTGGCATCCTTATACCAGGGACGCTGACGCGGGTCGCGTTTCCCGGTCTTATCGCCAGTGTAATACCCCATCCACCAGCCGTCCTCCGTCGCACCCGTCATTTCCAGAATTTCCTTATCCGACATGGTGGTGCCCAGAGTGGCCTTGCTATGCATAATGTCAAAATTGCCATTCAGACTGGTCATGTAGTTGGTCGTTGCCTCACCAAAGGCCCGTTTCTCCCGCAGCCAACCATCCAACACCATAGCCTCGCGGGAAATCGTCGCCCGCAGTTCACTGTCCACGCTCTGATTCAGTTCACGGCTGGCCATAACGTAGCCGACAATAGCCACAATGGCCATTAACAGCCCCATTATGCCGGACAATGCCATAAACTTGTGTTTGAGACTCATAGTTCCCCCACCTTTCACCTTTCCTTAGTTATCCATCTACCTCCTCTTTTCGTCATACAGTAAAAAAATCCTGCCAAAAATCATATGTTTCACAATGAAATTTAGGAAAATTAATGCAAAAATCAAGCCCGTCCTGTGGGGGATGACTTTCTGTAGCGTTTGACAAGCTTGTCTAAGCGAAAGAAAGTTATTCCCCACAGGACGGGCGTTTTAGCACGATGCCGCCACAAATACAGCAAATTCCTTGACTTTTTACGGCAAACTGATATAATCAAGATATGAAAAGGAGGACGAACCACAATGATGGTCGCCCAACACCTTCCGATTTGGTAAATTGTATGGTTAATACCAAACAGTGACCTATCAGACGGCTATCTGATGGTCAACAGAATTCATGATTAAGCCGCCCCGGCCAGGGCGGCTTTTTTCATGCTTGCTACGAACTCTGGCCTAGCATTAACCGAAGAAACTATCCAAGAAGCTTAGCTTTTAGCCAAGTATATAAATCTTTGCCGAATTCCGACCAAAAGCCGGAAAGGATAGGCACCAGAACGAAGGTTCCAATAGCGTACAGCAAAAGCTGATATTCCACGGTATAATAAAGGGCAATTACACATCACCCTTTGGAGCTTTGATAAAGTGTCGGGAAGCTCGACTAGACTCACTTCGACCATCATTGTAAATCATCAATGTGAATACGGAAAATCCGCGTTCGTCCTCTTGATGAGTATATCATAATCATGTATTATCGTCAAAGACATTTGACTGTAAGCAAAACCTAAGCCCGCCCTGTGGGGATGACTTTCTGTAGCGTTTGACAAGCTTTTCTAAGCGAAAGAAAGTTATTCCCCACAGGACGGGCGCCTTTGCACTTCATTGTAATGTTCGCACTAAGTGCGGTGACTGGTGATGCCTTTCCGCAGCTTTTGACAAGCCTGTCTATGGCGAAGGAAAGGTATTACCAGTCACCGCGCGCCTTTGCATATCTTTCTCTCAAGCCTTGCCCCCGGCCGCGCGAATGATACTCTGTGCCACATCTTTAAGCGGCACCCGCTTCTGCATGGCATACTGCTGCATCCGGCGATACGCTTCCTGTTCCCCCAGTTTATGCGCCGCCATGATTATGCCCTTGGCCCGGTCGACCATTTTGCGCGTTTCCAGCGAATCCTTGAGCTTTTCCAGTTCATCCTCCAACCCTTGCATTTCCTGCCAACGGGAGAGCGCGATTTCAATCGCAGGAAAAAGCTGGCTTTCCTGCACCGGCTTTACAAGATACCCCAGTACGCCGGAGTCCTTCGCCTTATCCACAATATCGGGCTGACTGAACGCCGTCAGCAGGATTACGGGGGCAATTTTATCCACATAGATTTTTCCTGCCGCAGTAATACCGTCCATTTCCGGCATCTTAATATCCATCAGCACCAAATCCGGGCGGTGCTGACGGGTCAGTTCCACGGCCCGCCGGCCGTTTACCGCTTCGCCCACGACTTCATGGCCTGCATCTTCGAGCATTTCCCGGATATCCAGACGGATAAGGGATTCGTTATCGGCAATGACAATCCGTAATGTTTTCTTGTTTTCCTGCATAACTCATTCCTCCAAACTCGCCACAACCTGCCCCTGCGCCTGCGGCTTGGGCAGGACAATATACGCATGCGTTCCCCGGCCGCTGCTGTCATTTTCCAACCGGAAACTGCCCTCCAAATCGCCCTCAATCAAGGTGCGAATTATAGATAACCCCAGTGACCGGGATTTGTTCGGCTGAAAATCTGCGGGCAGACCGCAGCCATCATCGTAGAAATCCAGCCGTAATTCTTCATCGAGTTCCACCTTTAAGCCTACAAGCCCCGCCTGCCGTCCGGCAAAGGCATGCTCCACGGCGTTTATTATCAGCTCATTGAGCACCAGTGCCAGAGAGCTGGCGTATTTTGGCGGCAGGCTTACCGCCTCCCCCTCATACTCCTGCTGCAAATCAAAATCCGCCGCGACCATGCTTGCCTTGACCTGGGCAAAAATCTCCGCCATAATCTGCCCCAGCTCCATGCTCTCCCGCCCCTGCCGCGAGAGAAAATCATGCACCGCCGCAATGGACAGCACGCGGTTGACGCTTTCGGAAAGCGCCGACTTGACTTCCTCCGAACCGCTGCGCCGCGCCTGCAGCCGCAGGAGGCTGGCCACCGTCTGCAGATTATTCTTGACCCGGTGGTGAATCTCCTGAATCACCGCCGACTTAATGCGGATTTCCTGCTCCTTGGCCCGGATTTCCGTCACATCCGAGAGCACGACAATCCGCCGCAGAAGCGTGCCCCCCGCCTGCAAATCAATCTGCCGGCGGATAAGCTGCAAGCCGCCCGCCGAAAGTTCCTTCTGCCAGGGCCGCTCCCGTTCAAAGGATTCCCGCGTGACATGACGCGTCAGCTGCCGGTCGAACAAATGACAGCCCTTGAGACTGCCCACGCCCAAAACCCGATAAATGCGCTGCGCCGCCGCATTGGCAAACACAATCCGGCTGAACTGGTCGGTAATCAACAGCCCGTCACTGGCCGAAAGCGGCATAAACGGCGCCAAATCCACATCACGCGCCGCAAAATTCAACACATCCTGCGTGGTCTTGATGAGATAGGAGAAGTCATCAATATTCAAGTGCTCCTTATCCACCTCAATGCTGATAACCGCAATCACATGCGCATTATCGACAATAGGGAACACATACATATCCACAAAATGCCCATAGTCCTGCTCCCGCTTGCCATGCACAAACTGCGCGGATTGAAATACCTCCGTGACCAGCGGTTCAGAAAGAGAATCCACAATCCCTTCCGCCATTTCCGCATCATCCTGCATATAAACCGTATGCGGCGTAGCCGTGGCGGTTATGCGCAGTTTGTCCACTGTTTCCGCCTGAATGTAGATGATGGCATGCCCATGGGCGAGGTCAGCCACAAAGGAGAGAATTTGTTTTAGGCGGTCTAAGATATTTAATTGTTTGGTTGTTAGTAAGGCATTTTTCATGACAATACTCCTAAAAACGTAACTTGGCGGAACAGAGATGTTTTTCTAAGCGGTGCGTAAGGGGCGGGGCGTGAAGAAAATATTTTTGCTTACCCTTGCCCTATCGAGAAAAGTCTACTGTTTGAGCGCAGCGAGTTTTGACTTTTCCCGATACTTAATTGAAAAGCAAAAATATTTTTAGCCCCGCCTCTTAGCGTAGCGTGAAAAATATCTCTGTTCCGCCATTGGAACGTATCTTATAAACTTATTTATCTGTGAGACTAAGCCCCGGCACCGCATTCAGGTACAAGTCACTATACCCGCCATCGAGCGCCTGATAGTACCCACGGCACCCAATCATAGCCGCATTATCGGTACACAAAATCTTGCTCGGATAGAGGAACCTTACGCCCCGTTTCTCCGCTTCTTCGCGCAGGCGGGCTTCCAAACCGCTGTTGGCTGCCACACCGCCAGCCAGCACCAATGTATCGCGCCCAGCTTCTTTGACCGCCTGGAACGCCTTGCCCACCAGCACCTCGATAACCGAACGCTGGAAGGATGCGGCAATATCGGCCTTATTGAGCTCGTGCCCCTTCATCTTCTCACTGTTGATGTAGTTGAGCACCGCCGACTTCAGACCGCTGAAGCTGAACTCGTAATTGCCCTTTTCCGTAAGCGCCTGCGGGAAATCAATTGCCATCGGGTCGCCCTCTTTAGCCAGCGCATCAATGCGCGGGCCGCCGGGATAAGGCAGGCCCATCACGCGGGCAATCTTATCAAAGGCTTCGCCAGCCGCATCATCACGAGTCTGTCCCATCATGCGGAAGCGGTTATAGCCCTGCACATCGACAAGCGCCGTATGCCCACCGGACACCACGAGCGCCATAAACGGCGGTTCCAAATCCGGTGCCGCGAGGAAATTGGCAAAGATATGCCCTTCCAGATGATTGACACCGATTAAAGGCTTGCCCAGCGAAAACGCCAACGACTTTGCCGCCGACACACCGACCAAAAGCGCACCGACGAGCCCCGGGCCATACGTTACGGCCACCTGGTCGATATCCTTAAGTTCCACGCCAGCTGTGCGCAGGCACTCATCAATTACCGGCATGATATTTACGATATGTTTGCGGGAGGCGATTTCCGGCACCACCCCACCAAATTTCTGATGAATGGGAATCTGCGTGGAGATGATATTGGCAAGAATCTCCCGTCCGCCCCGCAAAACTGCCGCTGAAGTTTCATCACAGCTGGACTCAATCGCCAGCGTCAGCAGTTCTTCCTTTTTCTTTTCCATAAAAACTTCCGTCACCTTATCTATACAATCAGAGTTTCGTATTCCACATGATAATGGCATCTTCACCGTTATCCTGATAGTATTTCGGACGGCGGCCGGCTTCCTTGAAGCCATAGCCCTTGTAAAGCGCCAGCGCCGGAGCATTGGTGGGCCGTACCTCCAGGGTCATGGCCGTTACGCCCTTTTCCTTCACCCGGTCGATAATCTCGCCAAACATCCGCGTACCAATGCGCTTGCCCCGATATTCAGGCAAAATCGCCACATTGGTAATCTGCGCTTCCTCATAGGAAATCCAGCAGCCCACATAGCCAATCACGCGCTCGCCATCGAGAGCCAGCAGATACAAGGTGTTTTCATTCTGCGCTTCCTTCCAGAAGGACTCCCGTGACCAGGGAATGGCAAAGCAAGCCTTTTCCACAATTTCTACCGCGTCCGCATCTTCGGGAGCCATCTCCCGAAATTCCAGTTTATTCACATCTATACTATCTAAAGGAACAGTGTCCATTACATCTCCTCTTTCTTGCAATTACATTTCCTCAGTCGGCTTCGTGGCCTTCGCTTCTTCGGGATGACGTTTCTCCCAGAGCACTTCCGCTTCACTGCGGCGAATGTACACCGGTTCCAAATCCATCACGTTATCCGTCTCGCCGGCCAAAAGTTTTTCCTGTCCGAGCATGGCCACGCAGGCCGCCCGCGGCATGACGATATGCGGCATGGCTGTGCTGACATTTGCCGGCAGTTCCATTTTGCCGACAATCTTTTTCTGTACGGCATCGCCAAGCAAAATGACCTGTTCGCCAATCTGCGCACAATCGGCCACAATCTCACTGATTTTGGCTACCTTGACCGGTTCTACTACCTGCAGGCTATTATTTTCCCAGTGGTAACTTTCCACATAGGCATTACCCTTTTGGGCATCCAAGAGGCACATAAGCCGCACACCCGGCACAGGCAGTTGATAGGCCAGTGCCTGCAGGGTCGAAACGCCGACCAAGGGAATCCCGAGCACATAACTCATGGCTTTTGCTGCCGCAAGGCCAATGCGCAAGCCTGTAAACGAACCGGGGCCATTGCTTATGGCAATGCCGGTCAAATCTTCTTTTGCTGCAGCTGCCATTTTCAGCACCTGCTCAATATGAGGCAGCAGGGTTTCCGAATGCGTGAGCTTCCCTTGCATGGTAAGCTCGGCCAAAAGCCGCCCCTCATCAGCCACGGCTACGCTTGAAACCTGCGTAGCGGTATCAATGGCCAGTATGGACAAAGTCTTCCAACTCCTTTATAAACTCCTGATTCTTCTCGCCGATACTGGAAAAATCAATCTGCCGTTCATCGGTGTTTTCGCCTAATTTACGAATACGCACCTCGATATAATCCTCTGGCAGTGACTCCGGGAACTTGTCGGGCCATTCGATGACCACGATTCCCTCTGGCTCCTCCGTGTACTCATAAAAGCCGATATCTTCCAGTTCTTCTTCTGTTTCCAGCCGGTAGAGGTCAAAGTGGTAAATGCGGCAAATCCCTTCATAGACATTCATCAGGTTGAAGGTCGGACTCGTCACATCCCCCTCGACGCCCAAGGTACGCGCAAGACTCTGCACAAACAACGTCTTGCCAGCCCCCAAGTCGCCCTCCAGGCAAAGCACGGTTCCTTCCCGAATCTTCTGCCCCACCAGCTCGGCTAGGTGACCAGTTTCCTCGGGAGAACTTGTCATACAGGTAAACATAGTGTCCTTTCTCTCCTATAAACAATTAAACATTATCTTTTTTATTGTAACACCATTGATTCCATTTTACCACCTAAATTTGGCCGCACTAATCAATAATTATTATCCGTTAATAATTATCATGAAAAATTATGTAATTTGTTGTAATAACGAGAAATGCAGAGTAATAATGATATATTTTTTTATAATCGCCTAAAACAGCTATTTATCTTTTGCAAGTGGTCAATTATAATTAAGGCATGGTGCTGAGCACACCATAAAATTGTATCTGATTAATGTGTAATATATTTTAGGAGGTAGTAAGATTATGAAGAAATTTGTTTGCACGGTTTGCGGTTACGTTCATGAAGGCGATGCGGCACCGGAAGTATGCCCCATCTGTAAAGCCCCAGCCTCCAAGTTTGTTGAGCAGAGCGGCGATATGAATTACGCCGATGAACATCATGTGGGTACGGCTAAGGATGTTGACCCCCGCATTATTGAAGGCCTGCGCCAGAACTTCACGGGTGAATGCTCCGAAGTTGGCATGTATCTGGCTATGAGCCGTCAGGCAGACCGTGAAGGTTATCCGGAAATCGCCGAAGCCTTCAAGCGCTATGCTTGGGAAGAAGCAGAACACGCTGCCAAATTCGCAGAACTCTTAGGTGAAGTCCTCACGAACGACACCAAGAAAAACCTGACCATGCGTGTAGATGCTGAACATGGTGCCTGCGCTGGCAAGAAAGAACTGGCAACGCTGGCTAAACAGCTCAACCTCGATGCCGTTCATGATACGGTACATGAAATGTGCAAGGATGAAGCCCGCCACGGCCGCGGTTTCAAGGGTCTCTTGGACAGATATTTCGGCAAATAAGCCAATAAGCAAATGACTTTATAAGTTGACCGGTCAAAATTGACCGGTCAACTTTTTTATTTATCCCTTTCACACATATTTCCGCAACTTTTCCAGGAGCTTGTCAAAATCAATAGGCTTGCTAAGATAGTCATTCATGCCACAGGCCATGACGCGCGCCACATCATCGGTGAATACATCTGCCGTCACCGCAATGATGGGGATGTTTTCTCCATCCGCTCTGCCGCTTCGCCGGATTGCCTGGGTTGCCTCATAACCATCCAGCACGGGCATCTGCACATCCATCAAAATGGCCTTGTATGTTCCCGGTTCCGTTGCCATGAACTTATCCACCGCATCCTGCCCATCCACTGCCGTATCGATGACAAAGCCATACTGTGCAAGAATGGTCTCCGAAATCTCGCGGTTCATTTCATTGTCTTCGACCAGCAGCAGGCGCATACCGTCCCACGATACTTCCTTCTGTTCTTTATCCTCCGTTTCCACAGGGATTTCTGCGCCCACCTGCAAAGGCAGGGAAATGTAAAAGCTGGTGCCCTCATTCTGGATGCTGCGCACTTCAATCGAGCCCTGCATCATCTTCACGAGATTCTGCGTAATGGCTAAGCCTAAGCCGCTGCCGCCATGTTTATGTGCCACCTTGGCATTTTCCTGTTCGAAGGGCTTGAAGATATTTTTCAGATACTCCTGACTCATGCCAATGCCGGTATCGGTGATTTCAAAAGTGGTCATCACCACATTGCCGGGATGGAGTACCTGCCGGATGATGAATTCGATTCTCCCTTCTTCCGGCGTAAATTTCACCGCGTTGGAGAAAATATTCATGAGTACCTGCTTAACGCGCATGGCATCCCCGATTACATGGCTATGCGACATCTGCTTGACGTCAATCATCAGGTCAAGCTTTTTTTGTTCCAACTGCCCATTGAAAATCGTCTGCATCTCCGTCACGATATCCTGCAACGAAAATTCCTCGTTCGCCAATTTCATTTTGCCCTGCTCAATGGAGGACAAATCCAAAATATCGTTGATTAAGCCCAAAAGATGATGTGCCGCAATCTGACTCTTGCCAATCAGCTGCCGCAAATCCCGTTCATTGTTATCCTTCTGCTCGCCCAAGGTCAGATAACCGATGATGGCATTGAGCGGCGTACGAATTTCATGGCTCATGCGGGAGAGGAAATCCCCCTTGGCAGCACTAGCATGACGGGCCGTTTCCAAAGCATCCTTCAAGGCCTCCCGCTGTGCGATATCCTTGCGCCGCAAATCATCAATATCCTGCCGGTAGAAGTAGAATCCCGCCAGTTCTCCCCCCTCATAATACGGTTGGAATTGGGCGGCAAAAAAGCGATAGCTGTCCGGGCCATCCTGCTTGCGTACCTCACGGTAATAACTGCGCTTTTGGGCAAAAGCCTCATGCATTTCCTTATCCCACTCGCCATCCGGCATGAAATTAAGTTTATCCTCCGGATGCAGGTAACCGGTATAACGCTCAATTGTATGCGGCAACATATCCACGAACACATGACCTTCCTCGTCGATATGGTATTCTGTCGCCGTATGGTTTTTCAAATCCACCTTGACCACCATTTCATTGAGACGGCAGATATAGCTCATCACCGCATCAATTTCCTGACGGCGTTTTTCGTCCTGCCGCAAGGCATTATTGCGAATCACCGTAACCAGACCAAGGCCCCCCAGCATCGCCAACAGGATTGCCAGTAAAATAAATTGCAGCGGATAACTATAAAGCATTTCCTCCCAGCTCAAACTCCGGGGCTGCACATCGGTGTAATGGTGCATAATGTCCTGCATTTCCACTGAATCCATATCCGGCATCGCCGCCGATAACACCTCCATCAGCCTGTGGTCAAGAGAACTACGGATGCCCAGCCGCATACTCATGGACTGATTGGGCACAATGGTGATGCGCAAGGAATTGTGTTTATCCTCATTCACATATTTCTCGCCAATGAGTCCGAGGGTATAAATACTGGAACAACGCCCGGACTTCAAGGCGGCCACGGCCTCCTCTGCTGTGTCATAATCCTGTTCTGCCACATTTTCCGGCAGCTGACCCAGCATCGCCAGTTTGCGTTTCAAATTGGCGGTCATCCCTACAGTGCCCTCCATGCTCTCATTTTTCATCGAAATCTGCACAATGGAGGCACGCAAAATCGCCTTGGATAATTTATACCCTACTTTTTCTGCTTCATAGGCACTGGAACTCATGCCCAAAACAATGTCCGTCTGTTCGTCCCGCAGGAGTTTTTCATACTCTGCCTGATTCGCTGCGGGTATGATTTCGTATTTCAGCCCGATATTATCGGCTATCAGCTTAAAGACCTCCGGCAAAATCCCCCGTGCCTGACCATCCTGGTCAAAATACGAATAGGGATTGGCATGGGGCATGACCACCACCCGGAATACACGGTCAGAGGCCTGTAATTCACGCAGGAAGGACTGACTTTCCGGTGTCAGGGCCATAATGCCACCTTCCCCATAGTAGCGTTTGGATAAAGCAACTTCCCAGCCCGGGTCGATTATCGACAATTTCTGCTGTGCATGGTCAATCGCCCGGATAATGGCCTGCTTATCCGCAGTAGACACCACATAGAGTGGCTGCGGGTTCGTCAGTTCCAGAATTTTTTCATCCTCCTGCAGCTTCCGCTTGTTGCTGGTGACAATAGCATCCACTTCACCGGCATGCAGGGCTGCTTCTTCCTTGCCGACACTGTCGTAATACACCGGGGTATACGAAAAATTATGTTTCCCCGCAAAGCGGGCAAATTCCAGGCTCCGCATATTCCCCGAAAGCAAGCCCACCCGCATACCGTCATAGGTGGACGGATTGTACGGCTGATAACGCGTATTGCTTTCCAAAGTGGTCAGCAGCATGGAACTATACGCCATCGGCTTTTCACTGTAGATATACTTTGCTGACCGCTCAGGGGTCTTCTGCACAGCCGTGACGATATCAATCACGCCCCTGTCGAGCAGTTCAAACATATCCTTCCAACCCTGATTATAGCCAATATACTCGTAATCAAAATCCGCAAACCGATTGATGAGATGCAAATAATCATAACCATAGCCATAGCGGATTCCTTCCTGCGTCATCATGTGGTACCCCGCCATCTGGTAAAAGCCCACCCGCACGGTCTGCCGCTGCGGATAGAGCTGTATCTCCGCTTCCGCCATTTGGCTGGAAAAAGAGAAAAAAAATGCCGCCGTGAACATCAGCAACAAACATGCAGTTCTATAAAAACTTCTCTTTCGCCCCAGAAGCATTTTTAACACCATCCTTGTTTTGGGCATAAAAAAACCACGGACAGGAATCTTTAATGTTTAAATTCTCTATCCATGGTTTTTTTCCTGCCAGTGCAGGACAGCTATTATGAAATTAAATGATTTTTGTCGTCCAGCGTTCGATATTCCAAACCGAATCCACAAAGTCCTCATAGAACTCCGGCTCGTGGGAAACCAGGAGAACTGTGCCCTTGTATTCCTTGATGGCCCGCTTGAGTTCCTTCTTGGCTTCGACATCCAAATGGTTGGTCGGCTCGTCGAGTACCAGCAGATTTACCGGCTTCTGCATAATTTTGCAAAGGCGCACCTTCGCCGCCTCGCCGCCGGAGAGCGCCATCATCTTGGTCGTGATATGGTCGTTGGTCAGACCGCAGCCAGCCAATGCCGCCCGCACCTCAAAGTTGGTCATGCCGGGATATTCCTGCCAAAGTTCCTCCAGTGCCGTGTTGTTGTTGCCGGCGGCACTTTCCTGCTCGAAATAGCCTACACTGACGAATTCGCCGTGTTCGATATGGCCGCTGATGGGCTTAATCATGCCTAACAGGGTTTTCAGCAAGGTTGACTTACCCAAACCGTTGGTACCGCGGATGGCAATCTTCTTGCCGCGCTCCACCTGAATATCCACAGGACTCGTCAGCGCCGTATCGTAGCCGAGCACTAAGCGCTTAGCCTCAATCACAAAGCGGGACGGCGTGCGGTCGGACTGGAAGTTGAAATGCGGTTTCGGCTTTTCCTGCCGCTTAGTCAGCACTTCCATCTTGTCGAGCTTCTTCTGACGGCTATTGGCCATGCCGCGGGTGGCCACGCGGGCCTTGTTGCGCTGGATAAAATCCTGCTCCTTCTTGATTTCCGCCTGCTGACGCTCGTAGGCAGCTTCCTCCTGCTTACGCTTTAACGCCGACATTTCCTCGAACTTCTCATAGCTGCCCGTATAACGGTCAAGATGGAGATTGTCCACATGATAAATCACGTTGGTTACGGCATTGAGGAACGGCACATCATGAGATACGAGGATAAAGGCGTTCTCGTAGTTCGTCAGATAATTTTTGAGCCAGTTGATGTGCTCCACATCGAGATAGTTGGTCGGCTCGTCTAAGATAAGGATTTCCGGATTCTGCAAGAGAAGTTTTGTGAGCAGAACTTTCGTGCGCTGACCGCCGGAAAGTTCATCAACCTTCTTATCGAGGCCAATATCCCGAAGCCCCAGACCGCCGGATACTTCTTCAATGCGGGCATCAATCGTATAGTAACTGCCCGCTTCGAGCATATCCTGAATATCACCCACATCCCGCATCAGTGCGTCCATTTCCTCCGGTGTGGCATCGCCCATCTTGTCGTAGGCGGCGAGCATTTCCTGCTCAGCCTTCACCATATCGTCAAAGGCGGTGCGCAGGGTATCGCGGATGGTCATGCCGGGCTTTAACACCGCGTGCTGGTCAAGATAGCCCACCTTCACGCGCCGTGCCCATTCCACAGTACCCGCATCGGGCGTAAGCTGCCCGGTGATGATGGACAGGAACGTGGACTTGCCCTCACCATTGGCCCCGACGAGCGCCACATGCTCACCTTTCAGCAGACGGAAACTGACGTCCTCAAAAATCTCCCGGCCGCCATAGCTGTGGGATAAATGGGAAACGTTCAAAATACTCATCTTCGACATTCTCCTTACTACGTTTTTACGAAAAAAGAGCCGTTCCGAAGAACAGCTCTTGAATTTACTAAATGGTCGGAACGACGGGATTTGAACCCACGACCTCTTCCACCCCAAGGAAGCGCGCTACCAAACTGCGCTACGTCCCGAACAAGTAATATAATACTACATTGCCCCAGGCTTGTAAACCCCTTTTTTCATTTTTTCGCCTTTTTTTCAAAACATCCAGTTTATCCCGAATCTGCCCGTAACACCGCGCTGTCTTCCCAGCCAGCCGGTAGCAGATAAATCAAAGCTTAAATGGTCATTGCCTTTTGGTTTCAGCACCCAGCCCAGTTCCAGCATGTAGCTGTTGCCTCTAAGCCGGGGCGTATCTGTGCGCAGACCATCATAGGTGGCATAAGCTGAACCATCAAATTCATGTTCCCAGGCCACACCCCAATATAATTTATTCTTATTGTCGGCCTCGTAACTATCCCTTATCCCCAAACGCAGCCGCTCACTGTTCACATGACTCGTGTGATAAAGCTGTCCATTGCTTAAACGAATGTCCTCAGCTCCGGTATGCGTATAGAAAAATTTTCCATAATACGTTATTTTATGACGTGGTTTCCAGTTTACTTCCCGTCCCACGCCGAAATGCACACCTGCATAAAACGTAGATGAATCAAAATGTTCATGGGTCTTCTGCCCATTATAAACATAATCGTTGGTGGAATAATCCACCTTTAACCGTCCGCCCCGCAAACTGCCCTCGTAAAACCTTCCGTCACTAAAGCTATTGCGGAAAACAATCCCTATGCCGTAATAACGGCTTTTGCCCTGACCGTGTGTCCCCCCATCGAGATAGGCATCATAATTGCCATATCCGTATTCAAACACCGGAGCGAGCAAACTGCGCCGGCCATTTTTTTCTGACTTCCTGGACATGCCCAGCACCATGCTGTTCCCCCGCATGTCCACATATGAACCGGTCGTATGCCGCATATCGCTGTGACTCAGGGCAAAAAATGGCGTATAAACCTGCGCCCCCGCCGCTTCTGCACTCTGTGCCGCGTCGCCCGAGAGAAAATCCGCTCCCCGGTTGATCAGGCTGGGTATCTTTGCCTGCACGATATTCTTCGTCGAAGGATGCAGGCGATTTAAGCTCACCACGTTCAGCACCACATGACTGCTGTCTGCCTTATTCACCACCAGCTTGTAAAGCTTGCTGTTGATGTCCCCTGTTGACAGCCCCGTATCGCTATGGATGCCGTTATATATCGTCCCCGTTCCATCGGTCACACCATTTCCATTGACCAGCAAGTTCACAGTAAAATCGAGCGGTAAACTGCCGGTCTTAGCTACAATGCCGTTGACGGTGCTCCGGCTGATATCCGTGGTCTTTCCCCCTGCCACAGTTACCATTGTATCGCCCGACACCGTCCCCAACGGCACATAGAAATTATATGTATTAAATGTCCCCAGTTCCCCCACACTTACATCTTTTACATAAACATTCAGCGTGTTGTTTGTCCCCCAAACACCGCTGCGGGTACGGTCCAAATCGTTAAAAACAGCCGCACCATAAATTTTGGCATTCAGTAAATCCGCGTTATTAACAATATTGACGGTATTGTCATGAAGCTGTTTTTCCACGTATACACTGCCTGCTTTGGCTTCAGCGGCAATGACATAACCATTCAGCTTTCCTCCGCTGATATTGATGACATTGCCGCTGACGTCCCCAGACTTGGCATGCCCGGCAATGACATTCATATTCAACATACCATTGAGGCTGATATCCTGTATCCTGAGCAACTTATAGCCGGACAACTTAGCCGGATCATCATAGATTTTCCAGCCGTTCTTCAAGCTGTCATCCGATCCCACGTTGATGATATTATTTTTTACCGGAATGCCCTGACCGTCATGGTAACCACTGTAAACATCAATAAAGGTATCACTGCCATTTACAAGTACTGGCGCTGTACCGCCACCAGGACTGCCGCCATAAATCCATATATCATGCGTACCATCCCCTTGGATATTAACATCACGTCCCGCTTGATGTTCCCCTTCCTTGATTAAGATTATGCGGTTAGAAATAGCCTCATTGTCTTCGCAGCCTATATCTGCCTGTGCCATCCCCGGACACAGCAGAATACCACTGGTAAAAGACACCATGAGAGCAGCTGCTGCCTTATGCAGTTTTCTTTGCTTACAGATACCACTCATACTTACGCCTCTTTACCGCTATAATCTTTACATATTGATAACCACAGTAGACCCAATCTTTACTGGCTTCTTATTATCCTTGACAATATTATTCACTTCTACCTGAGCACCACCGGCAACTTCATCCATGTTCAGCAGGTCCAGTTCCTGTTTTCCCTTATCGTTTTTCACATCTTCCATTTT
This sequence comes from Selenomonas ruminantium subsp. ruminantium ATCC 12561, assembly GCF_000424065.1. Classification (GTDB taxonomy): domain Bacteria; phylum Bacillota; class Negativicutes; order Selenomonadales; family Selenomonadaceae; genus Selenomonas_A; species Selenomonas_A ruminantium. The sequence goes on from NZ_AUJE01000022.1 coordinate 46,722, forward strand.
CATGGTCAGTCCCTCCTAGCTGATGTATATTGGTCCCGCAGGATGGTCAATATTTACCGGCGAACCAATTTTGACGTTGCCTTTATTCCCCTTCACATGATTGTGCTGCACAACACCAATTTGATTCTTGCCGTTTACATTATTCTGGTTGACCGCATTCTTATTCCCTGTTGTATTTTGGTTTATAGGCACGGGTTTCACCGTCTTGGCGCCACCAGCTACCATGTCCAGATTTAATTCATCCAATTCCTGCCGTCCCATCGTGAATCCTCCTACATCAACGTATTACTCCGTCAAGATTTGACGGAGTAATGCCGCTATATTTTTTTAGCCTGCTTTGGAAACGCCAAATCGAATGCCGTTTGACTCGTTGTTCCCATTGACGTTATTATTATTCACCATATTGGTATTATTGGTCGTGTTCTGTGTGACATTGGGGCTTGACGGAGCAGTCGTTGTTCCCGGTGCCTGCGGGCTGCCACCATCTTTTTTCTTGTTGGGCATTACCTTGGATATCGTATCTACCACTGTAGTCACCGTATCCACCACTTTTTTCACGTTTACAGCGCCGCCAGCTACCTGGTCCAATTCCTGCTCCATGATTTCCTGTTTTACCTGCATATCGTTTTTCATGTTTATTCGCTCCTCTATATAAACGCCCACCCAATTCTTAAGAGCTCAGGCAAAAGAAATATTATTCGACGTGTTCGTTCCGTTTACGTTATTATTATTCACAATCTGGGTATTATTCGTCGTCGTCTGCTGAACAGTTGGCCCTTGCGGTGCAGTAGTCGTTGCAGGCGCAGCCGGTGTATTTTCCGGCTTCTTCGGATCACCTTTGATCTTTTTGACGACTGTCGTAATGCCATCGATAACCGTGGGAATAAGCGGAATGAGGGCTGCCGGAGCAATGCCGCCTGCGACATTTTCCATCGCATCGACATCTAGTTCCTGTTTGTCATCGGCCTGCTGCAGCAGTTCATGCATTGCCGCCATGACTTCTTCCGGTTCAGCTTCTACGCCCTGTTCCTTTATCATTGCGACCAGCGCCTCCACGCTGCCAGCCTCTTTGATTTTTTCGATGCCCATCTGGCTCAATACTTCGATGATTTCTTTGGTGAATTCTTTCATGTGGATTATCCCCTTTCAATCTCTTGTCTGTACATTACTACTTACGATTGAGCTTGCTGTCTATTACAAACTTTTTTATTTTTTTCGTAAGTTTCTGTTTCAGGCTTGTTGTTTTTGCCTTTCTGACTATATATACGACTCAGGGGATAATCCATTACAAATTTCTTAAATTATTCTTCGCCCAGAATTTTCCGCAAGGTTCCCATGGCTCTGAACAGAATCACCCCGACGTTGGCCGCAGATATATCCAGGGTTTCCGCAATCTCTTTATTGCTCAGTTCGCCCCAGAATTTCAATTCAATAATCCGCTGTTCGCGCTCGCCTAGTTTTCCCACAGCCTGCAAGAGTTCACTTTTGCCTTCTTTAATCAGCAGCTGTCCTTCGGGGCGTTCTTTTTCATCTATGGCCGGCGAAAACACATCATCCCATTCCACATTCTGCCGATAGCTCTGCCAGCGATAATAATCCGTCAGCGTACGCATGGCAATACGGGAAAGCCATGTAGCAAAAGAAGCCTTCGTGCTGTCAAATTCGACCAAATGTTCAACCATCTTTTCAAAAACATCACTGACAATATCGTCAGCTGTAGCAGCATTTTTCACCCGGACATAAATCAGATTATATATCTTCGGGAAAAAATACTCGTACAGTTCATCAAATGCCACATCATCTTCCACAGCCCGCTGGGCGACTGCATTCCAATCTTTTTCTTCCATCTTCAAAACTCCTATGCTACCTGCCGTCTTACTAATTGGGCAAAAACACCATCCTGCGCCAACAACTCCTCATAAGTGCCGCTTTCCACCAGATGGCCCTTGTCCATCACCAGAATCCGGTCGCAGTCCTTAATCGTCGATAACCGGTGCGCGATTACCAGACGCGTTGTTTTTAATTTGTTCAGACTCTCCGTCACAATGGCCTGCGTGCGGTTGTCGAGGGCGCTTGTGGCTTCATCAAAGATGAGGATTGCGGGTTTGCCTGCCAATGCGCGGGCAATCATAATCCGCTGCCGCTGTCCCCCGGAAATATTATTGGAGCCTTCACTGATTACGGTCTGCATCCCCATGGGCATTTCCCGAATATCCTCGGCAATGCCTGCCGCTTCTGCTGCCGCCCAGGCATCATCCTGTGTCAGCGCCGTCTGTCCGACAATATTGGTAAAGATATCGCCAGTCATCAGCTGACCGTTTTGCAGAACCACGCCCATTTGGGAGCGCACCGAAGGCGGGGAAAGTTCGGCAAAAGACTGGCCATCGTAGTAAATCGCACCGCTTTTCGGCTGTTCAAAGCCTAAAAGCAGACGTACCAGCGTGGACTTGCCGCAGCCGGAATGGCCTACAATGGCGACATTTTCGCCAGCCGCCACCTGAAAGCTCACATCGTGAAGCACATCTTTTTTCCCTTCCCCATAGGCAAAGGTCAGATGGCTCACCTCAATGGCGCCGGACAAGGGGTCTGCTTCCTGTTTGTCCTCCGTAGTCTCCGGCACTTCCTCCAAAATAGGCCGCAGATTTTCAATATGCGGCTGAATGGTGAAGAAGGTGCCCACCAGCGGAATCACCGCATTAAGCGTCGCATTAAAGGAACTGAACGCCGCTTCAAAGGCCAGAAACTGTGCATAACCTATCCCGTTTTGCACAACTTTCCCGCCATTTCCATCGCTGACCATGTCCTGCATACCATAAACTACAATGTAATACAGCAGCATGTTCAGGATAAAGGGCTGCACCGCGGCGATAATGGTATTGTAGTTTCCCTGCCAGCGCAGTGCCAAATTCCACTTCCAGGTCTCGCCAAAGACCTTGCTCCAAAGGTGATAAGCCTGTTCTTCAGCCCCATGCACCCGGAACTTGGAAAGGCCGGTAAAAATCTGCTGCACCAGCCCGGCTTCCTCGTTATTGGCGGCGATAAGCTTGCGCTGAAAGCCCAGCACGCGCCGATAAACGAAGGCCGTAATCAGACACCAGACGAGCCAGACTGCCACAGCCGCCGCTGTAAGTTTCAGACTGTACCAGCACATGAGCAGAAGGCTCCAAAACGAAAACACCGTATTGAAGACCGTCGCCACAAAATTGCCGCTGACGACCTCTTTCACCGCTTCGATTCCCCGCATACGGCTGGCCAGTTCCCCCGTGGTAAAACGGTGGAAAAATTTCTGCGGCAAGGACAAGAGTCTCCCCCAAAGTGCCGCTTCCACTGCCATATCCAGCCGGGTACTGATACGCATGACGGCCACCGACCGAATCATGGCGAGCACCGCCATGGTGAAACTCGTCACCATCATCACCTGCGTAACGGTAACCAGGCCCTCTCTATCCATGATGGGCAGAATATCCTGAAAGATGGTTTCCGTAATAATCGGACTGACCAGCGGAATCAAACCGGCAAAAAAACTCACCAAAAGTATCGTCCGATAATCGGCCTTCCAACACTGATGAAACATAAAGCGCAACAGGTCGCTGATTTTAAGCTTGCGCCGTGGAAAACCGGCATAACAGACAAAGGCATCCTCGTCTAACTGTTTCACTGTTTCCGCAGTGAGCGGTATGCCCGCAGGATTTTTGCGCGTTATCATCCGGTAACTATGCGGAGTATCGGGAATAAGGGCGGCAATTTCCTTATCCTCCCCATAATAACCAATCAGGACACCACTGTCCCGGCGATACCATTTCTTTCCCTCCAGCTTCACCAGCCGCAGTTCGATATTGGCCTTTTGGGCCAGCCGCCGCAGCAGCGACAGGGAATCCAGCTTTTTGGCAATATCAGCGGACAAATTCAAATCCGCTTCTGGCATGGACAGCACTTTCATGACCAGCCGGAGGATAAAGGCCGTCTCGTCTACCGCCTTGCCTCCCTGCTCCATACTGCTTTCTTCGTAAAGGATTTCCTCCTCGCCCAGGAGCATGCTGATGGCATCATGCACCAGCCATTTTTTCTGGCGCTCGATGATTTTCTGCCGCCTGCTCAGCCGCTTATCCGCTGACAAAAAGCGCATTCCCTGCAGCATGGAAAAAATCCGCTGCTGCTGCATAAAATCTGCCATAAGCGCAGAAGTGCCGACAAACGGTCCCTGCAAAACATCGCCCTTGCCCCAAAGTGATAACAAATCATCACCTAAAGCCGCCAATCGGCTGAGCCAGCCGATTTTTCCCAGAGCCTTAAACCAGGCCTGCATAAGGGGCTGCAATTCCTGCGGCTCAACCGCTGCAAACGGGCGCTCAATAAGTTCACTGTCTTTTACCGCATAAAGCAAAAAATCAATTTCCGCAAACTCGTCCATTGCCGGGAAAATGGCTGCACCTTCTGTCAAAGTCAGCAAATAAGCCTGCCGAAAATCCCGCCCTTCGCGGGTGACGGCGTAAACCTCCACCTGTCCGGCAGCAATTTGCAGGAAACCATCTTCATTTGTCAGCCGCCAGCGTTTGCCCGCCTGTAATTCCATAACATCACATCACAATCTATCTATCACTTGCTGCTGCGTTCTTCAATAAGCCGCCTATAAGGGCCATCGTGCTGCATCATCTCCCGATGACGCCCCCGCTCGGCAATTTGCCCATGTTCGAGCACGATGATTTCATCCGCATCGCGAATGGTGGACAACCGATGGGCAATAATCACACAGGCACAGCCCCGATGACGGATATTTTCCAGCACCTTTTCCTCGGTAATGGGGTCTAGCGCACTGGTCGCCTCATCGAGTATCAGAATGGACGGATTCACCGCCAGCGCCCGGGCAATCTCCAGACGCTGCCGCTGCCCGCCGGAAAAATTAAGCCCGCCTTCCGAAACCTGTGCATCATAGCCGCCTTCAACCTGCAGGATATCCTCATGGATGCAGGCATCCTTGGCCGCCCGCACAATATCACTCTGCCGCAAAGAGCGGTCAAAGAGTGCAATATTTTCTCCGACAGTACCAGTAATCTGGAATACATCCTGGTCAACCGCAGCCAGCGACGTCGTAATCACGCTGCGCGGCACCTGCCGCCGGGGATAGCCGTCAAAGAGCAGTTCTCCGCCCCACTCCTCATAAAGCCCCGTAATGACTTTGGCCACCGTGGACTTGCCGCTGCCCGAAGCACCGACAATCGCCACCCAATGCCCCGGCTGCAAGTGCAGGTTAAAATCTGTAAGCAAAGGCGGCTCTAAGGGGCTGTAGCCAAAGCTGACATGCTTTAGTTCCAGCTCCCCGGACAGACGGTGCTTGGGGAAATCTTTAACTTCCGTCTGCGGATAGTTCAAATCATCCACTTCATAGCGGCGCACATCGTTAAGGCGCTGCATCTGCATTTCCGTATTCTGCAGACTGGTATAGAGCCCCGTCAGATTGCCCACAGGCGCCTGAAAACTGCCCATCAGATGTTGAAAGGCCACAAACATACCCGCCGTCATGGCGCCATCCATAATGGAAAAACCGCCAAAGGTCATGATAAGCGCCCCGTTAAGCCCAGCAAGCAGTGTCGGCAGCATGGTCACGGACAGCATCCACAGCTGCGTTTCCTGCATCCCGTTCAAGACCTTGGCCCGATAGCCGGCCCATTTCATAAAGAAATCACCCTCGTTGCCGTTGGCCTTGATGCTGTCAATCATGGTCAGCCCATTGATGCTGGCACCGTATTCCTTGCCCGCATCCTGCTGAATCCGCATGGCCAAATCCGTCAGATGCCGCCGGGTCAACATCAGCACCGCAATATTCATCACCATAAACAAGACGCCGATTAGCGTAAGCAGCATATTGTACTGCAGGAGCAGCAGCAGGAAAAACAGCGCCACAAAAGCATCTAATACCGCAGTGGCAGCGCTGCCTGAGAGCACCCCTGCCACAGATTCATTCATGGAGATGCGCCCCGCCACTTCCGCAGCATAGCGCTGATGGAAAAACTGCATGGGCAGCCGCAAAAGATGCCAGAAAAAGCTCGATGAATCCGCCAATGTCAGCTTGCGCTGCCAGCGGGTGAGCAGCACCGCCCGCAGCCAGGTCAGCACCGCCGAGACAATAAAGGATACGGTCATTGCCAAACAGAGGTTGACCATCCAATCCCGGTGCTTCCCCGTAAGAATATCGTCCAAAAATACCTGACTGAATACCGGCGCAGCCAGCCCCGGCACAATCATGCAGAGGCCCAGCAAAATGAGGAAGGTCATTCCCCACTTATCCTCCCAGAGCTTTTCGGCCACCGCCTTAAAGACATTGTAGCGATGGCCCGCGGGCTTAAAGCCCTCCGCAGGCCGAATGGTCAGCGCAATCCCCGTATAGGATGTCACAAACTCCTCCCAAGGCACCGTACGCCGTCCCATTGCCGGGTCATTCAGATACACCGTATCCCCAATAATCCCTTCCAGTACCAAAAAATGGTTAAACTCCCAATGGATAATCAGCGGAAAATCCTGCTCCGCCCGCAGACTCTCCGCCTCCCAGCGATAACCATGTACCTCACAGCCGCGCGCCTTGGCCGCCCGCATTACATTGCTGGCCTTGCTGCCATCGCGGTTTACCCCGCATTCCGCCCGCAGCTTCTCCAACGGTATCCATAGTCCATAGTGAGCCAATATCATCGCCAGCGAAGCCGCCCCGCACTCCGTGGCTTCCATCTGCAAAACCGTGGGGACCTTTACCCGTCTGCCCTGCTTGTTCCCAAAATTACGCAAAAAATCCATCACCATCTGACTCACCTGTTACGCAACCACTGGCTGATTCGATAAAATACTTTTTCAATCGGCGGCCGCCGTTCAATAATCACTGAGCCAGTACAGAAACTGCCTGCCGTCACCGGCTTGTGTTCGCCCACAAAGGAAGTCCATAGATACCCCGAAGGATTGTTCTCATCCTTCACCAGCACAAAACTCACTTCCACGACAGCCCCCTGGCCGCTGGCCATCAGCCATTGCGCGAGCTCCGGATTGCTGACCCGCTGCTCGATGGACTTTAGTGGTACCGGATAATTGGAAACTGTACGCACGACACCGATAAGACTGCCGGACTCCTGCACATCTACGCCATTGGGCACCAGCTGAATGGTCTGCCCCGGTTCAATGCGCTTGCCCTTGTCCACCGGCACATACATAATCCCCGTCAGGTCACTGCGCTTCTTCGTCAGCCGCACCGTACAGATCGGACTGCCGCTATTGATAACACTGCCCTTGCGCACCATGATTTCTTCCACAATGCCGTCATAATCACTGACAATATCGCGGGACACTACCTGCTGATAGAGTTTTGCCCGATACTGGTAAACCCTGTCGGCTGTATCCTTCATGCTGCCGGCCAGCTGCGGGCCATACTGCGCCATATTCGTGTCCGCTGACTGCTCCGGCTGCTCTAAGCGGGCAATCAGATCGCCCTTCTTAATGGTCGAACCATCCCGCACATAAAGATGGGCAATTTTTCCTCCAGCCACATGATTTATCGTCGCCACACCGCCTGAATCCATAATCATCCCCTTGCCATCAGCCCGCTCCGTAAAGGAACCAAAGATTGACCACAAAACGACGGACAGCAGCAATAGGCCTACGGCAATCAATCCCATCCAGCCAATGGGCGTCGTGATTGGCAGAAGCATATCGAGCCGGTCTGGCGAACGCAGCTTATCAAGCGCTGCCTTGCTAAAAATCTTGCTGCCATCTGCCATAACCAAATATCCTCCCCAAACAAAACCACACCTGATTCAGTAAATTATTACAAACCGGGAAAATTAATTTTCCTCAATAGTCAATTCTACCTCTGTACCTGCCGCTACCCCTTCCGTATCCGCTGTGATGACGATGTCCCCTGGCTGCAGACCGGAAATTACTTCTATATAATTACCATCCGATACACCTGTCGTAACGTCCCGGAACCCTAAGCGGCCATCCGCCTCAATCACCGCTACCCGATCATGGGATTCATCGACAAAAGCCGCCACGGGCACAGCCAGACACTTGCGGGGGATATCCGAGTACAGGCGCAGTTTCCGATAAGCCCCCGGCTCCAACAGCCCCACGCGGTTGTCAATCTGCCAAACCACCTGCCGCACCGTTGCCGGCTCATCAAGCCCCGGCGTTATCTTAATCACCACAGCAGTAAATACCTGTTCATCGCCTAAATTGCCCGCCGAATAATTGGCACCATACGATTTGGGCAGTGCCTCGCCCCCCAGCACGGAGGCAGCCCCTCCGGCAATGGTCAGATTGATCTGCCGGCCAATTTCCATCCGCTGCGCCTGCTCATCCACCACCGGTACCGTGAAATACATCTTGCTGAAATCCCCGACCAAAGCTACGGGAGTGCCCGCCGTAACATAAGCACCTTCCGACTGGTAAAGCCGCAAGACCTCGCCATCAATGGAGGACGTGACCATCTGCCGGGACTGCCGCACAAGCAGCTGCTCCCGTACGGCCTCACAATTCGATAGTTTCGCCTGCGCCGCCTTGTAGGCTGCTTCGGTTTCATCGTATTTTTCCGCTGAGATTGCCTGCGATTCCCGCAGCTGTTTATAACGATTATAGGAATTACGCGTTTTCATGAGCTGAGCTTCCGCTTCCAAAATATCGCTGTCCACCTGTTTCAGCTTCAAGGGGATATCCTCATCCACCAACTGCATTAAGGGCTTTCCCGCTGTAACATTGCTGTGTTTTTCCACAAATACCTGCGTAACACGGCCATTTTCCCGCGCAATCACATCGGTCATGTCATCGCAGTAAAGATTGGCCAGCTCCAGTTCCACCATCGGCGTTATCTCCCGTTCCCGAACTTCCGTTCCGGTAAGCGGCAGCCGCAAATTCTCCATCCGCTGGGCGATTTCACTTTCCCCCCGCTGATTCATATATACACCATACCCCAGCAAGCCTACAATCAAGGTAATAATAATGCCGATGCCCAAATAAAAATAATTTTTCATAAAAATCCTCAAACTTTTTCCAAAAATTTTCCAAAATCTGTAATAATCTATCCATTCAATCGTATGTTATGGTAGAATGAAGATAACAGATAGGAGTGACGCTATTATGAATATTGAACGTGAACTGCAAACAACAGATTTTTCCCGTTTCAGCAAGGTCAAAGACAGCCTGAAGGCCAAGTTATATGATATGCGTGCCCAGAAGCGGGAACTTTCCTGGGATGAGCTCGATAATCTCGCCGCGGCCGGCGGGCAGAATCCCCCCCAGCCGCCTAAACCAATCAAATGATACATTCTTATACGTTATTCGACAAAATTTCCGAAATACCTGCAATACAAAAAATGCTCTGCGTGTTTTCTACACACAGAGCATTTTGCTATGTTCTTGTCATTAAAGATGCCAAATCCAGATGTAGATATTGGCCATGATGATGGTGAGAATCATCACCGGGAAAGCAACCTTCATGAAACCGATGAAGGAAATCTGCTTGCCGTGCTGTGCGGCAAGCGATGCCACAACCACGTTAGCCGAGGCACCGATAAGGGTACCATTGCCGCCGAGGCAGGCGCCCAACGCCAAGCTCCACCACATGGGTTCGAGGTTGGAAAGGCCCATCTGGCCCATATCCTGAATCAAAGGAATCAATGTGGCCACGAAGGGAATGTTATCAATGAAGGCCGAAGCAATGGCACTCATCCAGAGAATCAGCATAGCCGTCATGGGCACATTGCCGTTGGTCAGCGCCAGGGCTTCTGCCGCCATAGCCTTGATTACGCCCGTTTCCACCAGTGCACCGACGAGCACGAACAGACCGGCAAAGAAGAAAATCGCCAGCCATTCCACCTTGGAGAGGACTTTAGCAATCATGGCTTCATTGCGGGTGTAGGTAATCAGGAGCAACAGGCCTGCGCCCGTAAGCGCTGCCGTAGCCGTTTCGAGGCCCAAAGCACCATGCAGGGTAAAGAGCGTAATCGTGAAGAAGATAACGCCCAGGCATTTTTTGAGCAGGGCCTTGTCAGCAATCTGACTCTTGGCATTGAGGCGCATAACCTTATCCTGCAGTTCCGGCGTAGTCTTGAGCTTGCTGCCGTAGAGCGCTACGAGAACGCCCTGCACGACGATGAAGATAACGACCGATACCAGCGTCATGTTCTGAATGAAGTCCATAAAGCTCAGGCCCACGGCACTGCCAATCATGATGTTTGGCGGGTCGCCGATAAGAGTCGCCGTGCCGCCGATGTTGGACGAGATAATCTGCGCCATCAGATAGGGCTTTACATCTACTTTAAGCTGCGACGTAATACTGAACGTGATGGGCACGGTCAGCAGCACCGTGGTCACGTTATCGAGCAGGGCCGAGCAAACTGCCGTGATGGTGGACAGCGCCACCAAAAGCGCCACAGGCTTAGCCTTGACCTTCTTCGCCGCCCAAATGGCAAGGAAGTTAAAGAGTCCCGTTTCACTGGTGATATTGACGATAATCATCATACCCATCAAGAGCCCTAAGGTATTAAAGTCAATATGATGAATGGCGGTTTCCTGACTGATGATGCCGAAGAGAATCATCAGCATAGCGCCAAAGATACCCACAATGGTGCGATGTACCTTCTCCGAGATAATCAAGGCATACGCAGCCACGAAGATAACGATGGCTATCGTTGTTGAAGTCAATTCTTCCCCTTCTTTCTTTTCGTCATCCCTAAAAAATTATTTATTCTTTTCTTTCGCCCAGCTGTCACGCAGACCAACTACGCGGTTAAAGACCAGCTTGTCCGGCGTGGTATCCGGGTCAATCACGAAGTAACCCGTACGCAGGAACTGATAATGCTTGCCGGCAGCCTGCAGCTTCACGCTGGGCTCAAGCAGGGCATTGTCGATAACTTCCAGAGAATTCTTGTTGAGGGCGCCGATGAAATCGTCCGGCAGATTGCCGTTTTCATCGGTTTCCAGCAGGTAGTCATAGAGACGTACTTCTGCCGGCAGGGCGGTCTTGGCTGCTACCCAGTGAATGGTGCCCTTGACCTTGCGGCCGGCAGTTGCGCCGCCCGTCTTGGAATCGAGGTCAGCCGTGCAGCGCAGCTCTACGACACTGCCCTGCTCGTCCTTGATGACTTCTTCACATTTGATGATATAAGCGTGTTTCAGACGAACCTCTCCGCCCGGTTTCAGGCGGAAGAACTTCTTGGGCGCATCTTCCATGAAATCTTCCTGTTCAATGTAGATTTCACGAGAGAACGGAATGAAGCGATGGCCGCCATGCATGGGGTTGTTGTCCCCCAGGAGCCATTCTTCCTTGTCTTCCGGATAGTTCGTAATCACGACCTTCAACGGACGCAGCACTGCCATAATGCGGTCAGCGTTTTCATTGAGGTCAGCGCGCACGCAAGATTCGAGCATCGCCACATCGACGAGGCTGTTGCCCTTGGCTACACCGATTTCCTCGCAGAACTTGCGCAGGGAAGCCGGCGTAAAGCCACGGCGGCGCAGACCGGAAATGGTCGGCATACGCGGGTCATCCCAGCCGCGCACATGACCTTCTTCCACGAGCTGACGCAGTTTGCGCTTGCTGGTTACGGTGTTCGTGAGGTTCAGACGGGCAAACTCAATCTGACGCGGACGGGTATTGACGTCAAAGCCGAGATTTTCAAGCAGCCAGTCATAGAACGGACGATGTTCCTCAAATTCCAGCGTGCAGACGGAATGCGTAATGCCCTCGATGGCATCAGACAGCGGATGGGCAAAGTCGTACATCGGATAGATGCACCAGGCATCACCCGTGCGGTGATGATGGGCATGGGCAATACGGTAGATAACCGTGTCGCGCATCACCATATTCGGCGAAGCCATGTCGATTTTGGCGCGCAGCACCTTTTCCCCATCGGCAAATTCGCCAGCCTTCATGCGGGCGAACAAATCGAGGTTTTCCTCCACGCTGCGATTGCGGTACGGGCTTTCCTTACCCGGCTCCGTCAGCGTGCCACGATATTCCTTAATCTGGTCAGCCGTCAAATCATCGACATAGGCCAGACCTTTTTTAATGAGTTCTACGGCATAATCATAGAGCTTATCGAAATAATCCGAGGCATAGTACATACGATTCTGCCAGGAAAAGCCCAGCCAGCGGATATCTTCCTGAATGGAATCCACATACTCCGTGTCTTCCTTGGTCGGGTTGGTATCGTCAAAACGCAGGTTGCAAAGGCCGTGGTTGTACTCTGCCAAGCCAAAGTTCAGGCAGATGGATTTTGCATGGCCGATATGCAGATAGCCATTGGGTTCGGGTGGGAAACGGGTGTGAATCCCCTCGGTGTATTTGCCATTCTTCTGGTCTTCCTCAATCGCATTCTGCACAAAGTTCGTGGCGATTGTCGTATTTTCTGCCATTATATTCTCTCCTTTATTTACGCCGGCACAACATCCGGTGCCGCGCATTTCTTCTCTATATATGCCCACAGGCGGTCAATACCAACCTGTACGCCCTCCTGCTCCGGCAGGTGGTCAATGACTTTCTGAATATAGCCACGCTCGACCATCTTCTGCAGCGTCCAGCCAAAGTTCACATCATAAACCCACAAGAGGCGTACCAGTCTGCGGTCACCCAAGGTCTTGAGCATATGGTAATCCGCCTGCTTGCCTTCCACAAAAGCATCAATAAAATCCGGACTGATGAGGTCTGTGGATTTCGATTTCATAAATTTGGGCGCCTTATCCGCATTTTCCGGGTCAAGGAACGGCGCCAATACGCGATAAATATCCAACTTATCCGCATCCCGCAGGAGTTTGGCAAAAAGCAGATACTTGCCCGTGGCATCGGCAGGAATTTCCTTCTTATTATGATACTTGATGGCATAGCGAACCAAATCCGCATCTTCAGCAGATAAATCTGCCATATACGGCATTTCCTCGGCCAGCACCTTGAGGCCTAAATCCGCATGGTCTTCCGACTGCGCGTCATTAAAGGTCTTGTAAATGCTGTACTGCCGGAATCTGCCCACATCATGGAACAGTCCCATGATTTCTGCCAGCTGCACATCGTGCTCACTAAGCTCTAAATGCTTGGCCAGTTCCCGGGCAATGGCGGTCACATAGCCTGTATGTTCTCTCTTGATGCGGATACCCTGCATGACTTCTTCATCATCGGTGACGAATTGATTCATATAGTCATCCATCCAGGTATGCATTTTCTTTAACAATTCGTTCAATTACTTATCCCTCTTTACAATGAAGTACACCTCATTATACTACGAAGGTAATGCTCACGCAATATTTACCAAAATTCCCAAAGCCTGCAATTCCTGCCGAATCGCCGTCAAAGCCTCCTCATCCGGCACCCGCACGGTATGGATATGCACGCCGCCCGTCACCACGAGCAGGGGATTGGCCTGACATTTCTTCATCTTCGTGAGGAAATTCTTGATATCCCGGCGGCTCTCCAGCAGTAAATCGCTCTTTAACGGGCCATAGACCGGATGCTCCACGATAACATCCAGCACCGCTCCGCCATTATCCACAATGGCATTAAGCTCCGCTTCCATATCCTCTGCCGAATGCTGACAGACGAGCGTGACCTTCTGCTGGCTGGGTTCATCCTCGGGCATGATATAACCGCGAGGCGTCGCAAAAATCTTCTGCCCCTCTGCCCGCAAGATACTCACATCACCCACAATAATCTGCCGGCTGACCCCGAGTTCCCGGGAAAGCCGTGTGCCCGTCAAAGGCTGTGTAGCTGCCTGCAATCGCCGCAGGACTTCTGCCCGCCGCTCCTCTGTGGTCATCGAAATCCCTCCTCTTGATTTTGGGTAACAAAAAAGCTGCCTTACGGCAGCTTAAATTTCAAATGGTGGGCGATAACAGGATCGAACTGCTGACATCCTGCTTGTAAGGCAGGCGCTCTCCCAGCTGAGCTAATCGCCCGAAATTGGTGACGCGTATGGGATTCGAACCCATGAAGCCGCCGTGAAAGGGCGGTGTCTTAACCACTTGACCAACGCGCCATGGCTCCCCGAGCAGGATTCGAACCTGCGACATATGGATTAACAGTCCACCGTTCTACCGGCTGAACTATCGGGGAATTCCTTGGTGTGTCTCACCAACGAATATTATTATACGACACCTTTCCGAGGAATGCAACCCCTTTTTTTAATTTTTTTCAAAAAAAATTAAATTATTTTCTGCGCCTGCAAAAACGCAGCAATTCCGCTGTCGTTATTGCTCAGGGTAACGGCCTTCGCCACGGCTTTGACATCATCAGGAGCATTGCCCATTGCTACGCTCATGCCCGTATACTTTAGCATCGCCAGGTCATTGTAGTTATCGCCAAAGGAAAGCGCTTCGGCCTTGTCCAAGCCATAATTCTTCAGCATAACTTCAATACCGGCGGCCTTGGATACGGCTCCGTCCATAATTTCCAGCAGGATATCCGAAGAACGCGCCACCTGAAACTGCGGATAATGCTGCTGGAAATATTTTTCCGCACTAGCGCAATCCGCCGGTTCTGCCATCAGCAAAATCTTATGGGGAAAAGTCCCCTGCACGAGCAAACTGTCAAAATCGGCCTTCTCCGCCTGCGCCGAGGTGATATCTTCCTCTCGTTTCACGCGCGCATCCTGCTTATCCGTCACATACCAGTGATGGCCGCTGTAAAAATTTACCGTCACTGCGGGGAATTTTTCGCCAATCTCCGCTAACAGCGCACGCACAGGCTCAGCCGCCATATAGGTACTGGCAAGCTCCCTGCCCTCGCGGTCGAGCACATAGGCGCCGCTATAGCAGATAATGGGCATCTGGATTCCCATATTCTCCGTAATCGGATAAATCGCCTCCGGCATCCGCGCCGACACCAGCACAAAAGGGATATCCTTTGCCACCAGCTTTTTTACAGCCGCCTTCGTCTGGCTGGTCACTTCATGCTGACTCGTCAACAAAGTGCCATCAATATCCGAAAAAACGATTTTCGTTCTGCAATCTGCCATCATCATTACCTCTTTTCCGTGTTCTTTCCCGGTTGTTGCTTTCATTATAGATATCGGACAGAAACATCACAAGATATTTTTGTTCGCTTTCTGTGCAGAAATCACAGTTTTCAGCATTTATTGTGCATTTATCATGTTATAATCGTTAATAGAACAGAAAACAAACATTTTGACATGTCAAATATGGAGGTAACAATGAATTCCCGTGAACGCCGTAACTTTCTCCTGCAGGAATTGCAGGAAGCTAAAGCCGTCTATGTCCACGAGCTGGCCCAAAGGCTCGAAGTTTCCGATATGACTATCCGCCGGGATTTGCACCGGCTGGCCGATATGAATATCGTCACGCTCGTTCATGGCGGTGCTGTCCTCAATGAAGGCACCGCCGCCCTGGCCAACGTCAGCGCCCGCTCGCTGCGCATGACCAAGGAGAAAAATGCCATTGCCGAATTCTGCGCCGGCCTGATTAAGGAAGGCAATGCCATTTACCTCGACACCGGCTCAACCAATATCGAAATCGCCGAGGAATTAAAAAATCGGCAAAATATCGCGGTACTCTCCCACTCATTGCCGATTCACAATATTCTCTCTGCCAATGACAAACTGCAGCTCATCGCCATGCCCGGATTCTACCGCAGTTCCCCCCATGGATTTTTTGGTGACCTGACCTGCCGCATGATTAAAAACTTCCGCATCGACATCGCCTTCCTGGGCATATCCTCCATCGACGCCAGCGGCATCATGTCCCCGGACTTCGACGACCAGGCCGTAAAGCTCGCCCTGTTGGAGCGCGCCAACAAGAAAGTCGTGGTCTTTGACCATACAAAAATCAATCACCTGTCCTTCATACAGGTCTGCAACCTCAAAGACATCGACATGCTGGTCACCGATAAGCAGGCTGATAAAAAATTCCTAGCCGCCGCCGAAAAACAAGGTGTAGAAATCGTACAGGTGTAACGGAACTTACGAAATTACCAGGCATGTTTGCCAGTATCCAACAAGCTGTCAATGTCCGCAAAGGCGTTCTCTATAGCCTCTGTATGATACACCCAATTAATATTAGCTCTAAAGTAGCGCAGAGCAGGCGGGGATAGCTGGCTGAAGCGTTGGCGGAGAGCGTTAAGAACGGATTTTTTGCCATACCGCTGTTCTATCGTTGAAAGTCTACTGTTTGAGCGCAGCGAGTTTTGACTTTCAACGATACTTAATTAAAGGCAAAAATCCGTTCAGCTCCCCGTCATAGCGTAAGACAGCTATCCCCGCCTGTCCTGCGCCTTGTGCCACGAATCTTAGTCATGGTAATTATATTCGGTCCCGCTTGGCATCTTCGGCGATAAGTTCTTCGAGCCTTCCCACAGTCATATCTTTTTCCGAATAGACCGTAATGCCGTGTTTCTGCAAGAGCGCCGTGGTTACCCCCTGCCCTTTGACTTTTTTGCCATCAAAGTTGCCGCCATGAATTTTCTTTACACCGCAGGAGGGGCTGCCTTCTTTAAGGATAGCCACTTTGGCATGATAGGCCTCGGCGATTTTGAGCACCTTGTCGGCGCCCGTCAGCAGGTACTGGGTAGTATCCATGCCGTTTTCGTCCACGGCTTTCGCCTTGCCTGTGAGAACCTTTTTGCCATTGCCGCCTTGAATCTCCATCGCGGGCCTTGGGCAGGGCAGCATGGCGAAACATTCGGGACAGACGGCGATAAAGCGACCCCGTTCATTGTATTTCAACAACAGCTCATGGGTGTTGGCACCCCCGCTGAATTTAACCTTATGACCCAGCAAACAGGCACTGACCAAAATCATCTTCGATACCCCTTTCTCCCAAACACACACATATTTATACTCAGTTTCTTCGCCAAGGACTCCAAAGAATCCTCTTTTAATTCCTGTCCGGCTGCCAAAGGAATTGCGGCACAGGTGCGGGCATCATCCATGGCATTATGATGGTGGAAATCAATATGCAGATGCGTGCCCACGGTATCCAGCTTGTGATTCTCCAAAAACGGCCAGGCCTTGCGGGCAATGGCTACGGTATCGCAATAAGCAAAATCCGGTGTCGGCAGGCCTTCATCCGCCAAACAGGCGCTCAAGACTCCCATATCAAATTTTGCATTATGCGCCACCACGATTTTTCCTTCCAAATGGCTTTTGAGTTCCGGCCAGATTTCGGCAAAGGTCGGCGCATTTTTGGTATCATTAGGTGTAATGCCATGAATCTGTATATTGAAGTAATTGTACTTATTCATGGGCGGCTGAATCAGCGAGTAGTATACATCCTTCATTTTGCCATCTTCCACGGCGGTGACAGCCACACTGCAGGCCGAGTTACGACAGCCCGTGGCTGTTTCAAAGTCAATGGCCGCAAAGTTCATCATAAATCAATCGTTCCTTCTTTTCTTACTTATATAACTTTCATCAATCGAATAAAAAACGGACAAATCCACCTAGGCCCAAGCCCAGGTGGATTCCCCATTATCTATTCAATTATCGCTTAGCGCTTGCTTTGCAGATATTCGTCAATGGCAGCAGCTGCCTTGCGGCCTGCGCCCATGGCGAGAATTACCGTAGCGGCACCCGTGACGATATCGCCGCCGGCAAATACACCCGGCTTGGACGTTGCCCCTGTTTCCTCGTCAGCAGCAATGTTGCCGCGCTTCGTCGTATCCAGGCCTGGCGTGGTCTGGGAAATAATCGGATTCGGACCGGTACCGATGGATACGATAACCGTTTCCACATCCAAATCAAACTCAGAACCAGCCACAGCTACCGGACGGCGGCGGCCGGATTCATCCGGCTCACCGAGTTCCATCTTGATGCAGCGCATGCCTTTAACCCAGCCGTTTTCATCCCCAAGAATTTCCACCGGGTTGTTGAGGAGCTTAAATTCAATCCCTTCCTCTTTAGCATGTTCCACTTCTTCCTTACGGGCAGGCAGTTCCGCCTCGCTGCGGCGATAGACGATATAGACCTTTTCCGCGCCCAGACGCAGCGCCGTGCGAGCCGCATCCATGGCCACGTTGCCGCCGCCGATAACAGCAACTTTCTTGCCAATCTTGATCGGCGTAGCGTATTCCGGGAACTTGTACGCCTTCATGAGGTTGCAGCGCGTCAGGAATTCATTGGCGGAATAAACGCCACTGAGGCTTTCGCCCGGAATGCCCTGGAAACGCGGCAGACCGGCACCCGTGCCGATGAATACCGCATCAAAGCCTTCTTCTTCCATGAGCTCGTCCACCGTGAACAGGCGGCCGGCTACGGAGTTGAGTTCGAACTTCACACCGAGTTTGGCGATGTTGTCGATTTCCTTCTTCACAACATCATCCTTCGGCAGACGGAATTCAGGAATGCCATAGGACAGCACGCCGCCCGCCTTGTGCAGGGCCTCAAATACCGTTACCTTGTAGCCCTTCTTGGCCAAATCACCGGCACAGGACAGGCCGGAGGGGCCGGAGCCAATAACGGCTACCTTCTGTGCATCAGCAGCATATTCAATGGGCTTTACTTCTTCATTCTTGGCCATATAGCGGTCCGCTACATAGCGTTCCAGACGGCCAATGCCGACGGATTCGCCCTTCTTGGCCAGCACGCAGTATTTTTCGCACTGGTTTTCCTGCGGGCAAACACGGCCGCAGACAGCGGGCAGCGCGTTGGCTTCCTTAATTTTTTCAATGGCGCCGTCAAAATCGCGCTCTTTAATCTTGCCGATAAATTCCGGAATATCTACGGACACCGGGCAGCCCTTGCGGCACTGCGGCACTTTGCAGTGCAGGCAGCGCTCTGCTTCGGCTACCGCCGTTTCCTCATCATAGCCCAAAGCTACTTCATCAAAGTTATGAGCGCGAACCTGCGGGTCCTGCACCGGCATTTCATGTTTCTTCAAAGACAAAGCCATCGTTTATTTCCTCCCCAAACCAATGCGGCAAATATGGTCCTTTTCCTCAGCCTCCATATCGCGATACATGCGCTGGCGGCTCATGAGTTCGGGGAAATCTACCTTGTGTGCATCAAATTCCGGGCCATCTACGCAGGCAAACTTCGTTTCATCGCCTACGGTTACACGGCAGCCGCCGCACATGCCCGTACCGTCTACCATGATGGGGTTCAGGCTGACCACCGTCGGAATGCCGAGCTCACGCGTAGCATCGGCAACGCTCTTCATCATGATAACCGGGCCGATAGCCGTAATCTGGGCAATCTTTTCGCCGCGGTTCACGAGTTCCTGCACCGCATAGGTGACAAAGCCCTTGATGCCACGGGAACCATCATCGGTCGTAATCAGGATTTCATCCGTTACCTCAGACATTTCCTTTTCCATAATCAGAATGTCCTTGGTCTTGGCACCCATGATGGCGATAACCTTGTTGCCTGCCTCTTTCATCGCACGGGCAATCGGGAAAGTCGGCGCAACACCGATACCGCCGCCCACAACAACAACCGTGCCGTCAAACTTCTTGATTTCGGACGGCTGGCCCAGAGGACCGGCAAAGTCCACAATGCTGTCGCCGGCTTCTTTTGCGGCCAGCGCCATCGTGGAGGCACCGATTACCTGGAATACGATGTTGATGATGCCTTTTTTGCGGTCGAAATTGGCGATAGTCAGAGGAATGCGCTCACCTTCCTCGTCCACCCGCAGAATGATGAACTGGCCAGCCAGACATTTCTTCGCCACGCGCGGGGCTTCGATATCCATGGAGTAAACGCTGGGCGATAACTCCTCTTTCTTCAGAATCTTAAACATGATTCACTCTCCTAAAATACACAAATAGACTTTATCAAGCAAACACGCCTGCTAAATACTCTTCCAGGTTGGTCTTGATGGGCATCAGATAGACATTGGCTTCCTGCTTATCCGCCATTTCCATGACCTGACGGGAGAAATCCACACTCCACTCCAAGGTCGGCGCAAAGTTCTTCGGGAAGATGACGTTGTTCTTGCGCTCCCAATAGCTCTGCGAAGCCGCCGTGACCACCGGCGATACGCCCCAGTACACATCAAGGCCATCGAGCATATCCATGTAGATTTCCAGCATCCGCATGTCGAAAAACGGCTGCGTGAAGAAACCTGCCGCGCCTGCCTGCACCTTGCGGCGGGTACGGTAAAGCTCATGGCGCATGGAACTTCTGTACTGGTCAATGCCCGCATAGACCTTCACTTCCGGCATTTCCTCACGGAACTTGCGGATAACGTCCGTAGATTCCGTCGGATAAACCTCATGGGTCATGCGCTGCGGCGGGTCGCCCTGCACCACAAGCACTTCCTTGATGCCCTTTTCCCGTAGATAATCCTTCATGGGCAGCTCTTTGTCCAAATCAATATCCATGGCGCGGATATGGGGCATGGACATAGGGAAATACTCCTGCGCCATCGCCGAACCTTCCCAACTGCGAATGTCAAACCGCAAGAGGTCAGGAATATTAATGACGTCAATCTTGCCTTCGTACTTCTGTAAAAGCGTAAGTTCCTCGCGCAAAGTTTCTTCATCGCGAGGAATAAGCTCCACGGATACTCGTTTCATAAGCCGCCTCCAGACTACCTGTTAATTTGTAAAGCATAATAAGCTACATGAATACTATTGTAATGTCTTTTTTATGAAAATGCAAGCATTCCGCCAGGCCGCCTTCGCTAAAAAGATTTCCCATTTCGCAAACGAAGAGGGCTGTGCAGAGGTGATTCCTCACCCTTCACAGCCCTCTCTAAAGAATGTTCATTTTACGCATTTGTACTCTCCTGCTTTGCGGATATTGCGTCTGCGGTTATGCCGGTAGCTTTTTTGATTCCATTGATTGATGTAATACCGTTTCATTTTGCTCGCCTCCCTGTTTGTTTATCTCTTTCTATCTATATATACGAACAGCATTTGCTTTCATTACTCATATTTTGTAATTTTTTTGACCAGTTCCACACATCTCCTGAAAATAATAAAAACAAGGCTATACGAAACTATGACCTGCTCCCCGTCAAGAGGACAATAAAAAAATATAAGATTTCTTTGGTCGACAGATTTGTCTGTCGGCCTTTTTTATGCGGCTAAATACAAGGTGTGTTTCTCTATTGGTGTTAAGATACCAAGGTTACGTTGCACACGCTTGTGGTTGTAATAATGAATGTATGCTTCAATCGAACGCATAAGTTCACACTTGCTGGTAAAACGTCTGCCGTAGTACATCTCCCGCTTAAGGATGCCCCAGAATCCTTCCATAGGCCCGTTGTCAATGCAGTGGGCTACGCGGGACATGCTTTGTGTCATTCCCTGTTTTTCCAGTTTGTGGTGGAAATTCCTGTTC